>DDTL01000095.1 GCA_002344345.1 Saprospiraceae bacterium UBA2365
GACCTGATCCGCCATCCTGTACACTAAAACAAAAAAGGCTGACCCCGTAGCGTCAGCCTTTTAAAAAAGTGTTTTTCGTGTTACATTATTCGTCATTAAGTCCGTTGACCAGTAGAGCGACTTCATTATTTAAAACCTCAATAAATCCATTGGAAATCCTGAATTTCAAACGATCTCCGGCAACAGGAATGATATTTACTTCCCCTTGCTGCAAGGAAGAAATGATGGGCGCATGGTTTTCCAGAACTTCAAACCTGCCTTTGAGACCGGGAACTACTACACCTTTGATCTGTCCGTTGAAATATTCTCTGTCTGGTGTTAATACCGTTAAATGCATGGCTAATTATTTTCAGAATTAAGCATTGGCTTCTTCAAGCATTTTCTTTCCTGCTTCGATCACCTCTTCAATTACACCCTTCAGATTGAATGCAGCTTCAGGATATTGATCCATCTCTCCGTCGAGGATCATATTAAATCCTTTGATGGTTTCTTCTATCGGTACCAATGCTCCCGGAGTTCCCGTAAATTGTTCTGCAACGTGGAATGGTTGTGAAAGGAATCTTTGGATTTTCCTGGCTCTGTTTACGGCAAGTCTGTCTTCTTCAGACAGTTCTTCCATACCCAAAATCGCAATGATATCCTGCAACTCTTTGTATCTCTGAAGAATATTGATCACCTTTTGAGCTGTCTCATAATGTGCTTTCCCCAAAGTAGCCTCATTCATAATGGTAGAGGTTGAATCCAACGGATCAATGGCCGGATAAATTCCCAGCGCAGACAATTTCCTGCTCAATACAGTCGTTGCATCAAGGTGGGCAAATGTGGTTGCAGGAGCCGGGTCAGTAAGGTCATCAGCAGGTACATATACTGCCTGAACAGAAGTGATGGAACCTCTCTTGGTGGAGGTGATCCTTTCCTGCATCAAACCCATCTCAGTTGCCAGAGTGGGCTGATATCCTACTGCTGAAGGCATCCTTCCCAACAAAGCAGATACTTCTGAACCTGCCTGCGTAAATCTGAATATATTATCGATGAAAAACAGGATATCCTTTCCTCCGGTCGGATCTGACAAATCTCCGTCACGATAATATTCCGCAACTGTCAAACCTGACAAAGCTACCCTCGCCCTTGCTCCCGGAGGTTCGTTCATCTGACCGAATACCAGCGTGGCTTGTGATTCTCCCAAAGATTTCATATCCACTTTGGACAGGTCCCAACCGCCATTCTCCATGTCTTCCATAAATTCCTTTCCATACCGGATCACATTGGATTCCAGCATCTCTCTGAGCAGGTCATTACCTTCTCTTGTCCGTTCTCCCACACCTGCAAATACGGAAATACCAGCATAACCTTTGGCAATATTGTTGATCAACTCCATGATCAAGACAGTTTTTCCAACACCGGCACCACCGAATAAACCAATTTTACCTCCTTTGGGATATGGCTCGATCAGGTCAATCACCTTGATCCCCGTGAATAAAACTTCCGTTTCGGTAGAAAGATCTTCAAATATCGGTGGCTTTCTGTGAATGGAATATGCGTTTTCGTCCTTTGGAACCGGTCCGATACCATCGATCGCTTCCCCGATCACATTAAACAGTCTGCCTTTGATCATTTCTCCTACAGGCATGGTGATAGGTTTTGCAGTATCCACTGCCTCCATACCTCTGACCAAGCCGTCGGTAGAATCCATCGCCACAGTTCTGACGGAGTCCTCTCCGAGGTGTTGCTGAACCTCAAGGATCAGGTCATTCAGGCCTTCCCGCTTTACGATCAAGGCGTTCAGGATTTCAGGTAAAACAGATCCTTCATCGGAAAAACTCACGTCCACTACAGGACCGATCACCTGACTAACTCTACCAATATTTGCCATATTTTATGATTTATTTTCTTTTGAATACTTACGAGCCGCAAAGATAAGACGCGAAGAATAAAATCGATAATTTTACCGGACTTTTAATGATATCATGCGACATTTTCCAACCAAAAATTATTTGTCCCTTCTCCCAACACGATGATGATCCGGGCAGAATTCAATAATTCAAGCATCGCCAAAAAAGTGACTATGGCCTGTATCCTGTTCTCTATTTCTATGAAAATCTTATCAAAACCTACTTTTTTGCCAGGCTTCAACCTGCCTAAAATATGCTTTTTCTGATCCTCAAGAGAATAGTTGTAGTTCCTGACCGTATGAACTTTATGGCTTTTCTTTTTCTCCAGACGAGCCATCACTTTTTCAAAAGCTTTGAGCAATTTGAACAAACTGACAGACTCCATCTCCACATCAGCCATGGCTCGGGTTGCGATCATTTTAAGTTCCCGGGAAGCAAATGATCTCGGATGTTTCATCGCCCTGTTTTCTTCGAGTTGGCGCATTTCATCGAGAATGTCCTTGTATTTTTTATATTCTATCAGCTGTCGGACCAGATCCTGTCGCGGGTCAATCTCATTGCCCGCTTCATCCAGCTCCTTTCTGGGCAAAAGCATTTTTGCCTTGATGCGCATCAGCGTGGATGCCATCAGGATGAAATCACTGGCCACGTCCAGGTTCATCTGCACGATCTGCCTGATGTAGGCGAGAAAATCCTCTGTGATCTGACTGATCGGTATATCGTATATATCGATCTCATCCCGCTGGATAAAGAACAGCAACAGATCGAATGGGCCTTCGAAATGATCGGTCTGGATATGATATGTATTCGGATCCTGCATCATTTCGCAAAATTAGTGAAGAAAATGGATAATTGCTTTTTTGGAAGTTTGAATTGTTGAGTTGTTTATTTGTTGATTCGTTTATTTGTTGAATCGTTTATTTGTTCAAATTATAGTTGCATTCCCAACCCAGGACTTTTGCCCTGGCCCCTTGCTATTCTCCATATTTTCAAATTATCCAATTTTCAAATTCGCTCATTGCCGTGTTTTTTGTTTATTTTTGTTCCAATATTATAATAATAATTCGGAAATGAACCTGGAAAGCAAGAAATTAAAAGAAATTAAAAAACTCTGTAAGGATCACAAGGTCAAGACACTTGGTGTTTTTGGATCCGTTGTCAGAGATGACTTCCGGGAAGATTCCGATATTGACTTTGTCGTTGATTTTGAAGAAAAAGATCCTTTCAAATACACTGATCTGTACTTTGATCTGAAAGAACGGCTGGAAATATTGCTCCAAAGACAAATAGATCTGATCGAAGAGAGGGCTATAAAGAACAGGTTTTTCAGGCAGGAACTTGATAGAACAAAAATCCTCATCTATGAACAATAGAGTGAAAGCCTGGTTGGATGATATACTCAGAAGTATAGATGAGATCAATGATTTTCTTCCTGAAAAAAGAGATTTCTTTACATACCAAAACGATTTAAAAACCAAAAAAGCAGTCGAAAGGAATATAGAGATCATTGGAGAAGCAGTTAACCGAATCATTAAAAATTCAGATCTGGAGATTAAAACCGTTCACAAAATCATTGGAACACGAAACAGGATCGCTCATGAATATGATAATATTTCAGATGAGGTTATCTGGACGATCATCATGAAGGAATTACCCGTCCTGAGAGCGGAAATCTTTGAATTGCTGGGGGAAAGCTAAAATAAAACCTGAATCAAGGTATTCGATCTGATGCCTAAATCTATAGTCTTTTTGCTTGAAATGTCGGAGATCATGACATTCATCCTCTTGATTCCAATTGTTTATTCGTTTAATTGTTTATTCGTTTGAGAAGTTGGAGTTGTTCGAGCTGTCGCAGATCATGACCTTTAGCGTCATGATTCGAGATGTTCCGATTTTTGATTTATTGAATGATTCCATATCCTACATTTTATTCTTTGAGACAACTCCAAAAATGCCTGATTAATTCGTTCCCGCAGATCCCGTAGATTAACACAGACTTAATTTATCTGATCAGAAATAAAAAAATCAGCGAAAATCTGCGGGATCTACAGAAAAAACCTTTTCGGAGTATGCTCAATTTTCAAATTTTCAAATTTTCAAATCTTCAAATCTTTTGGAATTTGATGATTTGTTGATTTGTTCAAATTATAGTTGCATTCCCTTTCCGGCTCTTCTGCCCTGACTTTTTTGCCCCGGCTCTTTTGCCCCGGCTCTTCTCTATATTTTCAAATTTCCAAATTGTCCAATTTCCAAATTATCCTTATCTTTGAAAAAAATCCATGTCCGGCACGCCATTTTTTTCCGTGATCATTCCGACCTTCAACAGGGCCGACCTGTTGGGTAAAGCCATACAAAGCGTTCTGGATCAGACCTATACCAACTGGGAACTCATCGTGATAGACGACGGGTCAACGGATCATACGGCAGAAGTGGTCAAATCTTTTGAGGATGAGCGGATCGGTTATTATTATCAGGAGAATTCCGGTAAAAGTGTTTCCAGAAATCATGGAATAGAACTTTCTAAAGGCCTTTATATTTCTTTTCTGGACGATGATGATTATTTGCTGGAGATTTTTTTTGAAACATTTGAAAAGTCAATTATTGAATTTGATAAACCAGTTGCATTTTTTATGTGCAATGAATATGTCAAAACCTTTGAAAATAAAGTTATCCTCAATAAATTACCAATAAAACATCTCGATAACCCTACACTCATGCTTTGGAAAATGCAGAGCAGTATAAGACCTTTCGCTATACATCAAAGAATTTTTGAAAACCTCAGATTTAATACAAACTGCCCTTTTGGCCAGGATTTTCATCTGATCATTCAAATCAGTCTGCATTACCCTTTATATTATCTTCCCTTTACCGGATGTGTGAACGTCCAACATATGACAACGGGAACAAGGAAAAAATTTATTTCTGAACTGAGAAAGAATGCATATTATTCAATTGATTGTCTCGAAGATCTATTAATTAAACAACCGGAATTATTTAAATGTATTCCAAAAAAAATTATTTTCTCTCAAAAAAATCACATTTTATATGGCTTTGCCAGTGCAGCCATGAAATCCGGCGATTTTGATTTATTTTTTAAACTTGTCAGAAAATTTGAATTGAAGGATGCTAATTATAAATCCATTTATTATTTGATTTCTCTGTACACCAGATTACCATTTTATAACACATTGAACTTGTTCAAGAATAAAATAAACGAAAGCAATGTGAATTAGACGCTAAAAAAGATAAACAACTTTATTATTTCGATATAACCAATATTTTCTTTTTCAAAGCATAATACAAAAATCTGGAAATGATTGAAATATAGTAATACAACATCTCAAAATTCGGCTGATCCCATTTCATCCTTTTTAATATGGCTAAACTGTCGGCTGTTTTTTGTTTTTTCAGTGCTGCACTGGCATAAAAATAACAGTACCTGTTGAATTTAAAACACAGATTTGATAATGCTGCTCTTTCAAAAAACGCTTTTTTATATTTCAGGAACAAATCATCAAACATATCTAATCTGGTAAATGACGTTTTCAAAAATAAACCATCCTTGAATTCTCTATTAAAAGTCATATTCTGATGATTTTTATATACACAAAGGGTTTCCTGCACGTAAAATAACGGCAATCTAAGCAAAATACGGTATAGTAAGTGAACATCTTCACCGTAAACAAACCTGGTATCAAAAAATTCCTCCTTAAAGATATTTGCCGGAAAAACAAAGGGTTGTAAATTATTTCCAAAACGTATCAGATAACTCAGACTATTCTTTACAAATTTTTTTTTATCAATTTGCTTCATTTTAATCACATGATCGGATTCTTCAGCCTGATCACACATAAACACAGCTAATCCAGTTTTGCCTTCTTTGATATTTTTTTCAAATACTGCCAAAAAATTTTCCAGGTAATAATCATCATCATCCAAAAAACTGATAAAATCACCTTTTGCCTCCAACAATCCGACATTTCTGGCTGCACTTTCTCCCTGATTCATTTGGAAGACATACTTTATCCTGTTATCTCTCGCTGAGTATATACCAACGACTTTACGTGTATCATCCACAGAGCCATCATCCACTATGATAAGTTCCCAATGATTATACGTCTGTTTGAGTAAACTTTCAATGGCGATTCCGATCATATTTGCCCTGTTATAGGTAGGCATGATGATGGAAAAAAGAATATGATTCAGCTTTTTGTCCATTTTATAAATTTCTGCTCAGATCGGGAACCTAGCACTGTTAAAACTAAATCGTAATTACCCTTTCCAAAACAAATTTATAAAATTAAATTGAATGCATGTAAATGTATCAGCGTGTACAATCCCGATCCTTAACTTATAACCTGGAAATTCACTCAGTTTCGACATTTATTCATTATGGATTTCATTCACGATGCTTTTAAGTCATAGATATGTAATTCATATTTCGATGATTCTTTTTTTGAATTCCAAATGCTTTATAGTTGAAATTCATTTCAATTGAGCTTATGAATATTTTGTTCATTTGTTGCTTTTGTTCATTTGCTTCTTTGTTCTAAATCCCGTAGATCATGATGGAACATGTAGATTGAAAATCATGACATTCTTCGCCATGACATACATCATCATTATCATCATCAAAACACACTGATCACTGATCACTGATCACTGGACCTCAGAAATTTTTCCTTCGTTCCTTACCTGGCTCTTCTGCCCTGGCTCCTGGCTCTTATCTCTGTTTCCCAATTGACTCATTTCCAAATTTCCAAATTATCCGATTTCCAAATTATCCCATTTCTTTTTATAACTTTAACATTTGCTCCAATACTTTTTCCATTTTTTTGTCCTACCTTTGCCCTGCAATCGTACAAGCCTGTTTTTTAGGGCATTATTCAATTTTAAACCAAAACGTGATGAAAAAACTGTTTACTTTTTCGTTTTTATTAATTTTAAATCTTTCCTTCGGTCAAGGGTTGGAAACATTTACCAATATTCCAACTTCATCTGCCTCTTCATATTTGATTAGAAACTGGACCGGGGATAATTCTGTTTCATGGACCGCTACAGATGCCAGAACTGATCAAACAATTAATGGCAAAGCAATTACCATTAGAAATGGATATCTGGAATCTCAAGCTAATATTAGCGGAGGAGTCGGGAGCATTACATTAACCACACAGAGAAAATTTGGAAATGCAACTGAAG
The DNA here is from genome assembly GCA_002344345.1 of Saprospiraceae bacterium UBA2365. GTDB lineage: Bacteria > Bacteroidota > Bacteroidia > Chitinophagales > Saprospiraceae > UBA2365. Next base: position 7,092 of record DDTL01000095.1, read on the forward strand.
ATGGTAACCTTACAGTATATGTTAATAACAATAGTGTTGGTACTGTTCCATATTCAGGTACTGCAACTACAACTACCATATCCAATATTAATGTAAGTGGCCCCATTACAATAAAAGTCTCAAAAGAAGGAAATGCTTACAGATGTGCTATTGATGATCTAACCTGGACAACTTATATTGTTTCTTCAAATGACAATGACTCCGAAGTTGATGGTCCGTCTCCGTCCTCCCAGCCAGATCCAATTTTCATTTCTTCCCTGAATGATTCCGATGGTGAATCTGTAAAGGTTTTTGATTTTGATATTTATGATTATGGTTCAGGTGATGGTGTTCCAACAATTGTTCTGCTAACTACAATTAAATCCGGATCCAATAATACAGCTAATTGGTTAAACTCGATTGGAGGAGCAAAACTATCTCTGGATGGGGGTACTACTTTCGTTACAACTGCTACACCAGTTATTACATCTGATAATAATATTATTTTCACCATTCCAAGTGGCAATCTGGAAATTTCTGATGGTGATGGAGAAACCGTTTCTTTATTCATTTACCTTAAAAATACAGGTTTAATTGATAACTCAATTTTTGAATTCACTGTATCGGCTACAACACACGGTTTTGTAGCTGATGGTTCCGGGTCCCAATTTGCTAATACAATGGGTGGAGCTGTTTCCAATCAAATATTATTAGATGTAGAAGCTTCAGAACTCCGGTTTGTTCAACAACCCAGTAGCACAAATGTCAACGTTGCAATGTCTCCTGCAGTGACAGTTGAAGCATCCGATGTCAATGGTAACAGAGATCTGGACTTTACATCTTCCATTTCCATCACATCTTCCGGTACCCTGACAGGAAGTCCGGTGACCGTAGCAGCTAGTAATGGTTTAGCCACTTTCAGTTCACTGACACATACTGTCCTTGGAACCGGACTTACTTTGAATGCTGAAAGAAATGGAACCGGAGATTGGGATGAGCAAAGCAATACTTTTAACATCATCACTTTGCCAACTGTCGATGATGTGAGGATCAATGAAGTGGATAGTGATACTCCCGGGACTGATGCAGCTGAATTTGTGGAACTTTTCGGAACGCCTAATTTTGATCTGAGCGGATTAGTGGTCGTATTTTTCAATGGAAATGGAGATATTTCATATTATGCAGCTGATCTTGATGGATTTAACCTGGATGAAAATGGATATTTTATCCTGGGAAACAGTGGCGGATCTTTCACCCCTGATATACCTTTTAGCGGAAATACACTTCAAAATGGCGCCGATGCTGTAGCTTTGTATTATGCAAACGCAACAAATTTTCCTAACGGAACAGCTGTGACCAGTGTTAATCTGATCGATGCGCTCGTGTATGATTCTGATGATGCTGATGATTCCGGATTACTTTCAGGTTTGAATCAGGTTGAACAGATCAACGAAAATGCCAATGGCAATATCGAAACTGAATCTATTCAAAGAGGTTCATGGTTTGTAGCAAGTCCAACCCCAAGAGGAGAAAATACGTTACCTGTTGAAATGCTTGGTTTAACCATAGAAGTTAAACAAAAATATGCTGCTTTGTCATGGAAAACTGCCACCGAAGTCAACGCTTCTCACTTCGAGATAGAAAGAGCCACCGAAGCCAATCTCTTCAAAGGTATAGGAAAAGTACTGGCATCAGGTAACAGCAGCGAAGTAAAGTCATATACCTACACAGATGAAAAGCCGGTGAAGGGTAACAATTACTATCGTCTTAAAATGATTGACAACGATGGAACATACCGCTATTCCGAAGTGGTCTCAGCTCACTTTGGCAATACAAACACCGGTTTGATCCTCACGCCGAACCTGGTACACAGCAGTCTGAAGATCAGCTTCGAAGCGCCGGTTGAAAACGGCCGTGTGCTGATATACAACCTGGATGGCAAATTAGTTCAGAGTTATCTGCTGGCAGAAGGGATTGATGTGTTGCGCGTGGATGTTTCCGACCTCGTTTCAGGACAATATGTGATCCAATATCAGTCCAATCAAGGCAATGAAACCGTCAGGTTTGTGAAAGAATAAGGATTTTAGATAAATAATATTTTTTTAGATCCCGGCAGAGATGCCGGGATTTTTTGTTTCTGCAATTTTTCTTATATTTGTATAGATTAAAGAAAAAAAATGCCACAAAAACAGAAGGTTAGCGATGAATTCAAACCAATTATTATCAGACCGGGAGGTTCATTTTCATTTGGTTTGGCAGAATTGTGGCGATACAGAGAATTGCTTTACTTCTTCACCTGGAAAGAGATCAAGATCAGATATAAACAGGCTTTATTAGGTGTACTTTGGACCTGGCTGCAACCGCTGACCATGATGGTGGTTTTTGTCCTGGTTTTGAACAGGGGACTGGGATTTACGACCGGTGAAGTACCCGCTCCTTTGTTTTACCTTTCAGGATTGTTAATCTGGAATCTTTTCAACCACAGTGTTACGAATGCAGCGCAATCCATGGTAACACATGGCCATATTATAAAGAAAATTTACTTCCCCAGACTGGCGATACCCATTTCTTCCATTGGTACGGCTACTTTTGACTTTATCATCAGCATGCTGATTTTTTTTGTTTTGCTGACCTGGTACCAGATAAAGGGAATGATCATGGTTTCATTTCCTTTTTTGATTTCAGGTTTCGTGGTAGCTTATCTCGTGACCATTTTTACATCCTTTAGTATAGGCACATGGCTGGCAGCAATCAATGTAAAATACAGAGATGTCCGGTATGTGCTCCCATTTTTAATACAAAGCTTGTTCTTTATCACGCCGGTTATGTATGATACAGAAAAAATAAAGTATGGCTGGGCACAAAAATTACTTGAAATAAATCCTTTGCATTATGCAATCCAACTGATCAGATCCGGTTTGAGCAATGGAGACTGGAAATCTTTTCTTGATTTACAGTGGTTTATGCCCGTGATTCTGATCTGCTTATTTGTTTTTTCAATATATATTTTCAGGAGAATGGAAGCATATTTTGCCGACATTGTATGATCATGCCGTTAATAATAATTGTTTAAATTGTTGATGAAGCAATGCAAGCTGTTTTAGAAGTAAAAGAAATATGGAAGCAATATCACCGTGGTATTGACAGAAAATATAAAAGTTTTCGGGATAGTTTGTCCAATATCCATCATTGGTGGTCCGGAAATGAACAGGATAGATTCTGGGCATTAGAGGATATTTCTTTTCAGGTTGAACAAGGTGATTCATTAGGCATTATTGGCCGGAATGGCGCAGGAAAATCTACCTTGTTAAAGATCCTATCCAGAATCACCCCTCCCAGTCGGGGAGAAATTATCTTACGCGGACGCGTTGCCAGTTTATTAGAGGTCGGTACCGGTTTTCATCCCGAACTCACAGGCCGTGAAAACATATTTTTTAATGGTTCCATCCTGGGAATGCGATATCATGAGATCAAGAATAAATTTGATGAAATTGTAGATTTTTCGGGCATTAGCCACTTCATTGACACTCCGCTTAAACATTATAGCAGTGGCATGCAGATGCGGCTTGCCTTTGCAGTTGCCGCGCATCTGGATGCAGAGATCCTGTTGATAGATGAAGTGCTGGCAGTAGGTGATGCAGCATTTCAGAAAAAATGCATCGGCAAAATGGATGAAGTGAGTAAAAGCGAAGGCAAAACCATTTTGTTCGTTAGCCATGACCTCAGACTTACCGAGAAAATATGCAATAAAGGAATTTTATTGACAGATGCCCGAATTACCGGCATGGGTTCAGCTTTTGATGTTGTTCAGATTTACAAGGAAATGAATCTGGAGATTCTTCAACATAGCAATGCATCCATCGATTTGACCAAACACAAAGATAAAAAGGGCCATTATGGAATTAAAACGGTACAGGTTAAATGTGACGATATAGCATCAAATGAATTTTATCCGGGGTGCAATTTGAAATTTGTTATAAAAATACACAAAAAAGAATTGCTGATCAATCCGGAGGTTGGTCTTGCCATAAGCGATTATGACGGAAATTATATCGTCGGATTAAATAATAATCATCTGAACACCAGAATAAGAAAAGACAGCTCTGAGATAGATGTTACTTTCGAATTCAAATATTTTAAAATCTATAAACCTGGTGATTATTTCTTTAACCTCTATTTTGGTGATGAAGATATTGAATATGAAATGCTTATGAATGCCGGCACATTGCACTGCATCCCAACCAACACTAAATCTTTCCAATCCTTAGACCCAAAATATAATCTCATCATTGACAATGAATTATATATTACATATAAATAAGTTTTTGAGTCCGGTTAAAAAAAGGATAAAAAAAAGGGTGAATTATAAAAGGATATTTGATTATTTCATACATCATCAAAATTCACTTGGTTTTATTCAAATAGGAGGGTATGACGGCCTGAGTTTTGACCATTTATTCAGTTATTTTAAACATATCCATCCAAATGGTATCATACTCGAGCCTATACCCTCATATTTCAGCCAATTAAAATCAAATTCCTCCGGCTACACAGATATATCTTTGTTAAATTATGCCATTCATAGATCCAATGATAAAATGAAAATGTATAAAATAAAGGATGAACCGGCTGGAAAATTTCCGGATTGGATCAAAGGTTGTGCAAGCTTTAGCAAATCGCAACTGACAAGACATGGAGTTCTGGAAGAACAAATCGAAACACTGGAAGTTCCTTGTTTAAGTATCAATAGTGTTTTTGAGCAACATAAAAGCGGAAAATCCTTAGATTATCTGCAGATGGATTGTGAGGGCTATGATGGACAGATCATTCTGGATCTGAATTTTGGCATTTATAAACCTAAAGTTATAAAATTTGAACATATAAACATGGATTCCATTGAGTTGAAGGAAGTGAGGACAAAGCTCAGGAAGCATGGCTATATTCTAATGAATGAGGGAACTGATACCATAGCCATCAGATTGTTTTTTTTTCTTAGCGTTTTAAATTCATGATTCCAAAGGTCATTCATTATATCTGGCTGGGTGGGAAAAAATATCCTGGAGTCGTAAAGGAATGTTTAGATTCCTGGACTCAGCATCTGCCATATTATAAGATCATCAGATGGGACGAATCCAATATTCCAAAAGATATTCCCTTTGTAAATCACATGCTGAAAAAAGAACAATGGGCTTTTGCTAGCGATTGTTTAAGATTTTGGGTGCTATATCATCACGGTGGTATTTATATGGATACGGATATGAGAATTTTCCAAGACTTTGACCCGCTGATAAAAGAGGATGCGCTTTTTTTTGGTAAAGAAAATGAATCTGTTGTTAGCGGAGGAATATTTGGTTGTGATAAGCACAATCAAATTATGCATCATTGCTTAGTTGATTATTTAAAGTATAAGAACTCTTCTGAAATTGACCATCTTAATCTGAATGATTTAGTGGTACCAAAACTAATCACTTCTCAATTGAAAAAGTTCCAATTCGTCAGCGATAAAAATGAATATCAAAAAAATGAATTCTTTACCATATATCCAACTGAAGTATTCTATCCGATCTCTTTTGATCAAAGAATAGATATCGATTCTTTCAAACCTACAGAATTAAATTACGGAATTCATTTGTGGAATGCCAGCTGGCATGATGAATTTCAAAACATTACGCACAAAAAATTCCGAAAATCAATTACAATTTTTTTGAAAAAACTGATCAAAAATCAAGTTACCCCATTGCATTTTATGAGATATTGTAAACGACTGATTTGTACATATTTGGGAATTTAATGATATTTAATACTTTGTGGATAAAAAATTAACGCTGTAAAATTTTGACTTATACAATCTATATAATAATAACTCTAAACAAACAGAAACATTCGAATATGCAACTCAACAATTTTCTTGAACTAATCTGTTCAATAAAATCTAAAATCAAAAAATAAGGTGCTATGAGTGAATTATGTTATCTTAGCTTTTTCCTTATTAAACAGTTTTCTATTAATGGATCTGACAGTCATCATATGTACATTCAATAGAGCTAAGTTACTTGAACTATGTTTACAATCTATTGTATATCAATTAAATAATCAAATCGAGGTATTAGTGGTAGATAATGGTTCAACAGACATGACCAAAGCATTATCTTTGAGGTTTGTAGATAAAATTGATAATTTTAGATATATATATGAACCAACTATAGGTTTAAGCCATGCACGTAACAGAGGAATTAATGAAGCAAATGCAGACTGGGTGCTATTTTTGGATGATGATGCAAAAGCGTTTCCCGATCTGATCAGCAGAGCATTGGAACTGATCAAAATGGGAAATTTCAATTGTGTTGGAGGTATGTATTATGGCTATTTTGAAGATAAAAAACCTGATTGGGTATCACCTGATTATGGAACACAGGTAAAATATTCAGAAATACTTACTGATTGTCCTTATAATGTACCTCACGGTTGTATTGTGCTTTATGATAAAGCGGCGGTAATTGAAGCCGGTCAATTTTCTCCAGACTTTGGCATGACTGGAAATACTTTTGGATATGCAGAGGAAACAGAATTACAAAAACGCATGGAGAATATGGGAAAACGTATACTGTTTGACCCTGAATTAAAGATCCATCATTTGGTCCAACCTAGAAAATTGACCGTCAAAGGAAGATTAAATCAGGTATATGCTTTGGGGAAAGGCCACAAATATAAGTTTAGTGATCCGTTTCTAAAAAGATCCTTACAGTGTATCAGATCATTCTTTGGTATTTTTTACAGGTTAATTAAATATTCATTTAAACTGATCAAACAAAAAGATTTTTTTTGGCAAAATTTTATAATTGACAGCATTGGACCTTTTTTATATTACCTGGGAAGGTTTTAAAATTTCGGATATAAATTTTTTTTGCTGTTAAAACTTTCAAATAATCAATTTCCCTTTTCAAAACCAACGCCCATACTTCACACCCGCCAAAGTCGCCATAAAGTCAACCAAAACTACATATTCGACCGTCTTTTGAGTACCCATTACACTGCGGATAACCAACATGTTTGGCAGTGATAATGAAGGTCCGGCCAGCAGCAATGCCTGCTTGCAACAAACACAGGATCATTTTCTCCCGACCACACCATTTCACCAAATCGAAAGTGGCATCAATGGCTGTTTGAACCGGATACTTTCTACCGGCATAAAAAATGCCACACCAAATATAATACCGATCCAAAGAAGTATTTTTAACTCTTGTTTTGTTTCCATTCTTTTTTTAAAGTGATTGAGTCGAGTTTAAGAAGTATAAAGTTTGTAAAGTTAAAAGTGTAAATAATTGATATTGAACACTTTAACAACAACAACAAAATTATCATAAACATCTCAAAATCAGCAGTTTAACTTTATAAACTTTCAACTTTATACCTTTTTAGACTGAACTCAGCGATCCTTAATGAACAAAATAAAATACAATATTAGCTTTATACCAAAATCAATCATGAAGCTTTTTGAAATTGAATTTTAAATCAGGATTTCCAAATGCCTGATGCACAGCTAATAATTTTTCTTCAATTTTTCCCTGTATAGCTTGCCAAATGCCTCCACGATCTCATCCCTGATCCGTCTGTATTCATTTTTGACAAATTCATCTGATCCCCTGGCTAAAAAAGGGTCTTCCAAGCCGATATGCAGGCGATTTTTAACCTCTCCTTCAAATACCGGACATTTTTTATCTGCATCATCACAAACCGTAATGACCCAATCCCATGGATCATTTTTATACCTTAATACGTCTTCCGGCACTTGGTGGCTTATATCTATCCCAATTTCCTGCATGACGAAGACCGCATGAGAATTGACTTGTTGTGAAGGCTCGGTTCCGGCAGAAAAAACCACCAGGCTTTTGTCCATAGATTGCAAAAAGCCCTGCGCCATCTGGCTCCTGCAACTGTTACCTGTGCATACGATGAGTATTTTCATAGATATCTTAATATTTCCGCATTTTAATCCAAAAATAAACAATTTGGATATTGGTGTTATAAAGTATCATGGATTAAACCTATGCCTTTACCAGCATGTACTATACACAGGGCCTCAGTCAATAATTTTACTCAAAGATCAAAACTTTTTTTACTTATAAGTACTTATTCAATAGACCCATTCATTGTCTGATAACTTTATTTCAACTTCGTGCTGAAACGCATATCCAATTGTTATTTTACTGAATATCAATACATAAAACATATAGAAAAGACCGCATAGTATATTCATTTAATGATGCTTACCATAAAAGTAATTCAATAACCGATGAAGTGCAGATGGCTTTCAACATTTCACCACAAAAAAAATAATTTTTGCTGGGAATATCGATGAAAAAATGGTACATTTAACCCATGAATTAAACCACTTTATCAATCTAATTTTTTAAATATGAAAGCTATAAAACATTTAATCAGCACTTTGTTTTTTATTTTGTTTTTATCAGTATTTAGTTGTGGCCCTGCAAATAACGAATTCAAAACTATTCCATTTGATTTTATCAATAATTCAAGTGAAGGCTGTCACATGTACTTCTATTGGGACGGAATGAATTTTAATAATTATGTTGACCCAAATTCTTTTATAACGAGATATTATGAATGTGGTTTTTTTTTAACAGGAGAGACCCCCGGAGGGCATGGAGACAGACTTGAAGATCAAGTAGAAATTGCTGTTGGAAGGAATCAAAAAAAACTTAAAGAAATAACAGTTATTGTTGATTATTCTGTTGATAGAATATTTGTAGAATGGGATGGTAAAACGCTATCCTGGAGGGATTGACTTATCCAAAATAAATAAGGCAATAAATATTTTGTAGTTATTCAGGTGGTTGGATAATTAGTCTGTTAGCATATAAGTCTGTTGGAAAAGATCGTGTACTTTGATCAAAAGATACTACATTTGTTTTGGAATCATAGGGTTTAAACCTTGGTATAAATCATTAGCTGATAGACTTAAAGCTAAAAGACTATTGAGCTAAACAATTACAATATTTTAAAGTACCTTTATTTTAAAAAGTCATTCCATCTTATGATTCCAGCCTGAATTTTCGTTTCCACCGTCCGTTATTATAGTACAAAAACGAGAGGATCAAACCCACCATCCAACCTGCAGGAGCTGACCACCAGACAGCCTTTTCGCCCATGGTTTCCATGAAAAAATTGGCAAATGGTATCCTGACCAGCCACAATGAGATCAGGGTGATGATCATCGGAACGATCATATCTCCTGCACCCCTCATTACTGCATTGACCGAAAATAATGCTGAGAAAACAAAATAAAAGGAACTGACTATAACCAGATATTCCACTCCATAACGGATAACTTTAGGGTCAGATGAAAACATTTTCATCAAGCTTTCTCCAAAAAAGAATATGATAATGGAAATAGAAACCGAAATACCCGTTGACATTACCAACGTTGCCCTCAATCCTCGTCCAATTCGATCAAATTTTCCTGCACCTATATTCTGCCCGACAAAGGTAGACAATGCACCTGATAAATTCATCGCCGGCATGATCGCCAGCGAATCCAGTCTCATCGCGGCAGAATATCCGGCGATCACCTTCACACCGAATTTATTGACTATCCCGAACAATGCAAGCATGCCCAAAGAAAACAAAACGTGTTGTATGCCTGAGGGTAAACCAATTCGCTGACTTTTGTTAAAAATCATCTTGTCAAATACGATTTTGCGCAGTCTGAAACGCAACATATCATTTTTCCTGATCCAGATAGCTGCGAGAACCAGTCCCAAAGCCTGAGAGATGACTGTTGCTAAAGCTACTGAAGCGATTCCGTATCCTAAACCTGCAACAAAAATCAGATCAAGTATTATATTTAAAATAGTGGAAAATATAAGAAAATATAAAGGAGTTTTGGAATCACCCACACCACGGAGTAAGGCACTGATATTGCTGAACCCGAAAAGAAATGGCAAACCCAGCAAATAGATCCTTAAATAAACCGAAGCATCCGGAATGACTTTTTCAGGAAGATCGATGAGCATAAAAATCTGATCACTGAAAATGATCCCCAATGTACCCATCACCAACGAAGCTACCAAAATAACAACGTTAATGGTGTCCACTGAAATCCTGACCTTATCGTATTGTTTTGCCCCAAAAAACTGAGATACTGTGATCGAACCGCCGATGGTAAAACCAATTATTAGACTGATCAGCAGGAAAATAATAGGAAATGAAGCACCAACTGCCGCCAGGGCATCATCGCCAAGGAACTTACCCACCACCACACTGTCCACCACATTGTACAATTGCTGGAATAAATTGCCAAACAACATGGGCACAGCAAAGTAAAATATTTGTACATGTTCTTTTCCTACAGTCAGGTCTTTCACGATTATTTGAGCATTTGAAAGTTCAATCTATACACATAAACAAGTATTTGAGGAATGTTGAAACTCTTCAGGTTTATGCCTTTGTCCAGTATCAAACTTTTTATTTAAAAAAATATTGGATTAAAATTCAACAAATTTAGGCGCTTATTAGAGTTGAAGTCAATTTGGGACATTAAAAAACACATTTTTAGGGATGCCTTGATTTATTATACGCCCTAACGGACAAAAATAATTCATTCTCATGTTTTAATATCAGGTCCAAACTTCAAAAATAATAAAAGGCTGCCCATTAAGGACAGCCCTTTATTGTTATATGGTCCAATTTTATTGAACCGGAACATTCACGTTTCCGCTGGTTCTGGTCAAACCATTTTCATTGGTTATGATCGCTTTAAGGGTAATAGTTGTTCCTGCCGTTCCCTGGGGAACCGTATAATCCAAAAGGATCAACTCTGCCTTGATCTCAGGAACAAAACTATACACATATGGTGTTGAAGAAAACAACGTTTCCACACCTGCAACTTTAGCATACAGATCATACTTGTTGATCGGATCCACTGACCAGTATTTCATTTCAAATTTAACCACATCACCAACAGCAAATTTGCCGGATGCAGGAAGATTGGCAACCCTGACCGCCTGAATAACAGGATAGTAACCCTGACTTTCTTTTACGTTTTCATCAACCCAGGTAGATGGTTTGTAACATGAAGCAAAAGAAAGCACTAATCCAAAAGTCAATAAAATATATAATTTTTTCATTTCTTAAACATTTTAATATTTGTCTTTATACAGACTAAATTTTTCCAACAACTTTATTAGTTATCTTTCCACATTTTTACTTCCATGGCTTTAAAATTAGCCTGAACATTCGCAGCATTCCGGTTTTGTTCGCTGGTTGGATACAATGCCCTGTGAGCAGGACCGCTCCTTTCTGTTGCCAATGGGAAATTATCCTTACTGACTTTAACAAAACCTTCGAAAACATTCGGATTAAAATCATGCCGTCTCATATCGTTCCAGAATTCCGGACTATAAATCATTGCGATATATTTTTCACGCATCAACTTTTTAAGACCTCCGTTACTTGTCAATGCGAAATCCGGATGCGCCATGTAAGCAGTTCCATCAGCACCAACCATCGCCATGTGTGCAGCCACTGCTGCAGTATAAGGTGTGTTTGCATCACCTCCGAGATTTAACTGAGCTTCCGCTTCGATAAATTTCAATTCTGCGTAAGACATCATCAAAACCGGAGAGTTGACCAGAGAATACCAGGAAGTAACAGGGATATTACTTGTGTTGGTTGGCGCTTCCTTATCAAAAGAAGTCAAGCCAAAATACTCTGCTGAAGTTCCCTTTGTTACAAGCTTTTCCAATCTTGGATCTACTGAACCATAACGAGTATCTTTCAATGCATCCACAAACATATAACTGAACGTATAGGTATAGTTTCCAGTCAGATTGGCTTTTGCCAACTGGTGCAACGGGTTTTGATTTACATCGTTATAGACAAGCTGGAAATTGTCCGCACTGGATGCAAAACCTTTGGATGCTGCATCCAGAATAGCCGCCCAGTTCGTATTTGATTTTTTGGACAAATGCAATAAATACCTTGCTTTTAGCGAATAGGCCAATTTTGTCCACTTGCTTAGATTGCCACCGTAGATCAAATCATCCGTACCCGGTTTTAAATAGGACTCTTCCGCTGCCAGCAGAGTGATCGCTTCATCCAGATAATCCATGATCACGCCATAAATTGCTTCTTGAGAGTCATAAGCAGGCGTAGTATTTTCTGATCCCTGCAATGCTTCAGAATAAGGAATATTCTCCCAAAACCCTGTCATAAGCCCCAGGTTAACCGCCTGTAAAACCCTTGCTACACCCCTGTAATGAGGAGAATCCTCTGCCCTGTCATAAATGTCTTTCAACTGATTCAACGAACGTAAATACCCGATTTCCCAGAGTCCGGTTGCATCAAATTGACCATAGTAACCAAAATAATTATCCAAATGATGTGTTACCTGATTTGAAATCAGCATGGCAGAATAATGTGCAGCTGAAGTTCTTTCAATGGTAGTAGGCAACAAGACAGAAAGGCTTGCATCTTTCACCTTGGTAGGATTGTCATTCACATCCAGAAAATCTGTGCAGGATGAAAGCAGCAACAACACAACTGCCATCAGTACCATAGATGCTTTATTGATATATTTCATGTGTTTTCTTTTTAATTTAATAAATAATCGTCTCATCAACATTTATCAGAATGTGATATTTGCTTTGAGGAAATAACTTTTCGTAGCCGGGTTAGCCAGCCCTGTATATCCATAAATGTTGCTGCCGCTTCCGAAATAGTTCAATTCCGGATCATAACCCAGCGTTGCGGTATTCAGATAAGCATTATTGACTGTAAAAGAAAGTGTCAATGCATCGATAAAAATACCTTTTAACAGACTTTTTGGCAAAGTATAGCTCAAACTGATATTCCTCAGTCTGATCCATGAAGCATCTTCCAATAAAACATCAGCTGCCTGATTGTAATATGTTGCGTTTCTGTAGAATCCGGAAGGAGTGATCTCCGCCCAGATATCGTTTTCTTCATATGTGATTGAACCATCAGCGCCTACTACTTTTTTAACTCCGTCGAAAAGAACCCTTTCATTTCTCCTTTCAGTTTCGAGTGTTTGTCCGTTTCTCAATGAGTTTCTTCTACCCATATCAAACACATCTCCTCCTTTTTTCCATTCCCACAGGAAAGAAAATTCAAGTCCCTGATATTTAAATGTATTTGTCAAACCGGCAATCCAGTCAGGCATGGCATTTCCGGCCAGGGTCAGTGAATCAAAGACTACATAAGGCAACCCGTTGGTGCCGATGATATTTCGTCCATCAGGAGATTTTGCATAATTATATCCATAAAGATCTCCTATTTTGCCGCCACGAACGTACTTGTTGGTGATACCAAAGGACTCAAAAAGTACAATATCTTCTATGCCTTCCTCGATGGAGACAATTTTACCCTCATTGGTTGACCAGTTGAGTGATGCTTCCCAACTGAATTTACCATATTTGAACGGTGTGGCAAATAGCAATACTTCCCAACCACTCGTCTGAATTTCACCTGCATTGGTCACATACCTTGCTGCACCACTTGCATTACTGATCGGAACTGAAAGTATCATATCAGAAATGTTATTTTGGTACCAGGCAACGTCCATCCCAAGTCTGTTGTTGAACATACCGAGTTCGAAACCAAATTCCAATGACTTAGTAAACTCAGGTTTCAGATTCTCATCACCAATGAGCGTGGATTGAGTAAACCCAACAGCGCTACCAAATGGGAAATTGCTTGCCTTTTCATAATATCTTCCAACTACATAAGGGTTTGCATCCTTGCCAACCATTGCATAAGAAGTCCTCAACTTGATCAGGTTAAAGGCATCAGAAAGATCTACCATATCTGAAACCACCCATGACAAGCTGGCTGAAGGGAAGAAGTAAGAATTATGTTCCTTTGGCAGTGTTGATGACCAGTCATTTCTGGCTGTCAGCGTCAGGTATAAAAAGTCTTTATAGCTGGAGGTCAATTCTCCGAAAATACCGGCATTTCTTTGTTTGACAATACTGTTTGACTGGAAGAAATTTGTTGCATTATTCAGATTATCAAAATTTTCAAGTACCATTGTTTCACCTCTGATACTGAACCATTTGTTATCATTCATATACATGTCCTGTCCAATAGCGCCGCTTAGTTTAATGTCTTTACTGACCTGGAAATTCCATTCACCAACCAATGTGGATGTAAGGGTACTTTCATTCAGGCTTTGTTCGATCACGAAACCCTTGACCTGAAATCCTTCATCAGTTTCCTTGTGAACCACTCTTGTTCTTGCATCGCTGATGTTATCCAATCCAATGGTATATCGCAATCCAAAATTTTTGAATAGTTTATAATTCAATGTAAGTCCGGCGATATAACGGTTAACATCATCCACATAAGAGTTGTGTTCTGCCAGGAACAAAGGATGGTCAATAATACCGGCAGCAAAATTTCCTGCATAGGTATAAGGCGTCTTATACTGTGTCATATCAGCGGCGGTTGTAACATAGCTAAGGTTACTTATTATGGATTTATCACCTGTATGAGGTCTGTTACCGCCTGTTCTTGCGTATTTCAGACTGGCGCTGACATGTAACTTATCTGTGAGTTGGGAAGTTCCGGAAAAACCAAAATTGGTTTTATTCCAGTAAGTTCCGGGAATGATACCATCATGGGAATATCTGTCACCGGAAAGTCTGAAAGTATATTTCTCATTGCCTGTAGAAACGCTGGCTCCAAAACTCCTTGTACTACCTTGTTTGAAAAATCCTTCATATGGATCATTGATCACATAAGTTTCACCATCATAAGCTCTTGCGCCCCAGGTATCCCATTCATAAGCACGTGGCAACGAAGTAGAAAAATGACCATCCACATGCTTGGTTTGGATATAAGGAGTTTTATTTACATTTTCCCAGCCCTGTCCATAATAAACACCTATCTGCGGTTTGCCTTGTTTTCCTTTTTTTGTGGTGATCACAATGGCACCATTCGCAGCACGAATACCATACAATGCGGTTGCCTGTGCACCTTTCAGAACACTCATGCTTTCAATATCTTCAGGATTTAAGTCAACAACCCTGTTGGAAAAAGCTGATTGAGCACCTGAAGATACCGCATTGGACCCAGCGCTGGGTGTAATGGGTAATACGTTTGTATTGTCACTGATCTCAATTCCGTCGACGATATAAAGTGGCCTGTTGCTCCTGGTTGGATCCAGTGATGTGATCCCCCGGATAAGAATATCGGTTCCGGCGCCCGGCGCTCCTGAAGTATTCTGAATCTGAACCCCTGCCACCTTACCAGAAAGTGCAGATACAAGATTCGTCTGACCAGTACGGGCGATTTCGTCTGCATTGATCTGCTCTACAGCATAACCCAAAGCTTTCTTTTCCCTGCTGATCCCGAGAGCGGTTACCACCACTTCCTGAAGACTCACACCGGCTCCAAGCACTGCGTTGACGATCATATCATTTCCTACACCCAACTCAATGTCTTCATAACCGACATAGGAAAATACCAGGACATCACCTGATTTGGCTTTGATCTCATAATTGCCATCCAAATCCGTAATCGTTCCCACTGTGGTTCCCTTAACAGAAACGTTTGCGCCAATCAGCGCAAAACCATCCGTTGAGCTCACATTACCTTTTACCATGCCTGTTTGCGCAGACAACTGGATTGCAAAAACCCATACCATCAAAAATATGGGAATGGTAAATTTCAATTTCATAGTCTAGAATTTCGTTAGTAAAATAATTGTTTTCATTGATATATTAAAAATGAATATCAGCACACTTTAGTTTCATTGTATAAAAACAGTGATAAACCATATATTATTTGTCAATTCAAATAATTATCCACATTATAATATAATGATGGATGGTCGTAATCCATGACTTAAGATCAGCTTAATTTATGATCAAGATTACCTCCAGATTCACCAGAAAAAATCAAATTTAATTACTCTGCATATTCAAAATAAATGCAAACCGACTTGTAAAAAACATGGGATATATTTCGTTTTGTGTTTTATCCGACTCTAAAAAAGGTAAATAATTTTGCAATTCATAAAATGAAAAATCATTTTTCTCCCTTTTCCAGACAAAACATATGGCAAGTTACATGTTTGAAACGAATTAAAAAATATTTTGCAATTATTTAGGTGTTTAGCTGAATAGTCTGAAGCCTGTTAGATTTGATTGATATTTGCACAAAAAAAAATTGCTGTATAAATTGAAGTTTCCACTGCAGGTATCCATCATGGCTAAAAGACCAATGGGAGCAAACTTCCGATAACATGACACAGGTAACCGTAAGGTTTGATCCTTACTGATGATTATTGAATTATTGAATTCTGAGCCCACTACGAAAAGTCTTTCCCACCAAAATTCCTCTAAAAGTGGACTGTTAATTTGTTGGTTTTCTATTGTTTATCTTTAGTATTGTGCTGATCAATGACATCAGTAGGTTGGGGTAAAAAACGATTGAAAACCAACAAATTGGACTTTTCGGAGCAGGCTCAATTCTTAATCAATGAAGTTGTAAAATATTAGTCAAAGCAATTACGACTAAAAATCCTGCCCGATAGAAAAATGAAGCTTAGGTGTTCTGAACTTAAGGTTTTCAATGCCCCATGCATAATCCAGCTTCATGAAATATCCCAATATCTTTGTCCTGAAGCCTAAACCAAGCGCTCCGATTAAAGGATCATTGTACTGTTTTATCCTGAATAAAATGGTCGGTGGCACTTCATATATCAAGGAATTTGCTGAATTTGCCGGAGAAAACGGGGTCAACCCATACCATGCCGTCCCCAAATCTAAAAAACACGTGAATTGCATATCCCTGAAAAATGAATGCCTCAGATGATTTTCAGCAAAAACGCGCCATACCGGCATCCTGTACTCTACATTCAACAATAAAAAACTGGATCCGTTCCTTGCATTGCGATCAAATCCCCTCATATTGCCAACTTGTGTCATAAACGCAAATGCTTCATCTGCCGGAACAGGATATGCATCACTGTTCTTCTCAAAAAAACTGTTTTCAACTCCTCCCAAAAAATAAATGTTTTTCTCTGATCCGGTCGATGTTTGACCCACACCCCTGAAAGCCAGTGTACTATACTTACCCAGTTCCATATAATATCTGAAATCAAAACCTGCCATTAACATCCGTCCGGTAGAAAATCTGAATACAGCCGGTTTTTCTACATGCACTTCAAATCGGTTGGAAAAAGCAGCAAAAAACTTGTACCGCATTCCGGACCACAGATTAATTCCCTTTAATGAAGTATTGTCAAAAACATAGGCAAGTTCAAGAATAAGCCGTTGGGCAGGTATACTCATTATGTTCAGACTTTCAAAATCAGCTGATTTAACTATGATTTCGTCCTGTCTCAACATGCCGGAAGCATGAATACTTCTGTAAATATCAAACGGGTACCTTGCCTTTACCCGTCCTAAAAGGGTCTGATAATTCAACTTATCAGGTTCTTCTGCCTGTTGTGACAAATATTCAAACCTGGATTCACTCTTTCTGTATAGCGAATACTGCCAATCAGTTTTTTTCTTTAAATCATGAAAATGCATAAAATATTCAGCTCCTCTGAAATTGGCAGCAATTCGGACACCACCTTCTACTACATAATCCTCCAACATGTCCTTCACCCTTGTGGATATCAACATGCCAGCGACCTGCGGTTGATATGTCCTCTTTAATTGATCAAATAATACCAAACCATCTATGATCGGTTCACTGTCCAATCTTGTAACTACTTCATTAAAACTGAACCTTAGCCTTGCAGCAATAGCCTGAACCGGATTAAACACAGGTAATTGAACAGCTATGTTATCTTTGCCAGACTCCCCGGAAAGTTGAACCTGATCTGTCCCCAAAATCTCATCTGAAATTTCATCTGATTCAGGCGGATCCTGAAATTCAGTCTGAAATAAAAGTGATTCACTTATTTCAAGTCCTTGAATATCAATTCGTTCTTCATCAATTTTTCTACTTATTGAAGGTTGGGCATAATTATTTTCAAGCGTTTCTTTATCTGTTTTAAAACGTACAGTATCCAATAAAATTTTTTCAATAAGATATTGATTTTGAGTATTCCTGTACACATAAAAATAGTGTTGCTGCCTGTATCCGTGCGTGATAAGCCTGAAAGGAAGATCGATGAATACGCCTTCAGATCCGGGCTTTCCTTCCTGCAATGGTCTGAGCTCAGGAACAGCCATATTGGAGAATTTACTTCTGAAAATCACTTTTTCTCCTGCAAAAAAAACGTCCAGTATATCATGATCTTTATTAGTGGTCAACGCTTCAGACCATTCTTGCTCCGCGTCAAAAGCAAACAACCTGTATGGAGACAAAGGAGGAAATGAATCGTATTCAACTGCCTTAAATTTGTCTGACTCATGATTACTAACTACCCAAAAAAGGTTTTTGTCTTTCCCTGGAATTTTTACCAACCCTGACTCATTATAATAATCATTGGTGATCCGTGTGGCCTGCCGTCCTTCCAGATCGTAAAAATACAAGTCTGAAAAACCATCGGTACTCGCACTCATCAAAAGAATACCTGGTTCGTAAAAACTAAAAGCATATATCCGCTGTATCGATTCCGGGAATGTATGCTCAATGTATTCATATGTTGCGATATGAAGCACCCGCAATTTCAATTGGTCTCTTTCTTCATAGATGATACCAAGACTACTTTCAGACGAATCGATCGCCAGCAATGGGTAGTGTTGATCAGTCAATTGATGCTCATTTTTATACCCATATTTCAGGAGCGTTTTTTCTTTTGATGAAGCATCCAAACTGAATTCTTTCACCTTTACCCGGCCAACATTATTTTCTATATAATACAATTTCCCTGCTTCCACATCAGGTAAGATCCTGGTAATTGGGCAGTTTTTTTTCATCAATACCTGGCCGAATGATCCATTTTGAGGCCTAATTGACTGGTTATGGAAATAATCCTTATAAAATCGCCTCCAATCTTCATAAATCTCCCTTTCACTACGGTCAAAAACAGCTTCGATCGCACTTTTAGTGCTTTTTTGGATTCTCAGGTAATATAAAAAATCAGAAACAGCTTGTTTTCCATAATTTTGCTCCAAAAAATACCACATAGAATGACCTGCGGTGACCGGATCGGCTTTGGCAAGTGATTTGAATCCCTTTTTAAAACGTGAAATATTTTGAAAATAAAATTGTAATTGCTCTTCAAATTCAACATTCCAGGCATCAGTCAAATAATCTGACAATCCTGTGATAATCCATGATGGCATATCGGAATTATTGACACCATTATACAGGTCAGTGATGTTAACTCCCTGGAACATAGAATAAAAATACGCCTTCGCTATTCCACTCCGGATTTGTTTGCGCAGATCGGTATGATCACCGTTAAAAAAAACTACGATTTTATTATCATAAAACTGAGCCCGCCCGGCACCTGATTCAAGCTCATTCTCCAGATAGGCTATATTGGTCTGTGAATAATCCGAATGATCAAGATATACGATGATCCTTATTTTTTCATTCATGGTATGCCCGAGGAATTGCTGAATTTCATGGTGATCCAGCTCTGCCAACTGAATAACCGCCTTGACTATATTCCGACCCTTCCCATACCAGTATACAGCAAAATGATCAGTCTCATACATCCACCAGTTATTGAAATCATCGTGATACTGAACCCTGTTTTTGCCAAATCTGGTCTGGATCGTCTGGCCATAAACATCCATAGATCTGCTGAATAAAAACATTACAGCCAGCAATGCAATGAAAGTCTTTTTTGCCATTTCAATCATGTCGAGCCTGTTAAAAGCTTTTCAATAATACAATAAAAATGCATTGGTTGTTGAATATTGTACCTGATTTTTATTTGAACAAAGTATAAATTCAAAAAAATTAACAAAAATAAAACCATTTGACATTCAAGCATTCCGGCTTATTTATCCCAATATTTTTACAAGTACCATTCAAAGATTTTCAAAACTGAAGGAATTGATCAAAATCCTTTAAATTCAAAGATGCAATTTACAAAATTGAGTCTTCTCCGAAAAGTCTTTGCTCCCTAAATCCCCACTGACGTTTTCAGTCAGTACATGCCTCAAACGTTACTTTTATATTGTTGATTTTCAATCGTTTACCTATGTTTTTGTGCTGATCTTTGATGTCTGTAGGTCGAGGTAAAAAACGATTGAAATTCAACAAATTGAACTTTTCGGAGGAAACTCAAAATTCTCCCGTTTACACTTTCTTACAAACAGCTTTTGAGTCATTAAACATTGAAATAAACGAGGCGAAAAATGACTTAAAACAAATTTACAGGATTTATAACGCTTTTTTTAAGCCCTCGTAAAAAATTACGCAAAAACTTAATGAATGAATTGCCGAAGCCATTTGAAGAAAAAAATTCAGCTCTTTATGCAAATCAAGGGTTAAAGTTAATTCTGCAGATAAGCAGGATTTTCTCACTTTTTTGCCTCGATCCTAAAGGATGAAAGCGAGAAAATCCTTTATCTTCCTTTAGGATTGAGNNAGCTTTTTTTCAACCCTTGATTCGCATTCTTTATTAATGGTGATAACACGCCATATCAGAATAGAAGCATTTTTTAGCTTCTGTGCAACGAAAAAGTAGTTTTAGTCTAATTATATATTTATCATTGCGTCTGATTTTACCTTAATATGCAAAAAGGAACACTTTTTACAATTTTGATCCTGGCTTTCTCAGCTTTATTAACTAACTTTTCCTGCAGAAGCAATAGGCGATATGAAGAAACCGGATCGACCTTCATATTCGAACTTTCGCCTGGATTGAACAGGGATTACCTCATTGAAAAATTCAGTCAAATAACAGAAATCAGGACCAGTGTGAGCAACCGACCAGCCAACAGGTCAAAAAACGAATGGCTTGTCACCGTCTATCATACCAGCTCAAGGGATTTTTCACTTTGGCAAAATTCCTTAACGAATGATACAGGGATCATCAGATATTATCAGATGAAAACACATCCGGATCCTCCCGGAAATGATACGATCAGAGGAGGAATAAAAATTACACCAAAATTTTAAACTTTTTAGTACCGATGCAAAACAAATTGATCTTGACCTTAATTGCAGGTTTCATTTTTGTCACCACAGCATTTTCCCAGAAGGCAGCCGAAAAAGTCGCGGGAATTGAAACCAGTTCAACCAGTGCTGTTTTTTTGGGGAAAACAAAGCCGCTAAAAGAGCTTATTCGACAACAACCAACATCTGTCGCCAAAAAACACAAGATCAGGGCTTCCAAAAAAAGACCTGAAAACTTTAAAAACAGAAGAGGTTATTCGAATGCCATCCTGAAAGAAAGGGAATTCCTTGGCAATGACCCTATCCGTCAATCGGATTTTCCTTCCGGGGCAGCCATAGAACCACTGGTCAATATTGTCGGTATCGGAGAGGGTGGTTCTCCATTGGATCCCACCGGAAATGCGGGCAATAACTATTATATCCAAATGGTCAATGTCACACAAATCGGTGTTTTTTCCAAAACAGGAGAACTCATCGAAGAATTTTCTGCAAATACCCTTTGGGATGAAATCGATAAATCATCAGCAGGAGACCCCATCGTACTCTATGATGAACTGGCTCAGAAATGGATCATTACCGAATTTACCGATCCTGCCAATCTGTTGATCGCTGTTACCGAAACTGATGATCCATTCGGTAGTTATTACATTTATACCTTCGCTACACCGGAATTTCCCGATTATCCCAAATATGCCATCTGGCCGGATGCGATCATGGTTACGACCAATGAAGAAGGCCCTGATGTCCTTCACCACTATTTTATTCAAAGAGCGCCTTTGCTTGCCGGAGAAGAAAATGTGCAGATCCAAAGAGTGGAAGTTCCAGGAAATATCAATACCGAAGCTGGCTTTTTCGTCGCTACACCTGTTGACTGGAACGGCAGCTTGCTCCCTGAAAACAGCAAACCATTAAGCCTTTCTCTCAATGATTCTTCCTGGGGCGAAGTGGATAATGACCAGATAAATCTTTTCAGGTTTGATGTCAATTGGGATGAACCGGACAGCACAACTGTGGAAAAAATAAGTATCATTACTACACCTTTTGATGGTTATCCCTGCGCCGCTGAAGGATTTTGGTTCGCCTGTATGCCACAGAAAGGTGGTACCGGTCTGGATGGAATACCGGAAGTCATCATGAATGTTCCGGATTACAGGAATTTTGGGAGTCATGAATCCATGGTTTTTTCATTTATCACGGATGTTACGGATGGTCAGGATCTTTCAGGCATCCGGTGGATGGAACTGCGCAGGGAGACCGGAAAGGAATGGTACCTTTATCAGGAAGGCAGCTATGCTCCTGATGACGGATATCACCGGTTCATGAGCAGTATTGTGCTGGATGAACAAGGCAACATCGCCATGGGTTTCAATGTCACGAGCGAAAATGATTATGTAGGCGTCAGGTATACCGGAAGATTCGCAACAGACCCCTTGGGTGTGATGACAGTTCAGGAATATAATGTGGTCAATGGTCAGGCACCGATCAGTTCAGGTTCCCGTTTTGGTGATTATGCACACATGAGCCTGGATCCTGCTGATGGCAAAACATTCTGGTATACAACTGAATATGCCGGAGAAGGTGATGACATTACCCAATCACGGATCATTGCCTTCCAATTGTTGAAAGATACCTTTGATCTGGCTGTTTCTCTGATTAAACCCACAAGTGGAAAACTACTCACAACATCAGAAGATGTCGTGATCCGTGTAAAGAATTCAGGTTTGGAGGATTTGGCTGATTATACGATAGATTTTTCTGTCAATGGAATCCTGGTGGAATCTATCATGATTTCTGATACGCTTCGCGCTGATTCCATTAATGAAGTGATTTTCCCATCAAAATTGGATCTGTCAGAAATCGGTTCCTATCAGATAGTTTGCTCAGTTCAGCATCCTTTGGATAATTACCTTAAAAACAATACTGTAGAAAAAACTATTGTTCATTATCCCGCTCTAAAAACAGAATTTCTCGATGCAAGCATTCCTTCGTTTTATTGCAGCGATCGGGTAGCAGCCAAACTAAATGTAAAAAATCTGGGAATTGATACCATCAACACATTGAATCTGGACATTTATGTAAATGAAATACTTTACGGTTCACAGGAAATTGAGCTTTCATTGCCTTTTGAACAGACAACTACTTTTGAATTGGTACTATCAGGTATCGAAGAGGAAGACCAACTGATCCGGGTGATCAATTCCAAAATTAATGGAATTGAAATTGAAAATCCCCAACATATTGATTTATTTACTGAAAAAAATCTGGAGCTCCTCGGATTTACCTTAAATATTAAAACAGATGAATATCCCGATGAAACCAGTTGGGAATTGTTTATGCAAGGTTCAGAAGAACCTTACCTGACAAGTGAAACATATACGCAGCAATACACTGAAATCCATCACAATCTTTGCCTGGTAGATACCTGTTATTCCCTGGTATTTTATGACACTTACGGTGATGGCTTTTGTTGCGAATGGGGTGAGGGCAGTTATTCTTTGGTCAATGCCGAAGGTGAAGTTATTTTGAGTGGAAATGGAAAGATCGGATATAAACTTGAATTGAATTTTTGCACCAGTGAGCAATGTAACCTGACCCTTGAATCATCTGTAACACATGATCATGGCACCGGAGATGGAACTATTCTTTTGAACGCTGTCAATGGAGAAGCACCTTTTTTGTATAGCATTGATGGCGGCGTAACCCTGGTTTCTGAACCACTATTCACTAATTTAACCCATGGAACATACCACCTGTTGGTCTTGTCAGCGGATACATTGTGTTTTATTGAAGATTCTGTGGTGATCGAATTGAGGATCGGGGTTAAAGATCTGCAGGATTTATCAGGCATGAAAATATTCCCGAATCCGAATAACGGATATTTTCATATTGCTGTAGATGCACCTGACCATGTTTCCAACTGGTTTAACATCCAGATTTTGGATCAGACCGGACGTGTTTTGCAGGAGAAAAAACTGTATCGTTACGGACAAACCTATCATGCTGATCTGAGTCTGGTAACTCAACCAGCTGGCTTGTACTATATCCGGGCCTGGTTAGGTGATCAATGGTTAATGCAACGCATCATCAAGACTGAATAGTTGCTGTAGCATAATGCGAATCAAGGGTTGAAAAAAAGCTCCGAAANNAAAGGATTTTCTCGCTTTCATCCTTTAGGATCGAGGCAAAAAAGTGAGAAAATCCTGCTTATCTGCAGAATTAACTTTAACCCTTGATTCGGATGCATAATAAAAGTATATTTATCCGGGCAAAAATGACTTAATAAGCGTATTTTTGCCCGGATTTTTTATTTATTAGCTAATAATAACATGGAAATTGCCAGATTTATTTTCAACGCATTTGCAGAAAACACCTATCTGTTATTTGATGAAACCAAAGAATGTGTCATCATTGACCCGGGATGTAATAACGAATTTGAGGAAAGTTCTCTGATTAAATTCATCCGGAATCAGGGTTTGAAACCTGTAAAACTGATCAATACGCACTTTCACATCGATCACGTACTGGGCAACCACTTTATTTCTTCACAATTTCAGCTCATCCCGGAATTTCATGAAGAAGGTATGTTCTTTTTTGACAGACAAGAGGATATTGCGGATAAGTATGGCATGAATTACAATGGAAGTAAAAAACCTGAGCAATTTTTATCCGAAGGGGACCTGATCAGGTTTGGCCATACAACTTTGAAGGTAATACATGTTCCCGGACATTCCAGAGACAGCATTTGTCTTTACAACAACGATGATAAGATCCTTATTTCCGGCGATGTCCTGTTCCAGGGAAGTATTGGCCGAACAGACCTTCCGGGAGGAGATTACGACACCCTGATCGAAGGCATCAAAACCAAATTGTTCACTTTGGACGACAGTACCAGGGTATTCCCGGGTCATGGTGAATCCACCACGATCGGAGATGAAAAGGTCTACAATCCGTTTTTCAGGTATTGATCCGGAGTCCGGGAGTTGAGAACATGTTATTTGTCAGGTGGCGCCATACCCGGTTCGCTGTCCTCCAGCTCCTCCAGTTCACCTATCTGCCGAAGCAGCTCAAAGGTTTTTTGGGCTTCTTCTTCATCCACTACATTCAGTGCTACGCCAACGTGCACCAAAACATAGTTGCCCAGTTCCACTTCAGGTACCAATGATAGATTGACCTCTTTCACTACTCCGTCAAATGAGACTTTACCTGTTCGGAATACATCATCCACCTGCCCTCTGATCTCTATTACTTTTCCCGGTATCGCTAAACACATGATATTATATTTCTACGCTCAAAAATAGCTTATTAATGAGCCATTTTGCTTCTTAAATAATCCAGCCACTCACTCATTCCCTCACCAGTTGTTGCAGACAATTCGAAAAAGCGAAGATCAGGATTGACCCTCCTGGCATAATCCTTAGCCTTTCCCATATCAAATTTCACATAAGGCAGTAAATCCACTTTATTGATGATGCAGACTTTTGACCCGTGGAACATATCCGGATATTTGATCGGTTTGTCATCGCCTTCTGTCACACTGATGATGACAACGCGCTCATTTTCACCGAGATCAAACAACGCCGGACAAACCAGGTTGCCCACATTTTCAATAAACAGGATGCCATCGGGTTTTGGCTGAAGCGTTTCAACTGCACGGTGTATCATATCGCTGTCTAAGTGGCATCCGGTTCCTGTATTGATCTGCACCACAGGAACACCCGTTTTGTCGATCCGGTCAGCATCATGAAAAGTCTGCTGATCGCCTTCGATCACATAAAAGCCGATCTCATTTTTGAGTTGCTCCAATGTGGCTTCCAGCAGGCTGGTTTTTCCTGAACCCGGTGAACTCACGAGGTTCATTGCGAATATATTCCTTCCGAGAAAAAATCCTCTGTTGCGCTCAGCCAGCAGCTTATTGCGGCTGAGGATCTGACTTTCCACATCTATCTTGTGCGTGTGGGTATGACTGTGTTCGTGATCGTGTTCGTGATCATGGTCGTGATCATGGTCATGATCATGATCATGCGGGTGTGTATGTTCATGGCTGTGGCTGTGACCATGTCCGTGACTATGTACATGCTCATGAGTGATTTCAACGAGTTGGCCGCCCGGTTTTTGAATGGTGACTTTATTGCCTTCACCACATCCGCAAGTGTCGCACATAAGTTTATTTTTTAATGAATTGCAAAAATAAGGAAATAACTCAATTCATGAAGCGTAACACCTGATGATAAATGAAAGTTTTGGATCAGGCGCTTAAAAATTGAATTCGTCTATTTTTTGGCATAAAATAGAAGAAATTTAATTCAGAATTAAATCTTCATTGAATATCGATCAAGGATTAACGATTTATGATTTTAGAAGTATTGGACTTCTTAAATCAAAAATCGTTGATCAGAGCCTGCCCGTATGAGCTTGCACGTATGGGGCCTGCCCGTATGAGCTTGCCCGTATGGGGCCTGCCCGTATGGGGCCTGCCCGTAAGGGTTCTTAAATCAGATTCCTCATTGGTTCTGGCTCGTCCAGGTTAAGAAGATAATTCGTAATTGTTTAGCTCAATAGTCTATTAGACTTTAGTCTATTAGCTAATGAATCATACCAAGGGTTAAAACCTCTGATTCCAGGACAAATTTGCTGTCTTTTGTTCAATGTAGACCCTCACTCCCAAGAGACTAACAGGCTAACAGACTAATGAGCTAACCACCTGAATTCCTACGATAATTCAATATTTGAAACCAAAAGAAGCACAGCTATGTGACCTGAATTTTTTTCTCCCACTTAGTAATTCAATCCAAATGTCCATAATGGAATTACATTCAGATACCCGTATTCAATATCATCTTTTACCAGAAATGATTTGCCGGCTTTCCCGATTTGATTTTGCCCTTTATGCTTTCCAACTAATTCAAAATTGTAATGATAGATGACAAAATCAGCTTCATCGGACGATATTACTTCATTTTTTAATCGCATTTGATTAAAGAAGAAAGTTTCGTGGATGTTCCCGATATTTGATTGCTCTCCACCCAGATGATAAATTATATTCGTATTATCCAGATACACTTTTTCAACTTTTCCCGGACCTCGAATTCCTTTTGCTCTATGGCGCAATTGACTGATGAGTCCGGCTTTTTCCATAAATGAAAAATAATCGTTTAAGGAGTTTCGACTGACACTTATCCTTTCAGAAATTTTGGAAAAATTAGGTTTAAACGGAACGCTTTCAGCGATAATCGAAATTAAACGTTTCAATTTACGGCTGGTACCCACATTTAGATTGGCATATTGCGGAATATCAGTTTCCAGTGTTTGTACAATGATCTGACCAAGGCGTAAATCCAATTCATTTTCCAATCCGAACGGATAGTAACCGCGTTTCAAATAGTCATTAAATAAAGGTAAAGGATGTGCAAGGCCTGTTAATTTCACATCGTTATGGATTATTTGTTCCCACGAATAAACTTCAAAATCAAAATTATGAAATAGTTTTAAATATTCCCTGAATGAAAGTCCATGCAATTTATAAACTATTGCACGACGACTCAAATCAGCAGAACCTTTGAGAATATCAAGTACTGAAGAACCGGCAAAAACAATTTTTAAGGCAGGGAATGAATCATAAATATTCTTCAATTCTCTGGACCAGTCTTCATACTTGTGAATTTCATCAATGAACAAATACTCACCGGCATTTTTGTAAAACTCTTCCGCTAAATCAACCAGTTTGTTTTCACCAAAATAAAGATCATCCGCCGAGACATACAGGGCTTTTTTGCCTTCCAGATTTTCTTTAATGTATTGCAAAATCAAAGTGGTTTTACCGACACCACGAGGACCGGTTATCCCGATCATCTGACTGTTCCAGTCGACTTTATTGTATAAATACCGCTTAAAGTCTGTAGTCGTATTTTGCAAAAGTGTTTCAAATTTCTGATATAATGATTTCATTGCGCAGAGATACTTTCTGGTAAAATTATACTATTTGCACAACAAATTCAACAATAATTATCATATTTGTTCATTTTGTTGTGCATTATGATATGATTTTCCCGGAACTTAAAGATATACACCCTATGTTTTGTTTGTGTACAGAAAAAATAAAGATTTTCTTTTAGCAAAGAATTATAGTATAAATATCTTTTTTTTTAAAATAAACCCGATATGACTGGCTCAACCTATCTCAACATTTTGTTCGATTGTTTCAAATGTTGACATTCATCGTCAGTATTCAATAATTCATTAGTCTTATCCACTAATGTCCATCTAAAAAAAGTAAACAGGGTAATAGATCACTCCTTCAAAATCTCCATGGATTTAACATTGAGTTCTTTTCCCTGGATGATATCTTTATAATAACTTCCGCATTTCGGACATTTTATTGCATAATTGACGATAACTTTTTCCGAATTCACAGAAATACACCCTATACTTTGTTAAATGTTGAGAAAAATATAAAATATATTTTGATCAATGAAAAATAGTCAGTATATTTACTCTCTGAAAATAAACCCAATATGACTGGCTTAACCTATATCATCAGATCATCAGATCATCAGATCATCAGATCATCAGATCATCAGATCATCAGATTGTTCCACCAGTCATATCCACTAATAACCAATTAAAAAATATATGCAGGGTATTTCCTAAGTTCGCTTACGGGATACCCTTTTTAATACGGGGTGACGAACGCAAAATCCATGATTTAAAGGATCAGAATGCCGTTAAGCGGCAGTTTTTTAATAAGTATCGCGTGATTATAAAGCCTTTGTTTATCCCGATGTTCTTAAACCATGTAGCTTTATGAAGATCCATTCACAAGGAAAAAGTCCGGTTTGCCAGCTTTCACCCTTTATCGATACTGGCGGGGGAATCATTCCGAAATCACCCGCTTTCAATGATGGAAGTAGGAGTAATGAATTAATTTTTAAAAATGAAAAATAATATTTGCTTTATTGTTTTAATGATTTTTCTTACAATCTTATCATGTAATAAAGATGAAACACTTACTATCAGTCCTTTAAAGGAAACGACCAAAAATGCAGTGGTGTGCAATCCTGATCAAGTAATTAATAATGTTGTAGAACAGCTTTCTGGAGAAGGATTTATTATTAAGTATTACCTCGACAATGTCGAAGTATCCGGTATTACGCTGGATAATAACAATGATAACTGGATTCTCTGGCTTGGAAAACTTGATGAAAACTCAAATGAAGTGCTTGAAATCAGAAAATTCACAACTAAAAATGATTATTTGACTTATGGAGAATCATTGTCAATTCCTGTTACTAAAAGTGTTGAATTTACAGATGCTATGAGAGAGTATGTCAGCACAAATAATATCGTTGAACAATTCGAAACTTATGGTACAGTTCCAGCATCTTATTATGAGTTTGAAACTTTAACATACAACAGGTATTTTAATTCAAATGGCGGAAACCGAAATATCTGGGTTGGATTATATGATCATTGTGGGCCTGCGGGTGAAGGTAATAGTTACATAGCAATGCTTAAAACTTATCCATTTATGCCTCCATCCTGGAATAACAGAGTTTCTCAGGTTGAAATAGTCGGTATTTATGCAGGAGTTTCAATTTTTGATAAAACCTTTTATAGAGTATATTTAGGTACTGTTTGGGGTACTGGGTTTAATAGAAAGTGCCTGGAGGGTACTACTTTGGACAATAAAATGTCATCTGGTTTTCAGGTACTTTAACTTAAAAGGGGACATGAAAATGTCCCCTTTTAATTAAAATGAAGTCTGAAATAATTAAAAAAGATCAATAATTAAGTTAATTTGATAATAAATTTTGTAAAATCAATATATATGAATTATTCATTCATGCCAATATGGAGCTATTTTAAAATTTACTATTTAAATTTTAAATCCATACTATTAATCATATTATCTTCATGGGGAGTATATTCTACTGCCCAAATCAAGAAAACTTCCAATTTTATTTTGGGTACCGAATTTGCGAGTTTTGTATCACTTCCGGCAAAAGACAATCATGATCTTCCATTGATCTTTGACTTTCTGTTCATTCCCAATATAGATTTCAAACTTATAGATAATCTTTATCTGGGCGCTAACTTTGAATATAGCTTTGGATATATCGATGGAGAACCACTTCCTAGCCAAAAATCTATCGGTTTGCAGACTAAATACTTTTTTTATCCATTCAATCACAGTTATAAACTCAGCAAAATAAATTTCCTGATTGAATCAGGTTATCGTAGATCCAATTACTACCGGGATGTAACCCAACCATATGGCTTAGGATTAACAGACAACCTGAACTCTCCATATTTTAATGTCTCAGCTTCTGCCAATATCAGACTTTTCCCGAGATTCTATATGAATGGCGGTTACCAATTTCTCTATTTTCCAATTAATAAAAGTCAAATGCGCGGCTCTAAATTAGCATTTAGCTACCATTTCAATGAAGAAATAGAAAAGAAGCCAATGAAGCAATTGGAAGTTGAAAAGCAGCTTAATAACAAACCTGCTGACAACGAAACCAAAATCAAATTTGCCAACACATTGGTTTATTCAAGCTCCTTTACCTATATATTTGATTCACAAACTAAAACTTATGATGGCAAGTATAATATTTACCATGAAAAAACCTGGGCCAATGGTCTTTCACTGAATTTAAATAAATCATTGTATTTCGGATTTGACTATCTGTATATGTGGACTTCAGGTTCAGCCTACGATGATATCAAATCCAATAATAATTATTACTTGTATGGCTTGAAATTTCAATACGATTTTATACCTCAATACAGAGATATGCTTTTTGCAGAAGCCTCAATAAGTTATGGCAATTATTGCACATGCGGTAAATTGGATCCATACAAACTGGATGGATTGGTCTATCTGGGAATGGGCGTTGGATATGATTTACCCATTACAAAAATGCTCGCTTTCAGAATGGGATTTAATAATTATCTGATACTAAATAGGGTTGAAGAAAAGTATAATTTCACCCAATACATACTTGGACTTGCCATTAAATTCAATCGGGAAGAGAACAGACCCCGATATGATTGGAAAGGGGTATTGTTCAGGCGTTGAAATGTTATAAGCCTACTTTTGCACATCCAGGAAACTATTTTGGATAACAGCATAATCAGGAAGTGTATCTGACATTTTATCTGAAAACAAAAGGAAGAAAATTATAATGATATTGGTTCATTCTAATGAGTATCAATAAGTTAAAAACAATATCAATTTTCTGAATCTTCTATCAGAAGTTTAAAGCTATCTTTTTGTGAAATAAATGCGTAACTGAAAATCACTCCTTCAAAATCTCCATAGATTTCACATTGAGTTCTTTTCCCTGGATGATATCCTTATAGTAACTTCCGCATTTCGGACAAACATGGTAGATATAGGGTAGATCAAAAGTCTCACCGCAGGACTGACACCTGGCTTGTCCCGGGATATATCGAATGATTTTCCTTGTTTTTTCCAGAACAGTATGCTGGGTCGCCTCCGGCCACGCAAATTCAAGCGCATCCGGCTCAACACCGGAAAGCGTGCCGATCTCCAGTTCAATGGTTTCAATGCGCAAGCCTCCCGAACGCTTCAGCTCGAACGCAGCAATATCGACTATGTTCTCCAGTATGGAAAGTTCATGCATGCTACAAATATAAAAAGAGCCATTACTAAACCTTCCGGATGTATAATTGCTCCAAACGAAAAATCATTCAAATCCGAACCTCCGGGTACAAGCAAAATCTGTCCTGGCACCTAAAGATCCCTCTGGCAAACTACGAATGACCTTATTTTTTAGCCACCTGCCTTCTTCTGTAGAGGACTATTGCAACTACCAGAACCACGGCGATCACCGGTATGGCGTGCATGGGGTTGAAAACATAATGTCCGAGTGTGTGACCTTCCAATACACCGTGACCTTCATGTGCCAAAGCAAAAAACGGCAGGCAGATGAGTGATAAAAAAACGAAAAATTTATTGACTGTGCTCATTTGAATAAGTTTTAATTAAAAACAGCCGCAATGTACGAATTTTCCCGGACTTAACGGTAATATTTTTTAAAAAAACGTGTTACTATATTGGCTGTTTTAAACTTTTCCCTCACCATTTTGTTCATGCACAAAGTATGGATTTTTTCGGGAAAAATAATTAATCAGGCTATTTTAATCTGGTTTTTTTACAATTAATAATCTGATATTGCATGAGCCATGTTATTAGCAAATAAATTTGGGAACCGAAAGCCTAAAAAGATTTTTAATGAAGTAAATAAACTTCTTATTGTTTTTGATCCAACCAAACATGATCATTTTTCGCGATAATTCATCATGAATTTTAAGGAGTTGACACAGATGAACTTTCGGGAAATATAACAAAATTGGAGGTGATTGCTTTATTTTTTTAGTTTTGCTATCAATTTGTTCTATGTCAACACCAAAAACAGTATCTTTCTATACCCTGGGTTGTAAGCTCAATTTCTCCGAGACTTCTTCAATAGGGCAGTCTTTTAAAAATAAGGGCTTTCATGTCCTGCCTTTTGAACAGGGGGCGGATATCGTGGTTATCAACACCTGTACCGTTACGGATATGGCTGACAAAAAAAACCGGAAGGTGATCCGGCGTGCCCGCGAGATCAATCCGCAGTCCATAGTGGTAGTCGTGGGCTGTTATGCACAACTGAAACCTGAAGAGATCGCCAACATGCCGGAAGTTGACCTCGTGCTCGGAGCAGGAGAAAAGTTCCGCATCCTGCACTATATCGACAACCTGAGTAAGGCGGATGGCAAAGCGCAGATCTTCATATGTGAAGTTGAAGACATCGGAAGTTTTCAGGATTCCTTTTCTTTTGGTGACAGAACGCGTTCTTTTCTCAAAATTCAGGACGGATGCGATTATTCCTGTACCTTCTGTACCATTCCCAAAGCACGGGGAAAAAGCCGTTCGGGTACCATAGAAGAAGTAGTGAACAATGCTAAAAATATCGCTGCCAAAGGCATGCGGGAAATCGTCCTTACCGGGGTAAATATCGGTGATTTTGGCAACAGCACGTCCGTGATCGATGGCAACGCACCCAAAGAAAAACATGCTTTCAGCCAACTGATCCGGTCTTTGGACGAAGTGGACGGTATCGAACGCTTCAGGATCTCCTCCATCGAACCCAACTTGCTGACGGAAGATATCATTGAATTCATCAGCACATCCAAACGTTTTGTCCCGCACTTCCACATTCCATTACAATCCGGGTCGGATAACATTTTGAAAGCCATGAAAAGGCGTTATCTGACGGCATTATACCGCAGCAGGATAGATTTTATCCGGAAGACCATTCCACATGCATGCATCGGAGTAGATGTCATCGTCGGTTTTCCCGGTGAAAGCGAAGAATTGTTCCTGGTGACATTTGATTTTTTGAACGGACTGGACATCAGTTATCTACATGTCTTCAGCTATTCGGAAAGACAGGGAACGCCAGCTGCTAACATGGATGAAAAAGTGCCTCCGGATGTAAAAAAAGCCAGGCATGATATACTTTTCAATCTTTCCCTCAAAAAACAGCGTCTTTTTTATGAATCTCACCTCGGCCAAACACGTACTGTACTGATAGAAAAATCCAAAAACCCTGAACTGCTGACCGGCTTTACGGACAATTACATCAAAGTATCCTTACCTTACAAGGAAGGATTGCGCAACCAAACGGTGGATTTCAAACTCAGGAGCATCAATGAGCAGTATTTGGTGGAAGGGGAATTAATATAGATTAGATACTCATGCGAATCAAGGGTTGAAAAA
>DDTL01000037.1 GCA_002344345.1 Saprospiraceae bacterium UBA2365
TGTTAGTCTCTTTGAATTGAGCGTGTACTTTGAGCAAAAGACACCAAATTTGTCCTGGAATCTTAGGTTTTAAACCTTGGTATAAATCATTAGCTAATAGACTTAAGGCTAAAAGACTATTGAGCTAAACAATTACGAAATAATTAAACACTAAAACTATGTATATTGTAGAATCTTACTCCATTGCCATTTTATTTTGCATTATTACCATGTTTTGCTGGGGATCATGGGCCAATACACAAAAACTTTCCGGAAAAGCCTGGCCATTTCAATTGTTTTACTGGGATTATGTCATAGGGATTGTTTTGACGACCCTTTTACTGGCATTTACCATGGGCTCATTCGGTACTTCCGGACGCGGATTTATTGAAGACCTTTCACAAGCAGAGATGAGCAGTCTGGGTTTGGCATTTTTGGGAGGTATAATTTTTAACCTTGCCAATTTATTATTGGTCATTGCCATCGATTTGACCGGAATGGCGATCGCTTTTCCCATTGGCATAGGCATCGCACTTATACAGGGTGTTTTGCTAAATTATCTCAATAAACCAGAAGGCGATCCCATACTTATTTTTGGTGGCGTAACTTTGGTATCATTAGCCATTATTCTGGATGCGATAGCTTATAAAAAGGTTAGCACAGTTGAAAAAAAGACACCCTTAAAAGGCATATTGATTTCACTTGCTGCCGGTATCCTGATGGGATTTTTCTATAAATATGTTGCCCAATCCATGGCGGCAGACTTTTCAGTTCCCGAAGCCGGCAAATTGACGCCCTATACTGCGCTGGTGATATTCAGTATCGGAGTATTTATTTCCAACTTTGTGTTTAACACCGTCAATATGTATAAACCTATATCCGGCATAAAAGTTACCTATAGCCAGTATTTTAAAACAGGTTCACTCAAACTGCATTCCATCGGTATGCTGGGCGGATTGATCTGGGGTATCGGAATGTCGTTCAATATCATCGCTTCAGCGGTGGCAAGTCCTGCCATTGCTTATGGTTTGGGCCAGGGTGCAACGATGATTGCTGCTTTATGGGGTGTATTTGTATGGAAAGAGTTCAAAAATGGGCCCAAAGGCACCAATTTGTTGCTCACTTTCATGTTTATATTATTCATTCTTGGTTTGGCATTACTCATTTTGGCAAAATAGCTTATGGAAAGGAAACGGAATAAAATTGTTGTTATAGGCAGCGTAAATACCGATATGATCATTAAATCGGCCAGATTGCCTAAGCCTGGCGAAACCATTTTGGGCGGTGTATTCTCCATAGTACAGGGAGGAAAAGGAGCCAATCAGGCAGTGGCTGCCGCAAAAGCAGGTGGGAATACTACATTTATAGCCCGTGTGGGCGATGATGGCTTTGGCGAAACTGCTATCAATAGCTATCAATTAGCAGGTATTTGCACCGATTTCATTATAAAAGATAAAACTTTTCCTACGGGTGTAGCACTGATCAATGTTTCTGAACAAGGTGAAAACAGCATTTCAGTGGCTTCAGGTGCTAATGCAATGCTGTCGGTTGAGGATATCACTGCCTGTCGCGATTCGATCCGTTCTGCAGGTATTTTGCTTATGCAACTGGAAACGCCCATTGATACCATTCATTTCGCAGCAGGTTTGGCTAAATCAAACAATGTAACCGTCATACTGAATCCAGCACCGGCACAAAAACTACCGGATAATTTGTTGGCACAGGTAGATATTCTTACACCCAACGAAACAGAAACAGAGATTCTGACAGGAATTTTGCCAGATACAGAAGAAAATATAAAAAAAGCATGTGATTTGCTAAGAGAAAAAGGGATTAAAACCATTATCATTACCCTTGGAGCAAAAGGTGTGTATCATTCCGAAATTGGATTTGTAAAGGGCTTTAGAGTGGATGCAATAGATACCACAGCAGCCGGAGATGTTTTTAACGGCGCTTTTGCAGTGGCTTTATCTCAGGGTAAAGGTCATCTTGAAAGCATTGTTTTTGCCAACGCGGCGGCTGCGCTGTCAGTTCAAAAACTTGGCGCACAGAGCTCTATTCCTTCCATATCTGAAATAGATAAATTTATCATGGAATGGGAGAATTGAATTTCTGGTAAAGTCTGAAGGCATAAATATTGCATCTTCTCCGAAAAGTCTTTGCCCCCTAAATCCCTACTGATGTTTTCAGTCAGTACCGGCACTGACGGTTTCATTCAGTTCATGCACTGACGTTTTCATTTAGTTCATGCACTGACGTTTTCAGTCAGTACAGGCACTGA
Source organism: Saprospiraceae bacterium UBA2365 (assembly GCA_002344345.1). Taxonomy (GTDB): domain Bacteria; phylum Bacteroidota; class Bacteroidia; order Chitinophagales; family Saprospiraceae; genus UBA2365. The sequence goes on from DDTL01000037.1 coordinate 2,261, forward strand.
CGTTTTCAGTCATTACAAGCCTAAAATTGGACTTTTCGAAATAGACTCAATATTTTATTTACATAATCAGCAGCATAAAAAATGAAATCGACTTTATTATTTATGACAATTTTATTGGGTGCAACTGGATCTTTTTCACAGACACAATGGTCTAAAATCTCCGAATCGCCTGTTCTTTCCATGGATCCGGCATCAGGTATGTGGGGCGCATATGGACAACCAACGGTCATTCAGCATAACGATACCTTAAAAATGTGGTATGGGGTCGCTGAAGGTGCTGACCCTTATGATCACGTTCCAAAAGGCAGGATCCATTTTGCCTGGTCATTGGATGGGTTGAGCTGGCAAAAATATGGAACAAGTCCGGTTCTGGATGTTGGTGAACCCGGAGCATGGGACGGACAATGGCTGGATACACCGGAAATCCTTTGGGACGGAACTGAATTCAAGCTTTATTATTATGGTGATTCAACGTATCAGCAAGGCCAGGGCAATACGGCCATCGGACTTGCAACTTCTCCGGATGGAATCCATTGGGAAAGGCAGGGAAAAGTGATGCAAAAAGGCGGTTCAGGCGAATGGGATGCCAGATACATCGAATCACCTGCGGCATATTTTGATAAAAATTCAGGGGTATATGCTTTGTGGTACATGGGTATGGATGAAGTAGGGTGGGTCAAAATGGGTCTTGCCATTTCTGCTGATGGATATGCATGGATGAAAAACCCATCAAATCCTGTGATGTCAGTAGGTACATATCCATCCTGGAATGATATTGCAGTTGCTGTGCCTGCTGTAATCCAAACAGATAGTGTTTTTGAAATGTGGTATAGCGGGGTCAGTTATGATCACGGCCAATATGATACCGCAAGGATAGGTTACGCTGTATCGCTCAACGGCATAGACTGGATTCAGTATCCAGAAAATCCGGTCTTGGCTCCTACGCCCGAAGATCATTCCAGTTATTGGTCGGTAGATGTGATTTGGGATGAAAAGGCGAAAGAATATAAAATGTATTATGAAGATTTCTGGCAATATGGTAATCCTCAAAATCCGAATAAAGTGAATGCGATATTTGTTGCTACGGCACCAAGGGATGTTTTGTTTTCTGATCAATGCCAGGTGTCGGCAAGCCGGGATACCATCATATCGGGAAGTGGATCAGTTCAGCTATGGGCAACCGGAGGCACTGATTATCAATGGTATCCTGCGGATGGTTTGAGCGATCCTCATATTTCAAATCCAATGGCGCATCCTGAAGTTACCACCATGTACAAAGTGTTGATAGTAAGTGAATCGTGTATCACCCTTGATTCGGTTATAATAACTGTTCAGCCTTCGGGACTCAATGAGGAAAAATCCATTGACCGGAATTCTGTAAAGGTATATCCCAATCCATTCTCAAATGCAGGTACTTTTGAAATGGAGCATTGGAGCGTTGAACCCTGCTTTTTAACCATCCTTGATTTTTTTGGCAATGAAATGATGCGTATGGAATTGAAAGATAAGAAGACAGAAATATCGGGAAAAGATCTGTTGAAAGGTATGTATTTTTTTCATTTGGTCAAAAATGGTAATAAGGTGAATTCGGGGAAATTCATAGTATATTGATGTTGCCTGTTTCAACTTTTGTCTGACCCGAATTATTTCGAAATACTTCTCACTTAATGGAATAGGGATTTAGTCTATACTATTGGATCATCTTATAGAACTGCAGGATATGGTCCTGGTCACCCAAAATATATAATTTGTCATGCTGTAAAATACGTTCTTCCGGCGTGATGTTGAAAATCATCTGGTCTTCCCGCTGTATGGAAACCAGTGTGATGCCGAATTTTGCCCTCAATTGTATTTCACCGATGCTGTGACCGACAAAACGACCGCTATCCTGATTTACTGTCAGACAGGTGACATGAAAGTCCTGGAGCCGTTTCAGACCGACCGTCTTAGGCAGCTTACGACGGCTGGCAAATAGGTTGTAGTTGTCAGCACGAGCGAGCTTAATGATGTGCTCAATTTCCTCTTCAGGCACCAGGAAACTATGAAGAACGGAAGAAAAGATTTTTACGGAAGTCTCAAATTCTTCCGGTATTACCTCGTCAGCACCCAAAGCCAATAGTTCTTCGATTTCATTTACATATCGTGTCCGTATGATCAGAAAGACCGATTTAGAGTGATTTCTCACTTTTCTTATGATTTCCTTTGTGTTGATCAGATCAGAAATTGCCACTACCACGACGCTGGCCCGATGAACAGCTGCTACATCCAGTATGTGTTCGTTCGTCGCGTCACCAAAAATGACCGGATTACCCTTTTCTTTTTCCTCTATCACGATTTTCGGATCCAGCTCAATGACGACAAACGGAATGTCAGAGTGCCTTGCTGCCTTAGCCAGATTGGATCCGTTCAACCCGCAACCAATGATCACCAGATGGTTCTCAAGGTCAGCGAGATAAGCGCCCGTTTCGGCATCTGCACCTTGTGTGCCTTGCATGGTATTCTTTAAAAACCGGACTCTTGAAACACTTTGAACGGCAATTTTTTCCGCAAAAATGATCACAAAAGGCGTTAAAAGCATAGAAACGATGGATACAGCAAGGAAGTATTGATTGGTTTGGGTATCCAAAAGTTGGTGATCCAGACCAACTTTGGATAAAATGAAAGCAAATTCTCCTACCTGAAACAATGAAATTCCGGTGATGATGGCGGATTGTGGCGGATATCTGAGTATGAGGATGGCTGTGGTAGCAATCGCTGCCTTGATGATCGCCACTGCAATGATGATCAGCATGATAACCAGGAAATTATTGAAGAAAAACTCAATATCCAGCAACATACCTACAGAGATAAAAAATATGCTTGTAAACAGCTCTTTAAATGGTAGGATGATACCTGTCGCCTGATGGCTGTATTCGGATTCGGAGATGATCAGTCCTGCAAGGAACGCTCCCAAAGCAAGAGACAATCCAGCCTGAGAAGTCAGAAATGCCACCATAAAGCAAATAAATATGGTCGCAATTAAAAATAATTCCTTGCTTTTGGTCTGAACGATGGAATACATCAATTTTGGCACCAGGTACCTTGCACTCAGGATGGTCAGGATAACAACAATCAAAGTTTTAATGAGCAAAGTTGTAATTTCTATCCCAATGTTGTCGCTTTTACCGGCCATCAGTGGCGTCAATAACATCATCGGCACCACGATGATATCCTGGAAAATAAGTATGGCTAGTGCATTTCTGCCGTGTGGTAAAGAGATCTCATGCCTGTCTTGCAGAATTTTCAGCACTACCGCAGTACTTGAAAGCGAGAAGAGGAATCCAACAAAAACGGCTTCCTGGATTTGGTTTCCCATCAGAAAATAGGCGGCTCCTGTTACCAGAACCGTGATGCCTACCTGAAAAAATCCGCCTATAAATACGGTTTTTCGGATCGAGATCAGATGTTTGAGAGAAAGTTCCATACCTATGACAAACAACAGCAGAATGACACCGATTTCGGACAGGATCTCCACTTCATTAACGTCTATCAATCCCAAACCACCCGGGCCGATGATCAGACCTGTCATCAAAAATCCCAAAATGGAAGGCAACCTGAGTTTTTGAAGTAAAAACACAACCAGCGCTGAAAATCCGAAAAGTATCAGTAACTCCTGTAATATAGGTAAATGCATACTATTTGTTTTGCTGTTTCACTTCGCACAAAAAAAACGATCTGTCGTTTATTCCTACTACTGTAGATAGAATGAGAACTGGATTCAGAATATACAATTTATCCTTTATATTGTTGCGAATGTAAGAAAAAAAATGGAATGGCAGCGTTTTGAGTCTATTAAACCTCAGATATTCGGGTGTTCCATCAAAAGAATTGTATATTTTTTCAATGGATCGTTCAATGTGTATAGCATCAGTTCATGATGTTTATTGCTGTGTTGTATTAGCAATGAATTGCCGGCTGCTTTAGCTGTCAGATATTTTGCAGATATGGCATGGGCTTTAGCCAAAAACAGCTTAGCATCAGGCTAAAGCCTGGCTTATTATTTCTACAGCATCCACCACATAAATAAGGGGACCGCAATTGAACAAATGCGTCAAAAATAACTTAACATAACGCTAATTTTGTGCTTGTTTTCTTTTTGGGAAATACCGGATTATTTTGTCACTCATTTTTCAGGGGATCATTTGCAGGAAGGATCATAACGGACAAGCAGAAAAAATCGTCTTAAATGAATTTAATATAAAGAAATCTCATACATTTAAATGAGCATATATGAATGTTATACCTTATTCAATAATAGTTTTTAGATTTGATTTTTGCCGGACCAATTAGAAATGATCACAATCAACTGAGCGGTTTTACCAGTGTGAAACTGCTGATTTTAACAAAGATTCTGTTTAGGCAATACGAACTAAAAATTATGTATGAAAAAAAATCCGTCATCATTCCATAAAGAATTACAGATCGAACTGGATGCGTTTATCCAAAGCCAGCAAAAAATATATCCTGAGAACGAAATCCTCAAAATTGACCTGCATTGTCATGACTATAACAGCAATGTGCCGGACGAAATTTTAGGCAGGATCCTGGGTGTTCCGGAAACCTGGCTGGAATCAAAAAAATTGCTTGAAGTCCTCCAAAAGAATGGTTGTGACACCTTTACCATTACAAATCATAACAACTCGAGATCCTGTTACGAAATGATTGAAAAGGGTCATGATATCCTTGTTGCAGCCGAATTCAGCGTTTTTGTTCCGGATTATCACATCGGAATCCATATCCTGACTTATGGATTTACAAAAGAACAGGAAAAGAGGCTGAATAAACTGAGGTACAACGTTTATGAATTTTTGCAGTTCACTCACAAACGTGATATTCCGACCATATGGGCACATCCACTTTATCATTATGCGGCTGAAGAGCAACCGCCGTTTGATTTTTTCAGAAAAATGGCCTTGATTTTTGAGCGTTTTGAAGTGATCAATGGCCAAAGGGATACCTGGCAGAATATGTTGGTCAAAAACTGGATTTCTGCGCTGACCCCAGAAATGATCGACGAGGATGCAGCGCGGTTTGATGTGGATCTAAGTCTTTACACGGATCGCCCGTATCAAAAATCCCTGAGCGGCGGTTCGGATGATCACATGGGCATTTTTGCCGGACATTCCGGTACTTATCTGCATGTGCCGGATCTGGAACAACGGCTAAAATCAAGTTCGAGATCGGCGCTGGCTCTGGAAGCTATTCGTGAACACCGCATGGTGCCATACGGTAATCACCAGAACATTGAAAAACTGACGATCGCTTTTCTCGATTATGTTTTCCAGGTTGCGATGTACATCAAAAAGCCGGACCTGCTCAGGATGATATTGCACAAAGGATCGGTTCAGGATAAAATAATCGCCATCATTATTTCCAATCTTTTTGCCGAACTGAAACACCATAAAACCACAATGCGGTTTATCAAGCTTTTTCATAAAAGCTTTATCGGTAAGCGGCCAAAAAAGATGACTCAATTATTGGTAAAAAAAGTTTATAAACCGGTTTTCAGAGAAGCCATCAACATTGTGGAAGCACATGATCTGGAACCTGATAAAATGACGATCCAGTTTTATCAGGCGATCAATACGATCAGCAATCAGTTGAACAGCATACTTTTCAAAAGATTGCAGAAAAAAGTTGATGATCTGCTTGAAAAACCACATTTTCGGGAATTAAGGCTCGATCTCGAACTGGAACAGATCAAACTTTCTCCAAATATCCGGGATTATATCAAAAGCGCTTCTCAGTTTGACAAAGATCAGATGAAAAAAATAACAGATTTTCTGGATGGTCTTTCTTTTCCGTTTTTAAGTTCAACATTGATCCTGGGAGCCAATTTTACCAGCAGCAAGGTGCTTTACAACAGCCGCAAAACGCTTACTGCCTTTTCAGAGCAACTCGGTAAATTGGAACATCCCAAACGCATGCTTTGGCTGACAGATTCCTTTGATGATAAAAACGGTGTTTCAAGTGTATTGCAGGAGATCCATAGTGAGATCAAAAGGCTGGAGTTGCCGATCGACCTGCTTGTTTGCAGTAAAACGGTGAAGCCGGATGAACATCTGATCGTTGTCAGGCCTGAAGCTGAGTTCATACTTCCTTTTTACAAGGATCAAAGTGTCCGCATTCCCAATATCAATCAAATTCATGCTTTATTTCTTGAAAATGAATACGATCGGTTGATTTGTTCCACTGAAGGTGTGATGGGATTGATTGCCGTATTTTTAAAGCACGCTTATACAGTTCCGGCTTATTTTTACATTCATACTGACTGGATTATGTTTGCCCAGAAAGCATTGCAGCTGGACATCCATGAATCTGATAAAGTGAGAAGGTATCTGAGAATGTTTTACAGTAATTTCGATAAACTATTTGTGCTCAACAGCGACCATAAAGAGTGGCTTGCCGGACACAATATGAATTTTGACAAAGATCAGATCTTTCAGACGGCGCATTGGGTTGAAGAGCAGTTCAAACCGGTAGCAAAGTGCAAAAAGGAGGTGTTCAGCATGGAAGAGGATACAAAAATCCTTCTTTATACCGGCAGACTCAGCAAAGAAAAAGGTGTGATGGATGTGGTCACAGTATATAAAAAGATCAAGGAAGTGTATGATTCTGTAAAAATTGTTTTTGCGGGCGTGGGTCCGGCAGAAGATGAACTCAGGGCAAAATTGCCGGATGCAGTTTTTCTGGGTTGGGTAAACAGAGACCGCCTTCCTGGCATTTATTCTTCGGCGGATATGCTGTTGCTACCTTCGAAGTTTGATACATTTGGCCTGGTGGTTTTGGAAGCGCTAAGCTGCGGATTACCTGTTGCATCTTACAATGCCAAAGGTCCAAAGGACATTATTGTCCACGGATCATGTAGTTATATTGCATCCAATGTCAGAGAGATGACTGACTTTGTGATCGGTTATTTTTCTGATGAAAACAAACAGGTTCAGATGAAACAAAATGCAATAGAGCGGGCCGCGAATTTTGCAAAAGAAGATATCATGGATAAATTCCTCGAATATACCGGGTTAATTCCTTGATTTGAATACTGATTCTATTTTTTTGGTCTCAGATACTGATCTTGTTATTTTCATAAGTATGAAACAATTACATTACATTTATTACATCAAGCAACATTGGTAAGAATTGATCACATTTTTTATTGTGTCAAACCGGGAAATGTAAAAGACCTGAACCAAGAGGTTTTGAAAGATATTAAAATCTGATTGACCATATCGAAATCAATCAGGCGGGTGGTTGGAATATTTCATAGATCCAATATTGGCAAAAAATAATACTTTTGCCAAATATAAAATGTATAGATCATTTCAGGGAAAATTCGTTGGACTATGATTGCAAAAACGCCCCAGGCTCCTTATTATGCGGTAATTTTCACTTCCGTCAGAACTGATAACCATGAGGGATATGCCGAAATGGCAGCTAAAATGATTGAATTGGCCCAACAACAGGATGGATTCCTCGGTATGGAAAGCGTGAGAAATGAATACGGGATAACGGTTTCGTATTGGCAGGACTTAAATGCCATCCAAAGCTGGAGAAACCATGTGGAACACACAGTAGCCAAAGACAAAGGACGCAAGGAATGGTATAAATCCTTCAAAACAAGGATCGCAAGGGTAGAACAGGATTACGGATTCGTAAAGGGTTCTTGAAAAACCACCTATTTAGCAAAAGTCGTATTTGTTGAGCCAGATAGGCTTTTAGCTTATTTAGTTTCTTTTGCCAGATGCGCTCTGTCAAATCCATCAGGCTAACAGACTAAATAGTCTTTGCAAGGAAACGCCAATTACTGCGTAACCTTTTTTTTGAAACAGTCATTTACAAATAGTAAACTCCTTGTTTTCAAAAACTCTTGCCTGTGCGATACTCGCAGAAAGGTCGCAAGCCTGTCCTTGATGTTTTCTTATCAAAGACGAAAAAAACATAGGTTTTCTTGCAGACACTAAATAGCTAATCACCTTAATATTTTCAAAAAATCTTACATAATAGCTCCAATGTTGTATTTTTGACAGGCCATGACCGTCAAAGCAAGCATTTAAAAGAGTCGATGATGAACCAAATTGATATTCAATATTACAAAACTTCTATTGGTGAACTTATTTTAGGATCTTTCGGACAAGAACTTTGTTTGCTCGATTATAGGTATAGAAAGATGCGAACTGTCGTGGATCAAAGGATCACAAAAGGGCTGAATGCTGTTTACACAGAAAAGGACAACGAACTGTTAGCAATGACCAGAACCCGGATAGCAGAATATCTGAAAGGCGAAAGGCCTGAATTTGATATTCCGGTTCTGATGGTTGGTAGTGATTTTCAAAAGAAAGTCTGGAACGCATTATTGACCATAAAATATGGAAAGACAGCATCTTATGCTGAATTGGCCAAAAGCATCGATCAGGCCAATGCAGTCAGGGCAGTTGCCTCTGCCAATGGCGCAAATGCAATCAGCATCATCATTCCATGTCACCGTATCATCGGCAGCAATGGTGAACTGACGGGTTATGCCGGAGGATTGCCGGTAAAGAAAAAATTGCTGGATTTGGAAAAAACATATTCCGGATACATTCAATAACCGGGCTGAATTTGATATCGGGATGTGGCGGGATGCACTCATCGTAGTTTTAATATCTACGAAAAAACGAATTGAGTCCATTTTTTGTCAACCAAAACTGAATGGTTTCCCAGAAATCCTGAGCTGGACGAGCCAGAACCAAAGAGGAAAATGATTTAAGAACCCCGAGCCACTTAGCTACGGGGTTCAGCCCCGTTGGATTTACATCCTACGGGGTAAATATGCTGTGTGGTATAATTCTAAGATCAAAATTCGTCAAGGTTCTGCCAAATAATACACAAATTCAATTTTTAGGACACTGATGTCCGGGAACAAATTCTGCCGCTGGTTGATTCTTGAAAGTAAAAACTTCCCTTTATTGAGTAGTAATATTTAATCAAAATCATATCATCCATTCTTTTTGATTGGATAATTCACCACGAAGCCCTTTACAAACAAAAAAGACGGTACTTTGAGTCTTCTCCGAAAAATTTTTGCCCCTAAGTCCCTACTGACGTTTTCAGTCTGTACACGCACTGTCGGAAGTAGACTCAATTTTCAGATTTTGAGTGAATGGTATTGACAAAGGCAAGGATTGATATTTAAAAAATTGAAGCAAACCTCCTATATTTTTTGATATAATTGAATGCAGCCTTTATGTAAATAAACAGCAAGGAGTTGAAAGAGAATTTATAAAGCTGTTTACACAAAAGAGCATCCAAAAGCTTAGATGAAAACATTGAAAAAAACAAGCACAACAGAATTGCAGGCTTTTGCGTTGTATCAAAAGACGTATTTTCCATGTTTTTTTTGGTAATTGCGGATTTAATTCTACTTTTGACAGACTTATTTCACAGGTTTTAACAATCAATAGATATGAATATAAGGACTATTTTAGTGGTCATAGCAGTGTTCTGTTTCCAGGGGATCATGGTGAGTCAGGATCCATTTCATTACACCTATTTTGATATGACCAAGGTCGCGATGAATCCGGCTTTTGCGGGAAGTTTTGAAGGAACTGCCAGGGTAGGTTTGCTTTATAGAGAGCAGGATTATGGATTTGCATTTGGTCAGTTTCGGAACCCGACGTTTTATATTGATGTTCCGGTGATCCGTGGATTTCGTCAGCAGGACTGGATAGGTGTCGGCATGAGCTATATTTACGATGAGCAGTTGTATGAAGAAGGAAAAGTGGTTACGATCAAAGGTTTCGGAGGCATTTCTTATCACCTGGCCTTTGACAAAAAAGCAAAAAATGTGCTTTCTATTGGACTTGCTTCAGGCACAAGTTCATCCTATGTGACCGATCCGACGATAACCACTTATTCAGAACTTGGAACCGATCCGAACCCCGATCCGATCGAGAATTCTATAAAAGTCAAAAATCCGGCAGGCGGATCAAGTGGTGGTGGCGGTGGTTTGGGTAGTGCTCAATTGACTGCAGGATTGCATTTCAGATCATACATTGGGAAAGAAACCGAGTTGAACACAGGTGTTTCTGTGGCCAACCTGACCACATTCAGAGGTGGTCGGGTGGATGAATCCATTGCTACGGGCAGTTACAGCACCGCACCGATGCGTTTTCTGGTATACGGCTACTACAAAACGCCCGTTGCGGATAAAATTAAAATCGAACCACGTTTATTTTTTCAATACAGACAACCATCCTGGGATCTGCAGGTCCAGACGCTCGCATATTTTCTGCTGAATGAAGAAAAGGGCATAACTTTGTCGGGTGGTTTGGGTTATTCCGCTGTCAATGGTCTGCAGTTCCTGCTGGGCGCAGATATCAAGGATTTCAGGATCGGGTACAGTTTTGACCTCAACCTGTCAGACAAAACACAGGTGAGCGGCGCTGCCGGAGCCTTTGAACTGGGTGTGGCTTACATCCTCAAATTGTACAAAAAACCAAAACCTGATCCGGTATTGGTTTGTCCGAGATTCTGATTTGCGTTCCGAACATTTTTATCAATCAATGACTTTGAAGATGAAAAAATTTATTCCGATATTATTACTCCTGATCCTTTCCATCAGTTTGAATGCGCAACCACTGAGGTCGATCACTTACCAAATGATGGTCGATAAAGCAGAAGAACTCATGGGGAAAGCGGATTATAAAAATGCACTGGAGTTTTATCAGCAAGCCTACGAAGAAAAAAAAGAACCTGAAATGGCGCTGAAAGTTGCGGATGTTCACTACCTTTTAAAAGATTACAACAAAGCCGCCAGACAATATCGTAGTGTGCTGAGAAGGGATAAAAAGGATGTTTACCTCGAATACCGGCTGTTTTATGCCAAATGTCTCAAGCGCACTGACCAATTGCAGGATGCATACAACGAATTCATCGAATACGCAAAAAAAACAACTGATCCGGATGGCAGACAGGAAGCCTTGCTGGAGATCAAAGGGCTTGAAATGTTCAACGATCTGGCCGAAAACACCGATATAAAATTTGTTCCGCTGCCTAAAGAAATCAACAAAGCATTCAGTCTGTACGGAGCCCGGCTGCATCCGGATGGTAACCTGTATTTCGGATCTTTTGATTCGGACAAGGAGATCGTGCTGGATGGAGAAACTGAAAAAGGAGATGCCAAAATTTATGTTTCTACCAGAGATGATAAGGGTAAATTTTCTACACTGACACCATTGGGTGAAAACATCAACCGGGCAGGATATTCCTCCCTGCATCCTGCATTCTCAGAGGATGGAAACAGGATGTATTTTACCAGGCTGATCGGGAATAATAACAGCATTGAAGAAGCAAAGATCTATGTTTCTGTAAAAACAGGTTCAGAATGGGGCGCTGCCAGAATTCTTCCGAATGTCAATGCAGACGGTATCATTTGCCGGCAACCTGCCGTAGGTGAATTATATGGACGGGAAGTGCTGTTTTTTATCGCAGATATGCCTGGCGGCTATGGAGGAGAAGATATTTATTATGCCACCATTGACGGAGACAGCTATGGCAAACCGATCAATCTGGGTGAAGTGATCAACACCAGGGATGATGAATACAGTCCTTTTTATTTTGAAGGGAGTTTATATTACAGTACCAATGGCCTCCCGGGATTGGGCGGATTCGATGTTTACAGCGCTGACTGGAACGGGAATTACTGGGAACAACCGACCAACCTGGGAAAAGGATACAACTCGCTCACGGATGACCTGTTTTATAGTCTCGATAAAAGTGGAGAAGCAGGATTTATCTTTTCCAACAGACCTTATGAGGGTAAGAAAAAAGTTGTGAGTGAAACCTGCTGCGACCATATTTTTGAATTTGGCTACAGAGATCTGAACATTGACCTCTTGGTGAAAGTTCTCGGACCGAAAGGATCTTTGCTTGATGCAAAAGTTGAGCTGGTCGATCTTTCAGATGTCAATCCGGAACCCGCAGTTACCAAAACCAATTTCAACGGCAATACTTTTACCTTTCCACTTGATAAAAACAGACCTTACAAAGCGATCGTTAGCAAAACCGGATTCGATACCCAAACTATCGAATTCACCACTGCTGGTATCATCGATGATTATACAGTTGAAAAAACGGTGACACTGGTGACATCAGTTCCTCAAATGCAAACGGTGAAGATCAATGAACCTATACGGCTCAATAATATCTATTACGACTACAACGATTTCAAAATACTGCCTGATGCAGAAAAAGATCTGGAAGTGCTTCTTGGTTTGATGGAGAAATACAGCGATATGGTCATCGAATTGTCATCTCACACAGATGCAAGAGGTACTGACAGTTATAATCTTTCTCTTTCACAAAAGAGAGCGAATTCAGCCAAAGAATGGCTGGTCCAGAACGGGGTGAAAGCTCCAAGGATCAAGGCTGTGGGATATGGTGAAACGGTTATTCTGAACAAGTGCGTCAATGGTGTGGAATGTACCGATGAAGAACACAGGTTCAACAGACGGACTGAGTTCAAGATCATATCTGGTCCAACAACGATCGAGATCGAAAAACAGGTGATCAAAGATAATGGCAAATAAATTGCAATAAATCATCAGTTTTCAAAATACCCAATGATCTGTGTTAGAAGACATTGGGTATTTTCTTTTTAAAGCCTGTTGCATAATCTAAAGTTTTCTGCATGTTTTTTAATTATCATATTCGCTGATCTATTTCATTGATTTTCAAAAATAAACGAAAAACCCTCTTTCATTTTCGGGTTTGCAAAGGACAAATTAAAACATCGATAGAGTAAATTCCGAATGATCCATTATGCAACTCATTTTATTAAGGGTAAAATGCCATCCAATTCTGCTAAATGGCAACGGCTAAATGCTTGATTTTACCAAAATAATATTATTTTTGGAACCTGTATTAAATCCTCCGCAGGGAGCATGATTTTATATTGTATAAAACATATTAATAACTAAAACTAAACATTATGTCGGATCATCAACCCAGCACAAAAAGTTTACCTGAAAATGCTTATCGGGAATTAAAGCCAGGTGAACAGTATCAGCCAGTAATGCCTTCAAATCAAGTGTTTCCAGAGGTTACTACCTGGTCACTGGTCATGGGACTGTTAATGGCAGTTGTTTTTTCTGCTGCTGCAGCCTATTCAGGATTAAAGATTGGTCAGGTATTCGAAGCAGCCATTCCTATTTCCATCATTGCTGTAGGCGCCTCTGCTGCAGCCCGCAAAAAGAATGCACTTGGACAAAATGTGATCATTCAATCTATCGGAGCCAGTTCAGGTGTGATCGTAGCCGGAGCGGTTTTCACCATTCCTGGCCTCTACATACTTCAACACAAATATCCTGACATCCAGGTTGATTTCTTCCAGATTTTCTTCGCTTCATTACTTGGTGGATTTCTGGGTATTTTATTCCTGATCCCATTCAGAAAATATTTTGTGAGGGATATGCATGGCAAATTGCCATTTCCTGAGGCAACTGCCACCACAGAGATCCTGATGACAGGTGAAAAAGGAGGTTCTCAGGCAAAGTTACTGGTATTAAGTGGTTTGATCGGCGGGTTATTCGATTTTGCATTTGCTTCCCTGAAGTTGTTCAGCGAAGAGATCTCCACCCGTGTGATCCCTGTCGGGGAAATGCTTGCAGATAAATTCAAAATGGTTTTCAAATTCAATTTCAGTGCCCTGATTTTCAGTTTTGGATTTTTAGTGGGCCTGAGATTCTCACTGATCATTTTGGCTGGTTCATTGCTATCCTGGTTCGTCATGATCCCTTTGGTTAATGAAATTGGAGCTATCATTGGTGCCAACGGTGGAGTCAATCCTTTTGAAGCACTGTCTGCAGAAGATATTTTCAAGACTTATGTCAGACCGATCGGAATCGGCGCCATAGCCATGGCTGGTATCATCGGTATCATCAAGTCTTCCGGAGTGATCGTCAGCGCTTTCAAACTCGCTGCCGGAGTAGGATCCAAAGCACAATCCGGTGCAGCAGTAGAAAGAACAGATAAAGACTTGAAAATGTCCTTTGTTATGTTGCTGTTATTCCTCACATTGGTAGCAGTATTTATTTTCCTGTTACTGGGCGTTAAAATCACGCTCATTCAGGCCATTGCTGCCTTGCTGACTATATTGATCATTTCATTCCTGTTCACGACTGTGGCTGCCAATGCCATCGCCATCGTAGGAACCAACCCTGTATCAGGGATGACCCTTATGACGCTGATTTTGGCTTCAGTGATCCTTGTATCAGTCGGCCTTAAAGGTTGGCAGGGAATGGTCAGTGCACTGGTCATCGGAGGAATTGTCTGTACAGCATTGTCCATGGCAGGTGGTTTTATTACAGACCTGAAGGTAGGTTACTGGCTGGGTACAACTCCTGTGAAGCAGCAGACTTTCAAGTTTTTGGGTACACTGGTTTCCGCTGCTACAGTAGGTGGTGTCATTTTCATACTCAATCAAGCTTATGGTTTTGTCGAAACGACAGAGCATACACAACCGATGATCGCTCCTCAAGCCAATGCGATGGCAGCCATCATTGAACCGTTGATGTCAGGTCAGGGCGCGCCCTGGGTATTATTGACCATTGGCGCTTTTATTTCGTTGATACTCAATTGGCTCAAGATATCTCCACTGGCATTTGCACTGGGAATGTTCATTCCGTTGCAATTGAATACACCTTTGATCGTGGGAGGTCTTTTGAATCATTGGTTCAGCAAGAGTACCAAAAATGATAAACTCAATACAGCGAGGGTCAACAGAGGTATTCTGATCAGTTCAGGTTTCATCGCCGGAGCTGCTATTTTTGGCGTAATTGGCGCTTTCCTGTTGTTCTTCAATATCAATCTGGATCTGGGAATCTGGGAAGCTGAAGCAAAAGGAGCACAAATTGTTGCGCTTGTAGCTTTCCTCGGACTGCTTGGATACTTCATTTGGGAATCTTTCAGGGCGAAGGAAAATGATTAATGAACTGTGATCAGTGAACTGTGATCTGTAAAGAGTGATCAGTGATTTTTTTAAAATTAATGATTTTTGATATGAAAAAAAACTGATTTTTTCCACAATATTTTTTAAAAAATTGCATTAAAAAATTATATAAATTTAAGGCTGAAGTATAAAACCTCATGGGGAAAATACGCGGATAATATCAAAGATGATTTGCTGATTTTCCCCAGTAAGGATTTGTTCCCGCCTTATTCAGAAAACTAAAAGTTAAAAAATGAAAGAAAAAGTATTGGAACGTTTTTTACGTTATATTGCTGTTGACACAAAATCTGACGACAGTTCCGAAACTACGCCGAGCACCGAAAAGCAATTCAATCTGGCCAATATGTTGAAAAAAGAACTGGAGGATCTGGGTTTAGTTGACATTTCACTGGATGAAAAGTGTTATCTGATGGCTACATTACCAGCCAATACAGATAAGCCCATTCCCACCATAGGCTTTATCGCGCATATGGATACAGCTCCTGATATGTCAGGCGAGAATGTCAATCCACAATTTTGGCCGGATTATCAGGGACAGGATTTGGTGATCAATGCCGAAAAAAACCTGGTATTGTCAACTACAGAGTTTCCCGAATTGAAAATGTATTTTGGGAATACCATTATTACAACTGACGGCAATACCCTGTTGGGTGCTGATGACAAGGCCGGAGTCGCAGAGATCATGACAGCCATCGAATACCTGATCGAACACCCTGAGATCAAGCATGGCACGATCAAAGTTGGTTTTACCCCTGACGAGGAGATCGGAAGAGGCGTAGATCATTTTGATGTTGCCAAATTCGGAGCAAAATATGCCTATACACTGGATGGTGGCATGGTGGGTGAACTCGAATACGAAAATTTCAATGCAGCAGGAGCCAAAGTGCATATCCAGGGAAGAAATATCCATCCTGGTTATGCCAAAGGTAAAATGCTCAATTCCATACTCATTGGCATGGAATTCAATTCGTTGCTGCCTGTTTTTGACAGACCTGAATTCACGGAAAAATATGAAGGATTCTACCATTTGATCAAAATGGAAGGAAGTGTGGAGAAAGCCATGCTTCAGTATATCATCAGGGATCATGACCGTGAAAAATTTGAGCAAAAGAAAAAACTGATCACAGAAGCGGTTGAGTTTATGAAAAAACGCTATGGGGAAGATGTTTTCCGTCTGGAGTTGAACGATCAGTATTTCAATATGAGGGAGATGGTTGAGCCTGTATTCCATATTGTGGAATTGGCTAAGAAGGCAATGGAAGATCTGGGCATCGAACCTCATATAGTTCCGATCCGAGGAGGAACGGACGGTTCCAGACTTTCCTATATGGGATTACCATGCCCGAATATTTTTGCAGGAGGTCACAATTTCCACGGTAAGTTTGAATATGTACCGATTGAGTCCATGGAAAAAGCGGCCAAAGTGATCGTCAGGATCGTGGAATTGTATGAGCAGGCTGATGTCACTGCTTAAAGTTGAATTGACTTGCAGCAGAAGTTGTTTTTTTACTATTATTTAAAAGACAGATTTCCTGTAGGGATCAGATAAAAAGGAGCCATGGATAATGATGGCTCCTTTTATTTTTTGTATTCATTCATCTGAAAAAGAAAGTCCTTTTTTCTCTTCCCGCGAGGAATGGCAGCATTCAGGCAATTTCCTTATGTTCCCGGAATTTCGATGAATGTTTCAAATGACTATTGTTGAGTCTGCTCCGAAAAGTCCAATTTGTTGATTTTCACTCGAATTTTGCCCCAATCTGCCGAGATCAAAGATCAGCACAAAACTAAAGGGAAACGATTGAAAATCAACAAATTAAAAGTCCACTTTCAGGCTTGTACTGACTGAAAACGTAGTAGGGATTTAGGGGGCAAAGACTTTTCGGAGTAGGCTCAATGTTAAAAACTTCCTCCCTATTTATTTACATGCATTTTTATTTTTGGATCAAGTCAAATTGAAAAAAATATACAGCAAACCACCTGATTTGCGATCCCGACCAAACAAAATTTTAAAATACCTGCTTTTTTGATTTTTTTAAAAATATAAGTCAGATGAGAGTTATTTCTAATTATTAACTGACCTTTCGCAG
>DDTL01000202.1:0-12525 GCA_002344345.1 Saprospiraceae bacterium UBA2365
CATGACAGATCGGTGTACGCCATGTTAGATAGGGTGTCCGTCATATCAGATTGGTTGTACGCATTAGTATTTCAGGTCTATATTTTGGTGACCATTTTGAATTGTAGAAAAAGGGATGTAACACTGTTCTACCTAACCTGAACGAGCCGGAACCAAAGAGGAAAATGATTTAAGAACCCCGTTGGATATATATCCTACAACGGGGTAAATATTCTGTAAGGCTTTAATTTTTCATCAACTTTCTTTAAAGTTCATACAAAAAATGAACGAATTCAATTTCTATGACACTAAATAACTTCAAAGTTGTTTAAAAATCTGATTGGATACTGACTATAAAAAACATTGTTTATATCCATCCCGTTGTATAGTCAGATTTATTCAATATTTTCTTTTCAGCCTGGGCATTCATTTGTTCAGGCTGATTTTTTTAGGTTGAAAAAATCAAAAACTATATATTTTACTTAAACAAACTGGAATAGAGTTCCTTTCCTTTACTTAGCACGGTCTCCATAAAGAAAAACCAAAAATCAGGACAACTTGTGTGTAACACTTTTCCTGTCACTCAATAAACTTTATGTAATTTCGTATTAACAATTGCAAGCATTCGTATTTTGACAATTAAAAGATTATATATCACTTTTATCATTTATGCATTTGCCTGGCTGAATGTATCCATAGCTCAAATCCCGCTGTGGAACAATCACCGGCAAAAAGTATGTGTCGTCCAAAACGAAAAACTGGTGACTGACAGTTTGACCATCCTGCCATCGTCTATTCAAATATATACATCAACAGGCGACTCACTGTCACTGGACGAAATTTTAATCAAAGATAATTTCATTGTCCTTAAACCAGATCTTTTTAAAAAATTGAAAGGAGACACTTTAAGTGTGACTTTTCAGGTCATCGGTCTTAACCTGGGTAAAAGCTATTTTAATCTGGATTCTTCACAACTGGCAGCTTCAGATGGCATTCTGAAACCCTGGACACCTGGCATCAGTGGTGCCGGCAACGGGATCATTGAATCAGGCGAATTGGATTATGATGGCAGTTTTTCGCGTGGTTTTTCGGTAGGCAACCGGCAAAGTCTGGTCATGAATTCTGATTTCAATCTTCAGATGTCAGGAAAGATCAGTGAGGATATTGAGATTCAGGCGGTGATGTCTGATGCAAATATTCCGGTTCAGGCAGAAGGCAATACCTACCAACTCAATGAATTTGACAAAGTGTTCATCCGACTAAAAATGAAACAGCATTTTCTGTCAGCCGGTGACCTGGAGATCAAAAATTCTCCCGGATACTTTTCCAGATATCACAAAAAAAATAAAGGAATCGCATATACAGGTACATTTTCACCAAAGGAAAAAACAAACTGGAATAACGAATCAGGCTATGCCGTCACCAAAGGAAAATTTGCCCGGTATCAACTGGAAGTTCAGGAAGGCAATCAGGGACCTTACAGGCTGCGCGGAAGCGGCAACGAACAATATCTCATCATCCTTTCAGGTACAGAAAAAATATATTACGATGGCATACTGCTCAAAAGAGGCAGAGACTTCGATTATTCCATCGATTACAATACGGCAGAACTGACATTTTCGGTCAACAAACTGATCACTGGAAACTCCCGCATCACCGTGGAATTTGAATATGTTGACCTGAGTTATTCAAGGTCAGTACAACACCTTTCCAGCAATTTACAAACAACACGAGGCGGTATTTCTTTTCAGATGTTCAACGAAATGGACAGTAAAGCCGGTACTGCAGACAGCGAATTGGATTCCACCAGTTATTCGATCATGCAAAACAGTGGCGATGACTCCGCAAAACTTGTACGAAACGGAATCGTCAGACAATCAGCAGTATCGCATACTCAGGATGAAGTTCTTTATAAAAAAGTTTTCGAACCGGTCATACAGGATTCCGTTTTAATATATTCAATGGATCAGGATAGTGCAAAATATACTGCATACTTTACTGATGTCGGCGAGGGACAGGGATCTTATATCATTTCTGAGAAAACCACTGTAAATGGAAGGGTTTACTCCTGGGTTGGCCCGGGAAAAGGCAGGTATGAACCAGTGATCAGGCTGAAAGTTCCCGAACAAAAAATGCTTTTGAGTCTCGGTGGAAATTATCGTTTTACGCCCCGGCTGGAAGTTTTTTCAGAATTGAGTATGAGCAAACTTGACCTCAACCGGTTTTCATCTCTTGACAGTGAAGATGATTTTGGAATAGCTGGTTTTTTCAGAGCTGACTATCTGAAAAAATTTGCTGACAAGGGCAAAATTCAATCGGACCAGCATTACCTCAAGGCAAATTTCCTTTATGAAGGGATCGATGAACATTTCAATCCGATCAATCCTTACCGCGAAGTTGAATTTTCAAGAAACTGGAATCTGGACCAGACCACCGAAAAAACACAGGAACACCTGGTGAGCAGTCTTTTTGAGCTAAAACTAAGTGGTTATACAGCATCTTATCAGTTTTCTTCCCTGGTAAAATCAGGCAATTTTAATGGTTACAGGCACCAGCCTTCTATTGGTTGGGTTAAAGGCAAATTTTTGGCAAAACTATATGGAGATTTTTTGTGGACCGACGGAGTTTTGGAAACAAGCACTTTTTTCAAGCCATTTTTTGACGTCAGGTATAAGGGAAAAATGGCCCTGGGATTTACATTTAACAGAGAAAAAAATGTGATCAAAGCCATTGATTCAGCGATTCCGGGAATCCGGAGTTTTGCCTTTGACAATTACAGATTATTCTGGGATATGAATAATAATGAAAAAAATCAGGTACAGTTCTTTGTCAGTTACAGGGAAGATTTTTTGCCAAAAGAGGCTCAGCTGGTCAAAAATCATTATGCTGTGGATGCCGGCCTGAAAGGATTTTGGAACAAGGGAGAAAAAATGCGTATTGATTACAACATCAACTATCGTCAGTTGAAAGTTATCGCAACGTCCGTCAATCCGGCCATCAAAACCACCGGAACCATGCTGGGCAATCTGACTCACCGATATACTTCTTCCAATGATTTGCTCATTTTGAATACCCGCGCTGAGATCATTTCCGGACAGGAACCCAAAGCAGAATATATTTTCATAGAGGTTACGAATGCGGGCCAGGGAAATTATATCTGGGTGGACAGCAACGGAGATGACATCAAACAAAAAGGCGAATTTGAACTATCACCTTTCGGCGACAATGCCAATTATATCAAGATTGCACAATATAATCATTCATTTATCCGGGTAAATACAACCATGTTGTATCATGATTTTCAACTGAATGCAGCAAAGTTTTTTAAGGATGGACAAAAAGGATTCGTTGCATCCCAACTAAAAAGACTTTCATTACTTGGAAATTTCCGTCTTGATCAAAAAATCAGGGAATCCAATGACGGAGGATTTTCTGCGCCCTTTTATCTCAACCCGCAAGACAGCATTTTGGTTGGCTTTCACGCTACTTCCAACATCACTCTTTACTATAATAAGGCAAATCAGGTCTATGACATCAGGATCGAATCCCGGTACAATCAGGCAAACGATGTCCAGATTGATGGTTTGGTTCGCTTAGCCGGACGAAGGGACAAAGTCGCTGTCCGGTATTCCGGGTTACAGAACATCGACCTGATCAGCAGTCTGAACAGCGGGTTCAATAACTATATGGCAGAATTATATCCCGTTAAGAATTATGCCATTGATCAGTTCGAATTTGAACAGGAATTGAGATACAGGATCACGAAAGGCATCGCTGTGCAGGGAAAATACACTTTTCTCAGCAAAAAAAACCAAACTGGTAATTATGAGACTTTAGCCGGGCACAAATCGGAGCTTAAAATCAGCGTTCGGAATTTGAATCAATTCAATATCAGCGCCGGGTTGACCTATTCGAGGATGAATTATTCAGGTCAGCCAGGCAACTCGATCGAATTGGCCATGATGGAAGGTCTGAAGGACGGCAATAACTATCAGTGGAACATCCAGGCTGGCAGAAGAATGGGTAATAATGTTGAAATGAACATCATTTATTCAGGCAGAAAGACAGGGATCATCAAAACAGTTCACATTGCGAGTATTCAGGCAAAAGCGCGTTTTTGAATGCCTAATTCGCTTGAAAATGATTCACATAGCTTCAGACATCGTTAAAAAACAGCAATTTTCAGGAAAATTTATTTTTTTTAGCAAAAGATTGGCAGTTTATTTTTAATCCCTTTAATATTGCAGCAATTTTACCAAAAAAGATCATTAAACAACTTCATATAATACGAGTTGAAAATCCAATATTTGTCAAACAAGAGACAATTTCAACCTGATGCTTTAAGATTCCGGCAGTCAAACTTTTTTTCTGCCATTTTGTTAAGATTTTAATAATTTGAGGCATACATTCCACGCTTTAGAAGCGTTATAATAGCTTAAACTTATCACATGAAGAGAATTGCATACTTATTTTTATTGGTTTTGTCAGTATTTTCATTGCATGGGCAAAACTTTTGGAGACCAGTTTCTAACGCTGAAGTAATCCGTACCAGGAGTCTGACCCTGGAAACAATACCTGTTGCCTTCAAATCTTACACATTGGATGTCAGTGCGATGAAAGCCTATCTCGAACAAGCTCCTCTGGAATTTGCTCAAAGCGAGATCATTTTCCCCTTATTGATACCAATGCCGGATGGAACGATGGAAGAATTCAGGGTGTTCTATTCTCCGGTCATGGAATCCGGTCTGGCAGAAAGGTATCCTATGATCCGATCCTATAAAGGAGTCAGTATGTCTGACAAAAATCATAACATCCGTTTTGACCTTGGACCTTTCGGGTTTCATGCTGCCATTTCAGCGGGTGAAAGTATCTATATAGATCCGGCTACTGAAGGCGATGATATCAACCACTTCGTATACTATACAAGGGATTTCATTGAAGACATGAGTAAGTTCAATCTGAGCTGCGGTTTGACGACCGAAGATATTCTTCATGAAGATCTGCATGATCACGACCATGCAGAAAACCCCGGAAATACAGATCAAACCCTGGAGAGCAGGTCAGTAGCAGATGATAATATTGTGACATTACGTACATACCGCCTCGCACTTGCCTGTACCGGCGAATGGGGCAAAAGCAAAGGCAACTCGATTGAAAGTGCTTTGGCTGTAATGGTGACTGCTGTCAATAGGTTGAATCAGATTTATGAAAATGATTTTGCCATCCGTTTGCTGTTGGTCAATGAAAATGATCAGCTCATTAACCTTGATGCCGAAAATGATCCCTATCCTATCGCAAATATAGGTTATGAGTTACTGAATATCAATACAATGGTGATCAATAATAAGATAGGCAGCAACAAATATGATGTTGGACACGTATTCACAAGAAGTTGTACGGACGTTGGAGGTGTTGCCTACTTAAGCGCAGCCTGTTCCGGCAATAAGGGTGGTGGCGTCACATGTCACTATACGGACAACCTGACTTATGTGGTCACTCAGGTTTGGGCGCATGAAACCGGGCATCAATTCAGTGCTCAACATACGTTCAACAACTGTAATGGCAATGAATCTCCGGGTAACGCATACGAACCGGGTGGAGGAAATACGATCATGTCATATTGCGGGCTTTGCGGATCAAACAATGTAAGTTCAACCTGTGTACCTAATTTCCACAGTACGACCGTTGAACAGGTACTTTCATTCATACAAACTGGCGGAGGAAGTACATGCGGAACTGAAATAATAACAGACAACAGTTTACCTGTAGCAGAGCTGAATTATACCAATGGCTTTTCTATTCCGATTTCAACACCTTTCATTCTTGAAGGACACGGATTCGATCCTGATGGAGATGTGTTGACTTATTCTTGGGAGCAATTTAACCTTGGCCCTCAAAGTACGGTAGGTTCACCTACTGACAACTCGCCCAGCTTTGCCACTCTTGAACCTGCCAGTGTTCCATACAGAGTATTTCCGGCTTTGAGTAAAATCATTAATAATCAATACAATAATTCAGAGGTTTTACCAACTTATTCAAGGGATTTGAATTTCAGATTTATCGTGCGGGACAATGCTACAGGTGGTGGCGGAGTAGACTGGAAAAATTTGTCTTTCAAAGCCACAGCAGAAGCTGGCCCATTTAAAATTTCCTATCCACAAGCTTTTACTACCTTTACCATAGGACAGGAAGTGGAACTTTTGTGGGATGTGGCAAATACTGACAGAGCACCGGTCAATTGTGCTTATGTCAACATCTGGCTTTCAGATGATGCAGGGTACAATTACCCCTATCTGCTTGCTTACCGGGTACCTAATAACGGATCAAAAAAAGTTTTTATGCCAAATGTAAAAACGAATCTGGGACGGATCAAAATTGAGGCTTATAATAATATATTCTTCACTATTTCAGACAACTATGTGAGACTCAATGAGCCCGCAACACCTACAGTTACCATGGATCTTGAACCCATTTTCGAAAAAGTCTGTATTCCGGCAACTGTCAACGTAAATATAGAAACCACCAGCTTTAATGGATTTGACCAGCCACTCCATTTCGCTGTCGCGAGCGGATTACCTGAAAATGCCGTAGCTGTTTTTTCTCCTGTAACCATTCTTCCGGGTGAACCGACAACGTTGCAATTGATCCTTGATAAAAATGTCTTGCTGAAGGAAACGATTACGTTGGAGATCATCGCTTTTTCCGAAAATGGTGACACGATCAGGAGATACATTGATCTTGATGTAACATCCATCGATTTTAGTGATTACGAAACAGTATTCCCTGTATCCGGTGCCAAAGGCATGAGCCAATTGATACAGTTCGAATGGATCAAACCGGCTTTTGCAGATAAATTCAATTTTTATCTGTCAACCAATCCTTCATTCCCGGCAGGAAGTACGATCGTCGCATCGAATATCATCAACCATTATTATAAACCGAATGAAACCCTCCAAAAATCCACAGTTTACTATTGGAAGGTGGAAGGCATCAACGATTGCGGTACATTCCCTGCTTCTGAGATTCAGACTTTCTCTACCGAAGTCTTTAGCTGTAATACATATAGCTCTGTGGATGTACCATTGGATATCAGGTCTTTACAAACAACTACCGCCACGATCAATGTACCTCTTGAGTCAAGTATTGCTGATGTAAACATCCTGAATATCAGAGGGGAACACGGAAGATTTTACGACCTGGAAGCATCTCTGGCGGGTCCTGACGGCACCAAAGTCTCTCTGTTCAAATCGAAGTGTTTTGCCCAGAATGCAGTAACATTCAAACTTGGTTTTGATGATGAATCACCTAATAAGTTTGCCTGTCCTCCACCTCAGGGATCAACCTTCTATCCTGAAGGAAAAATGGCAGATTTCAAAGGTAAAAGCGGCGCTGGACAATGGAAACTCGAAATTTATGACAAAGCATCTCCATGGGGTGGTGTACTCAGGGAATTCGTTATGGAGATCTGTGCCAATATCGTCATTGGAAATCCATATCTGGTTGTAAATGAACCCTATCTGGTGGCAATTGGCATACCTTGGGAACTTTCATCCAATCAGCTTAAAGCCCAGGATGATGACAGCGCGATTGAAGATATCACATATACATTATTAGACCTTCCTGCGCATGCTGACCTTTTGTTGAGAGGTAATAAACTGATCACTGGCAGCACATTTCTGGAATCTGACCTTAGAAATGGGGACCTTCAATTGATGTCATTCGGTGAACATGGCACTGAAGATAGCTTTTCATTTGTCATCACTGATGGTAAAGGTGGATGGCTTGACAAAACCATCTACAATTTCACGCATGACAGGTATGTTCAAACTGAGAATGTGCTGACAGATAAACAAGTCAGATTATTTCCCAACCCCACATCAGATGTTTTCAACGTCATCATCCTGAATGAAGGACCTTACCACCTTGAATTATTTGATATGAACCACAGAAGGATCTTGCTGGAAAATATCACCGGTTATACAGAAAACAAAATCTATGTGAATCATTTAGCTCCCGGCATGTATTTATTGAGGGTGAGCGATTCAAAATCTTCTGCTTACCATAAACTGGTAAAAGAATAAATAAGAAATCTCCTGAAAAAAAGGTTGACAATCAATTGTCAACCTTTTTTTTATTTTTAGACAAAATATCCGGATTCAACACATTATGCCCTGAAAATATGCTTAAAAATTTCAAGGGATTTCACTTCTCCAAAATCACCGATATGGATCTTATAATATTTTAAAATATCATCAACCAAATCATTTCTCTGGTTTTTCGGGATCACTACTGACTTAAAGTCCATGAGATCAGTCGAAGCCAACTGATAAAAATAATAACTCATTTCCTTATCCAGGTAATCTCTGTGAAATGGCGGCGAACTGATATATTTTCCTTCGATCATATCAAAAATACAGTTGACTGAACTAAAATTGTCATCAGGTTGAAAGCCCAAATATGTACAAAAGTGTAGTAAAAAAGATAGATGAAAGGAAGCATATTGCTCTTTTTGTTCATCTAAAAACCGGAACGCCCCTTCAATAAAGTCAAAGAGTGGCAAATTCTGTTCTTTTTCTTTTATACACAGCCTGATGATCTCCACCATAAATATTCCAATGGATGATAGAGCTATATTGAAAAACAACTGATTGTATTGAACAGCAGGTCTGGCTTCTTTTATCCTGTTTATCTCATTGCTGTCTTTGTCGTAAACGACCAGATCAACCAGATTCATAACCTGAAGGGTTGCAGGTCCTGCTACTGAACGCTGGTTTCTGACTCCATTGATTATATAGGATTTTAGCCCCAGCTCTCTGGTAAATATCAGGAGAATTAAGCTGGATTCTTTAAACTTAACGGATCTGAGGATGATTCCTCGTGTTTTTGCCAGCATTCAGATACTTTTATTGCTTATAATTTACCTTTATAGTTCAATACATCAAATTTAGCATATATATTTGCATGCTTGAATAAAAACCGGATATAAAAACTTTATATCTGCAAGTAATTTTGAATAGATTGAATAAGAACAATCGGGGAAATTTAGTATCAATACGGTATTTAAAGGTTGTTCCTGTTGGTTGAAATCTGGCATTAGGCCAGGAGGTTTTTCAATTATTGAAGGATAAAACATGGAGACGTCATACTCTGTTATGTTAAAACATTAGAAAATAGTACATATGAATTTAGAATCATATATAGCAGTCAGCGGTTTGCCAGGCATCTACAAACTAGTTAAAACGAGGAGTAATGGTTTACTTATTTCGGATTTGGATACCGGATCTACTAAATTCGTTTCTGTCAGATCACATCAATTCACTCCGTTGGGAACAGTTGCGATATACACCTATGAAGACGCTACTGAACTGAAAGTGATCTTCAGAACTATGCTGGAAAAGGCAGATTCTTTACCTCCACCGTCCATTAAAGAAAGCAATGCAGTGCTTTCAACCTATTTCCGGGAAATCCTTACCGATTACGACGAGGAAAGGGTACACATGGGTGACATTAAAAAAGTCATTAAATGGTTTGGTTTTCTCAATGACAGAAAACTTTTAAGTCTTACTTCCGAAGAAGAAGAATAACACGATCCAGAGTTGATCTTTTTGGTAAAATAAGATGCTGGAAAAGGTGAATATTTCAAATATTTGCGTGACGGGGCATTTGACTAAGGGCTTTTTAATAGTCTTGTAGATCGGGCATTATTAAACTATTTGATCAGTGTTTATCTATCAGCCCTTCGGATGATTCAATTTATGTGCCAGTTAAACCATAATGCGTACTGTAAATGTCAAAAATCAGCAAAACTATTCGCCATGCTTTTCTATAAAAAACATTTTTCTGCTGCATAATGGCCTGATTTTAGTGTAATTTCAAAATACTTTCATTGAGTTTATCCCTGAACTTCAGTTTACAGGTTGTGTCCCATAGCAATGGTGATTAGATGGATCTCAGTCTGGCTGTTTTGCAGTAGGACGGCCTGTATACATCCTTCAAACGTTGCTCCTGTGGTCAGCACATCATCCACCAGTAATATCCTGTGGGCCTTTTCCTTCAATTGCTCCGAAGCTCCAAAAGCCATCGATGTATTCCTGATACGTTCTGACCGACTCATTTTTGTCTGCGTCTGGGTAAACCGGATCCTTTTGAGCAAATCTGTTCTGACCGGTACATCTATAGCCTTTCCGATGCCTTTGGCGAACTGTTCACTTTGATTGTATCCGCGTTTTACAAATTTTTTTAGATGCAATGGAACCGGTATGATGGCATCCAGGTTCGAATATCGCTCAATTTCTTTCAGATATCCACCATAAAACATGCCGAGTTTATAACCAATATCAGGTCTGTTGCCATACTTAAGCCTATGGAGCATTCTTTCAATGCCACTGCCTCTGCTGAGGTAGAACAATGCGCCTCCGGATACTATCGGAAACCTGCTTTTAAAGTGTTTGGTAAAAGAATTTTCCGGTTCATATTCATGATGGGTAAATGGTAAACTTGCCAGACATTTAATGCAGAAAATACCATCTTCCACAGGAGTATCTTGATCACAAGACATACACAAGTCAGGGAAGATCAAATGCACTAATCCTTTAATACCGGATGATAAACTCGTTTTCATGCACCGAAAATACCAAAAAAATTGAAGATTCAAAAAAATGTCAATAGAATCTTTTCTAAACCCCCATTTTTAAGTTTAACAAATCAACTTAAAAAAAAGCGCCTGCTTTTGAGAGAAGCAGGCGTTAATAAAACAAAACGAAAAACCAACTTTTATTGTATGAAAAAATCAGACTCCTTTTCTTAGTTTAACGGTAATGTCCTTTGGTTTATTGTCTCTAAGCACCCTGACATTGATCGTTTCTCCGACACGCACGAATTTTAATACCTTTACAAGGTCATCAAACTCGTTTATTTCAGTATCCTCTATTTTAATGATCACATCACCTGGCAATAAACCTGCAAACTGTGCAGAACTGCCATTGGCTACTTCTTCGATATAAAATCCTTTTTCCGTTTTCAAACCGAATTGCTTCTTTACCTCCTCTGTGATCGTATATCCTGACACACCAAGTGAGGCGCCTTCTATATCTCCGTTGACTATGATCTCATCTACCACTTTCTTCATCAGATTGGATGGAATGGCAAAAGAGTAACCGGCATAAACACCTGTGGGCGTCGCAATCGCTGTATTGATACCCAACAAATTACCTTCGTCATCCACCAATGCACCTCCGCTATTGCCCGGATTGACCGCGGCATCAGTTTGAATAAACTCTTCGATGGCCCTGTCATTTTCAATGATGTCAAGGTTTCTGCCTTTGGCAGATATAATTCCTGCCGTTACCGTTGAGGTCAGATATTCAAAAGGATTTCCAACTGCAAGTACCCATTCCCCTACGCTGCATTTGTCTGAATCACCCACTTTCAGGGTAGGCAGATTATTCGCTTCAATCTTGATCACAGCGAGATCTGTAGAAGGATCTGTGCCAATTTTGGTGGCTTTGAATGTTCTTTTATCCGGCAAAGTCACTTCGATGTTATCCGCAAAGCCAACCACATGATTGTTCGTTATGATGTAACCATCACTGGTGTAGATCACACCTGAACCAACCCCTCTTTGTTTGTAAAATTCCTGGCCTCCAAAAGGTGAAAAATCAAAAAAATCCATTCCAAAATAATCTTCCAAAGTTCTTGGTTGACGCTGTCTGTTGTTTTTCAACCTGTTCTGGACCAACTGATCACTTTCTTCAGCAGTGATCCTCACAACTGCAGGTGTTGCTATCGCTGCAGCTTTTTTGAAATCGAACGGAAACGAAGCATTTAAGTTACTGTTGACCGCAACCGCTTTACTTTCAGTGTCACCAGTTAAATTTACACCCTGATGTTTTTGAATTAACAGCATTCCGGTCAGAACAAAAACACCTCCGATCATACCTGACAAAACTAATTTTACCCAAGTTTTCATAAGTAAGATTTTAAATTGTTTTCTTTTCGGTCATATGGAATCATTGATAAAAAATACTGACATTGTTTTTTCTGATCTTTATTTATAACTTTCACGTATGGTTTGAATGAATTCTCGCAGAAAGTCAATTAATAAAGAGATACGAGATGTCGTCTGTTTTTTATGCTGATTCCATGTGATAAGCTTTTTAAAAAGTTATTTGGTTAATTGAAATTTAAAATTTAAATCAATTCAAATATGTACATTCAAGCAATAACGGGCAGTGGAATGATTTCAATTTTACTTGAATTAGCCAAACTCGCCAATGCGTTGAATGTGCCCTTTTAACGAATCCGTTTTGATTCATGTTCCTTCCCAATTTGTATTTAACATTATATTAACTATTAACCTTCTAACGACTTAGATAAATAAAAGACCTGATCCATTCGGAATTGCGAAGAAAGAATAAAACCGGTATTAAACATTTTAGGAAACCAAAAACTTTGGCAAAAACCGTCAATTTAATACTGAATAATTATACGAAAAATTGGCCAGAAACCAGACAGGGAATTTATAAATGCGAATCAAGGGTTAAAGTT
>DDTL01000202.1:12590-28197 GCA_002344345.1 Saprospiraceae bacterium UBA2365
TAACCCTTGATTCGCATTATATACAATCAGGTACACATGTTATGATGCTGGAAAGGGAGATTTACCAAAGCACCTTCATACTGATATATTATAGAGTCGTCCACGCTGTTTTTCAATTTTCCGGTTGGTCCGCAAAAAACGGATTGAACGCTTAAATGGTTTTTTGCAGAAAAATGCTAAAAAATGCCTTGGTTCCGTTTTTGAAACATTCATTTACAAATAGTAAATACTTTTTTTCAAAAACGTTTATCTGTGCGATACACGCAAAAAGGTCTAAAGCCATTTCCCTGATGTTTTCTTATCAAAGCAAAAAAGCAAACGTTTTCTTTCAGATACTATATTTTGAAAATGATTCCTCTTCAAAACCTTGATAACAAAAAAGTCAGGTTGAAAGAGCAATGTCATCGAAAAAATGAAAAAATAATTAAAAAATAGCTGAAATTTTGAATATTTAAGACTGTTAATGTGTTATATATTATAAATAATTGTAATTTTACGCCAAATTAATGATTAAGCTATGACGAGGGTTTTAAGAATTGTATTGATCATTGCATTTATCATCCTGCTGGCCTTTTGGTTTTCAGGGATTTTCAAATCCTGCGGGAATGAAAAAAATGAACAAATTGCCACTGATACCACTGAAATGGTGGACAGTAGTTCCGTATTCGACGAATTGGGTGGAGAGTTTTTGGATGAAGATCTTACCGGCACGGAAGAAAGCACATTGACAACTGGTACAGAACAAAAGGTGGAAACCGCATATACAGATGCCGAGCTGGAATCTTTCACGGATTATACCGGAACGGACATTCCAAAAAGCAAATCAGGTACCTCTTCCACCTCCAGCCACTCAGGTTCTGCAAGTTCAGGATCATCAGAAGGTGGGAATTATCTGATCATTGCAGGAAGTTTTCTTGTAGAGGCCAATGCACATGAGCTGAAAGACAAACTGATCAGCCAGGGTTATAAGGCAGAGGTAAAAAGTTTCAACTATTCACAGTATCATTCTGTCATTGCGGGAAGATATAACAGCCAAAGTGAAGCCAACAGCGTTTCTGCCGAGTTGAAATCAAAAGGTTTTAATTGTTATGTAAAGAAAAGGGAATTATAATGTGCGGACGGGCGTCACTTACCAGGGTTGAATCAGCATTGGAAGAAAGATTCAAATCCACCTTTTACTCCGAGGACATCGGCCGGTACAACCCATTGCCAAATTATAATGTCGCTCCAGGTCAAATGCATCCGGTCATCACGAATGAACAACCGGAGACGCTGAGATATTTTAAATGGGGTTTGATCCCCTTTTGGGCAAAAGACCCCAAAATCGGATATTCATTGATCAATGCAAGGGCCGAAACACTTTTGGATAAACCGGCATTTCAGGGTGGTTTCAAAAACAGAAGGTGTCTCATTCCTCTTGATGGATTCTATGAATGGAGAAAACAAAGTTCGGGTATATCATTGCCATTCAGGTTTGTACTGGAACAAAAAGACATGTTTTCTGTGGCGGGTATCTGGGATACCTGGACCACGCCTGACAAAAAGGAAATTCTGACGTTTTCCATCATAACAGTTAAAGCAAATGAAACCGTGAACAAAATACATGGTCGAATGCCTGCCATGTTATTTCCTTCAGATGAAAAACAATGGCTGGATAATTCTTTGAGTGAAAAAGAACTGTTGGGATTGCTCAGACCATTTCCGGCAGACAAAATGTTTGCTTATCCGGTATCTACCAAAGTAAATTCTGTAAGGTTTAATTCTCCCGAATTGATTGCTGAAAGAGTTCATCCGGTATTCAAACAGGGTACTTTGTTTTGAAAGTAAATTGATTACCTGGATAAAAATTGTAATGATTTAGTGTCATAAAAATTGAATCCGGGTATTTTTTGGCAGAAATTAGAAGAAATTGGATTTTGAATTAAAGTCACTCTGAATATTTACCCCGTAGGATATATATCCAACGGGGTGAACCCCGTAGGATTTTTATCCATCGGCGTTCATAAATCAAATTCCTCATTGGTTCTGGCTTGTCCAGGTTAGGTGATCAGCTGATCAGTGTTTCAGTCTATCAGATTTAATATTAATGCGAATCAAGGGTTAAAGTTAATTCTGCAGATAAGCAGGATTTTCTCACTTTTTTGCCTCGATCCTAAAGGATGAAAGCGAGAAAATCCTTTATCTTCCTTTAGGATTGAGGCCAAATAAAGGATTTTCGGAGCTTTTTTTTCAACCCTTGATTCGCATTATTTATATTGATCAAAAGCCAATAAATTTGCCTCAGAAATTGAACTTTTTTGCCCTAATACATACACTAAAAGCTAATGGACCAAAAGACTATCAAGCTACACCTCCACTAAAATTAAAAGGATCCGGTGACAGACATCAAGCCTGTCACCGGATCTATTCTAACCTTCACTGGTCATGATGAATAAAGGCAACATTTCAAAGTTTTTGTAGAACGGCCTCATTCTGTCCAGATTATAGTATTTTTCTACATTGACCACCTTTTTATACTGGGAAATGACTTCGATCGGCACGTGGTCATAACGCCCGTTTTTCAACACGATCAATCTCCCGTGTATACCTTTGAGAATCAGGTCCAAAGCCAGTGTCCCAAATGCCATAGGCACGATGGAATCAATCGCATCCGGGTTTCCTGTTCTGACCAGATAGCCGAGTTTCTGGTTGATCACGTTTATTTTCCTTCCGTTATTAAATTTGGGAGAAATATTTTTGATCGCATCCGAAACTTTATCGCCGATGCCTCCGAGTTTAGCATGTCCATAAGCATCTTTTTCCTGGCTGGAATAGGTCATTTCAGATTCACCTTCGATCATAGCGCCTTCGGAAACCAGGACAATCGAATACTTACTGGGATTGTTAAACCTGTCCTCAGTCATCAATTCAGTCAGTCTTTCCACATTGAATTTATGTTCCGGGATCACACAACGATCGGCAGCGCCGGCCATTGTAGGCAACATGGCAGTAAATCCTGCATATCTTCCAAATACTTCGAGCACCATGAAACGTTCATGGGAACCGGCCGCTGTTCGAAGATTGTTGGCCATATTGATCGTTCTGGTCACGCAGGTACTGAAACCGATGCAATAGTCCGTACCGGGAACATCATTGTCCATTGTTTTCGGAATCGCCATTACCTTAAAACCTTGCTTAAACAGATGTTCTGCATAACTTAGAGTATCATCACCACCGATGGCAATGAGGTAATCAATGCCCAACCACTCCAGATTTTTCATCACTTCCGGCGTCAGATCATTGACATCTTCATTATAGCTTTCTCTCAGATGATCCGGCACTTCAGATTTTGACATTGAGCTCGGTCTTGTCCTCGAAGAATGGAGGAAAGTTCCACCGGTTCTGGCTGCTTTATTGACCACAACGTATGAAAGTTCGGTATAATTTTCGCTGTTATCAAATTTTTTATCTCTGATCACATTGACTATTCCGGCCCATCCACGTCTTAACCCAATCACATTAAATCCTTCTCGCATTGCCCTGATGGTCACCGCTCTGATGGCAGGATTCAAGCCGGGGACATCCCCGCCTCCGGTCAATATACCAATCGTTCCTTTAGATCCTTTTTTTGTCATATCCATTTCTTTTGAAATTTATTTTAATAATTATTGCTCATACATTTTACCAGCTAAAATCCGATTAAACATCCATAAACATCCAAACCCGGATCATTCTAAATATTCCTGACTGCCTGCCCATCTATCCCGGCTCATAAAAATACATCAAATTCCATGCTAAACTGATGCTTTGACCGGATGACATCCTGAATTGCTGTCAAAGACCCAAAGGTATAGATTTTTGATTTTTCACAAAATCTAAACTGACATACCGACTGTTATATATAATGGTTTTAAATAAAGTACTCAGTATGATTCAATTGAGCTGTGATGGATAAAATAAAATGCCTTTTTTTGCCAGGAAAGCCGGACTGATACCAGATTGATACAGAAATGCCGTATTCGGATCATTGACACCATCCATAAAATATAGTTTGCAACCAAGCGCCTGGCTTAGCTCCGGTATATTACGCTTCCATGAATGAGCCAGTTCGTAGGAAATGATCCCTAATGACCGCTTGCTTTTTTTGCCCAATCTGACTTCAAGGCTAATGATACCATTGTCAAAACCCATCAACCTGGATGACACGCCTTCAAGAACAACATCATAAATGTCTTGTTGTAATGTATACTTTCTATTTATTTTATTCAGATTCATACAGGTTTGTCTGAACAGAAATTGTGCCATAATTAATGTGGTATTTAGATTTTTGTATATATGTATAAAATTTAGATAATGTTTTGCGACCTGACCATCATTTGTGATCTGTGCTTCAATCCTTTGGAAATAAAGGAAATGAGCTCAGATTAGGATACATACCATCCATTTTTTTGGTAATTGCTTTAATTAATTATTTTTGCAGCGTTTAAAGGTTTTTACTAAAATATTCAGCAGATATGTTCATTAAAAAAGATATTTCTGTAGAGGAAATGGTCGAAAAGTATCCCTTTACAGTAAGGTTACTGGCTGAAAAAGGCATCCGGTGCATTGCCTGTGGAGAACCGATTTGGGGAACACTTGAAGAAGCCTGCCTCGAAAAAGGATTTGGCCAGGAAAAAATCGAAGCCATCGTTGGAGAAATTAATGATAAAATAAAATAACAAAATATGACAGACATTCAAGCAATTCTGGACAAATTGGGGATCAGTCCAGTCAACCCCGGCTTATCCACCGGTGCAGATTGGATTGAAACTCAGGGAGATCTCACTTCTTCGTTTTCACCTGTAGACAATCAGTTGATCGCTCAGGTAAAAAATGCCAGCTTGCCGGATTACGAAATGGTTATCAACAAAGCTCAGGAGGCTTTCAAATACTGGCGGACAGTGCCGGCACCGATCAGAGGAGAAGTGGTCAGGCAGATCGGTAATGCACTCAGGGAATACAAACATGAGCTTGGCAGTCTGGTCAGTTATGAGATGGGGAAGATCTATCAGGAAGGACTGGGAGAAGTTCAGGAGATGATCGACATCTGTGATTTTGCCGTGGGTCAGGCACGTCTGATCAACGGTGTGAGTCTGCAGTCAGAAAGGCCCGATCACAGGTTGTTCGAGCAATATCAGCCGTTGGGCATCGTCGGAATAGTGACCTCCTATAATTTCCCGGTTGCGGTATGGGCATGGAACTCCGCGCTGGCGATCGTCGCCGGTGATGTGGTGATCTGGAAGCCTTCTTCCAAAACACCTTTGACCGCCATAGCCACACAAAAGATCATCCGGAATGTGCTGTTGGAAAACAACGTTCCCGAAGGTGTATTCAACCTGATCGTGGCCAAATCATCTGTCATGGGAGATAATTTCCTGGCAGACAACAGGATTCCGCTGATGTCAGTCACCGGATCAACCGCAGTGGGCAAAAGGGTTGGCGGCATCGTCGGTAAAAGACTGGGGAAAACCATCCTTGAACTGGGTGGCAACAATGCCGTGATCATCACACCAAGTGCAGATATTCCGATGGCGGTTACCTCCACGGTTTTCGGAACAGTTGGCACTGCCGGTCAAAGATGTACGACTACCAGACGGATCATCATTCATGAAAGCATATATGAGTCAGTAAAAGAAAAATTTGTTGCAGCCTACAAAAAAATAGAACATAAGATCGGAAGTCCTCTGGATGCCAATACTTTGATAGGTCCGCTCATTGACAAAGGATCAGTTGAGCTATTCCTCAATGCGGTTGACCAGGTTCAAAAGGAAGGTGGCAAGGTTATTTTTGGCGGTCAGGTGATGGAAGGAGCCGGCTTCGAATCAGGCAATTATGTGATGCCGTGTATTGCAGAGGCAGAAAACCATTTTCATATAGTTCAGGAGGAGACTTTTGCTCCCATCGTGTATCTGATCAAATATAAGGGGGACATTCATGAAGCCATCAGGCTCAACAATGCAGTTCCACAGGGCTTATCCTCAGCCTGTTTTACGCTGGATGTAAGAGAAGCGGAGACTTTCCTTTCAGCCGTGGGTTCAGATTGCGGGATTGCGAATGTCAATCTGGGTACTTCCGGAGCGGAGATCGGCGGCGCTTTCGGAGGAGAAAAGGAAACCGGTGGTGGCAGGGAAAGCGGCAGCGATGCATGGAAAGTGTATATGCGCAGGCAAACCAGCACGGTAAATTACGGAACAGCCTTGCCGCTGGCTCAGGGAATTAAATTTGATCTGTGATGCCTGTGTATATCTATGAAGGAATTTTATAGATTTTCCTGGAAATTCATATAAAAAAATACTGACGAATCGGCATTCGTCAGTATTTTTTATCTTGAATTACCCTCCAGACGTCGTTTGATCATTAGATGAACAATAGATTTTTAAAGCTGAAATTCTCACCATAACGTTTGAAAACTGAAAATAAACAACATGTTATCCAGTGCATCAAAATATGCGATCCGGTCAGTGCTGTACATGGCCGGGAAAAGAGCGGACAATAAAAAGTTCAGTGCGGCTGAAGTCGCCAAAGAACTCGAACTTTCCACTCATTTCGTGGCCAAATTGTTGCAGCAGCTGGCTAAAGCAGGCGTGATCAGTTCGCTGAAAGGGCCCACAGGCGGCTATTACCTTTCTGAAGAAGATCTGCAACGCAAGATCTGCGATGTGATCGCAGTGATGGAAGGAGGCGATGTCTTTGAAGGATGTTTTCTTGGATTGCCCGAGTGTGATGGTGATCATCCATGTCCCCTCCATGATGTTTTCTCTGATTTCAGAAAGAAAGTGCTTTATAAATTCAGCCAACAGTCTATCGGAGAGCTTGCGAGGGAGGTGAGGGAAGATGGTACCTATTTATCTCTGAAGGGATTGAAATGAAGACGAATTAATGCATTCAAGTATCAAAACAACAATAAAATCATTCAAATTCATTAAATGATTATTAGGTTTTGCTTTCCTTGTTGAAAAGAAAGATTTTAATAATTAGCTTTGGTAATGAATTTACCTGGTATATAAAATCAAGTGCTCATTTCCCACTCAATACCACCTGTGCCCCATAATACACCCGATCCTTCACCTTCTCGGGCCAAAACTCCACATTGTAGCGTCCGGAAGGATAGTGTGAGATATCAATCTGTTCCTGGTTGATGATATTGCTCATATCTTTGTCATAGAGTATCTGCCCGTTTATATTAGAAACCACCAGCTTCCCCGCTCCTACATCAGGAAGCTCAATATTGAAGACACCCGACGATGGATTGGGCCATACCTTTATATCCCTGCGATACCATACATAATCCCCGAACACCGACACGATCGTAGGATCGCATTTTTCCACTTCATCCACACGGAAGCGTGGGAAGTTGGGCATGCTGCCAAAACCTGCTTCGTAGGGTAGTTTGATACCATTCTGCACGAAATCGCAGGCTGCACCCAATTCATCAGGCTTGTTGATCACATGATAGGTTTCATTGCCGCTGGTGCTGCACATGTATATTCTGCAGTCTGGCCCCTGTGCCATCAGGAAGAAAGTGTTTGGGAAGGGATTGAGCGTACCATCATAGACCCCGATCAATCGTACCCCATCTTGAAGGTTTTCTTCCCAGGTGTCGATCTGATACAATTCCAACTCATTTGAAACGTAGATGAACCTGCTGTTTGGAGACCATTCGACGCTACTAAATCTTATATCACCAAAATTTATCGAATCATAAATTATTACTTTATTATGATTACTTAATACCCCCGTATTTCTATCAAAATCATAAATATGAAGATTGTTTTTATACGCATAAAGTGCATATTTTGTTCCATCAGGACTGAATTTTGCAGTACCGGCCGCACTTGTTCCACTTTCCTTAAAGAATTCATGACTATTTTGAAAATTTTGCTTTTCAAATCCATTTTGAGTAAGTAAGAAAGATATAAATAAAGAATCTTCCTGAAGTGGTTGAACAATCCACCAATCCTTCCCATTGGCATGCCTGATAGCTGTCAAGTAGCTACTCAATGATTGCCTTTCGTCATAAAGAACTATATTTTTATTAGTAACGTCCCCTTTTCCATTGTCCAGATTCATATCTACTTTAGAATACCATAGATATTTCATACTGTGATTTTCCCAGCTTTCAAATACCCTTGGTTTATGAATTATATAGTACTCATTTTCATTTCCCGGATCATTTAAAATCATTATATTTTGTGTGCCTGGATACCCAAGTCTGACACAGTCATTCCAACCGGACAGATCCTGCCAGATATTGAAATTGAGACTATCCCCATCGGGCATGATCTTTGCTTCTTTGTTAAGCACGGCACACCCATTTGAGTAAAACAAAAGATTGCCATCTTTATCGCAAATGGAGGCATTGTTATTATCAAATTCTACACCAATATTTGAAGTAGTAATTGTAAATGGTTTTATTTTGAAATCAAATTTATATCCCTGAATTCCTGGCGCTGGAGAACGATCTACTCCCCATAACCAGACATAATCCTGCTTTGATTGTCCAAAAGTATAAGAGTAACTAAAAAGAAAGAAAATAAATATAAAATACTTCATAACAATAAATTAAAAAGTCCGGATATAACATATCCGGGCTTATATTAAACTATTTGGTGACAATTACTTTTTCAATATCACTTTCTCCGCTTATAGAAGTGATCTTCAGCATAAAAACACCTTCATTTAAGTTCAGATGGATCGTTTTTTCAAAAATATTCTCACATCTGTTACTATACACTAATTGGCCGGTAATATCAAACATTTCTATGGTTCCTGAAAATGGATTTTCCATTACAATATTCAACTCCCCTTTGGTAGGATTTGGTTGAACTATAGAATTTAAAGTGTTTGATGCGGCTCTTGGTCTGATCACTTCAGGACAATCATCAAAGACATCAAAGTAGGTTTTGTCGAAAGTATTCGCCATTGACCTTGCAAGGTGGATCGCATTTCCGTAACTGTCTGAATTAGGATTTTTAAGATTAAATGATTTAAGGATTATCATTTTTATAGTTTTTGTTATCAGGATGATTGATATTATATACTCTTTTAAATTCAAGACTTTTTGATCCAAAGTTGATTAACAATCCTATTGGCAGTTTGTATGCCTGACAATAATTCATTGCCTGAGCAAGATGTATGTCCTCTAACTTCGATATAGCTTTAAGTTCGACCATGATTTTATTTTCTACAAAAAAATCTACTCTGCGTGTACCTATAGAAATATTGTCGTAATAAATTTCCATTTCCATTTCACGGGCAAAAGATAATCCTTGTTTTTCCATTTCAATAGTCATAGCCCGTTGATAAATGACCTCCTGAAAGCCACTTCCCAACACACTATGAACCCTCATAGCACAACCAATAATCTTATGTGTCAAATCTTCGAACTTCATTTTCATATTTTTAATAAATCCTATAATCATCCCATCCTCCATACGGACAAATAAAAATCCTAATTCAGACATTCATTTCAATTTTTCACCACCTGCCCCCCATAAAACACCCGATCCTTCACCTTCTCCGGCCAAAACTCGACATTGTAGCGTCCGGAAGGATAGTGTGAGATATCTATCTGTTCCTTGTTGATGATATTGCTCACATCCCGCTCATACACCATCTGCCCTGAGATATTACTCACGACTAGCTTACCTGCTCCTACATCAGGAAGCTCTATATTGAACACTCCCGACGATGGATTGGGCCACACCTTTATATCCCTGCGTAATAAGACAAGCTCACCGAAGATTGATGTCAACGTACTATCACACACTTCAGCTTCATCCATCCGGAAATGCGGAAAATTCGGTAAAGAGCCATTATAATTTCTATTAGGTAAATAAAATGAATGTTGCTTAAAATCGCATGCTTCCCCTTTTTCATTGGGTTTATTGATAACATGCAAGTAATTATTTGTACCTCCATTCACTATATAAATCTTACAGTCGGGTCCAAGTTGCGCTAAACTAAAAGTACTTATGAAGTATGGATCTGGAAAATAATCTATATGCGCTATATGTGTTAGCGAAGCCTGTATATCATCAGCCCAAAGATCGATCTGATACAGGTCGGTCATTGCGGATAAATAGGCAAAGCGCGAATTTGGAGAAACTGCAACTCCTACAAATTGACCGCTGTCCTGAGGGTTAACCTGGCGGAGATTGTATAATTCTCCGGTCGTTCTGTCGAAATCAAGGATTATCGCCTTTTCTTTGGAATTGAATGCCACCCATTTAGAGCCGTCAGGAGTAAATACTGCCTGTCCTAAATTATTATCTCTATAAAATTTGAAATTACCAATATTTTGAGAATCAACCACCATTATACTATCTTTAGTCAGCAGTATTTTAAAAAAAATATTCGTATCCTGCTCTATCTGCACTATCCACCAGTCTTTGCCGTTGGCATGTTTGCAGGCAGTCATGTAGCCTTGTGTCAGGCTTTTAGTTTGAAATATCAGATTATTCTTTTTTGTTACCCTGCCTATGCCATTATTGCCATTCATGTCCACATAAGAATAAGAAACTCCGGGGCACCAGGTATGTAGGTAAGGGTGAAAAAGTAGTTCTGTTCTTTTATGAAGTAAATAATAGCCATTTTTCAACTGATTACCATTTTCATCGTAATTACCGGGATCAGGAAGGATCAGTGAATTTTGGGTGACTGGATATCCTACACTGTATTTGTATGGACAAAAGTCTTGCCATGCCTTACCATAATTGATACTGTCACCATTTTGCATAATGCTATGTGTTCTATCTGCAATAGCACAACCATTTGAGTACATCAGTAGTTTTCCATTTTTATCGCATATGTTAACACAATTTTCAGCCATGGCAAAAGCTAAAAATCCGGTATCGATCGATCTGTTATTGTCAAAATCAATGATATTCCCTCCTTCGATACCTTCAAAACTACTACCCATTACCCATTTATAATCTCTTTTGTTCTGAGAATAAACTCCTGATAAAAAAATGTGAAAAATAAATAATAGTAATGCTGATTTATTCATTATTCTTCTTGTTTAAGTGTGTTACTTTTGGAACAAAAAGCCTTACCGGTTCCTGTATAAAACCGGTAAGACTATGTTTTTAAATACTTTTTTCGCCTTTGGAGTTGTATTCACCAACAAAGTAAGTGCAATCATTCTGTTTTTTTTATCACACATACTGCTGGTGTAAACACCAACAGCGGTGAAACAATTAAATTCAGACAATTACTTCACAACCACTTTATCACTCCACATCAGATTTTGCTTTGTGTCTATGATCTGCATCAGATATAAACCGGAAATAAGTGATGACAAATCTATTTCTATCTCAGTGCCCAGCATTGGTATCTGACCATTGAGCACTTTTCTGCCATGCAGGTCATACAGGGTATATTCATACTCTTCTATCACAGGAGTGGCAAACTGCATAGTTACCTGGTCGCGTGCAGGATTGGGAAAAATACGGACATCCGGTTTTTCGCATATCCATAATTCTTTAGGTATCAGTGTCAACGTACTATCACACACTTCAGCTTCATCCATCCGGAAATGAGGAAAATTGGGCAGGGACATATTTAAATTCAGATTTGGTAAATAAAAGGAATGCTGCTGAAAATCGCATGCCTGCCCCTTTTCATCGGGTTTATTGATCACACCAAGATAGTAGCCTGTACTCCCACTCACTATATATATCCTGCAGTCAGGTCCGAGCTGGGCAAGACTAAAGGAATACACAAAACTGGGAGGATCCTGAATATAATCTATATGCGCTATATGTGTTAGCGAAGCCTGTATATCATCAGCCCAAAGATCGATCTGATACAGGTCGGTCATTGCGGATAAATAGGCAAAGCGCGAATTTGGAGAAACTGCAACTCCTACAAATTGACCGCTGTCCTGAGGGTTGACCTGGCGGAGATTGTATAATTCTCCGGTAGATCTGTCGAAATCAAGGATTATCGCCTTTTCTTTGGAATTGAATGCCACCCATTTAGAGCCGTCAGGAGTAAATACTGCCTGTCCTAAGTTATTATCTCTGTAAAATTTGAAATTACCAATACTTTGAGAATCAACCACCATTATAGTATCTTTGGTCAGCAGTATTTTAAAAAAAATATTCGTATCCTGCTTTATCTGCACTATCCACCAGTCTTTGCCGTTGGCATGTTTGCAGGCAGTCATATAGCCTTGTGTCAGACTTTTAGTTTGAAATATCAGTTTATTCTTTTTTGTGACCTTTCCTTTACCATTATTGGCATTCATGTCTACATAAGAATAAGAAACTCCGGGGCACCAGGTATGTAGGTAAGGGTGAAAAAGTAGTTCTGTTCTTTTAAGAAGTAAATAATAGCCATTTTTCACCTGATTACCATTTTCATCGTAATTACCGGGATCGGGAAGGATCAGTGAATTTTGTGCGACAGGATATCCTACACTGTATTTGTATGGACAAAAGTCTTGCCATGCCTTACCAAAATTGATACTGTCACCATTTTGCATAATGTTATGAGTTTGATCTGCTATTGCACACCCATTTGAGTACATCAGTAGTTTTCCATTTTTATCGCATATGTTAACACAATTTTCAGCCATGGCAAAAGCTAAAAATCCGGTATCGATCGATCTGTTATTGTCAAAATCAATGATATTGCCGCCCTTTAAATCAGGTAAATTCCACCCCATCACCCATTTATAATCCCGTTTGTTTTGTGCTGTGATATTTGATAAAATCGTAAAGATTAAAAAGAATATCGTAAAGACTTTATTCATATATTTTACTGTTTAAATAAGTGGAGTTTTTAAAAAGACCTGCCGGTCTTATCAATTATCCGGCAGGTCAGATCAGACATTATTTCGAAATCACAAATTTCTCTATGTGTTCAACTCCTGAATGGGACATATATTTAACAATATATAATCCTGAATTTAAATTAATTACATTTAATTTCAGACTTTGGTCAATTTCCTCCAATTTGAATTGCTTAACCAATCTGCCATTCATATCACTTATAGTGATGGCACCCTTCTCATTTGGCTTTGCTTCAAATGCGATATTTAGTTCATCTGAAACCGGATTCGGATATACATACAGTTTGTTTTCTGTGAACATATTTCCCGAACTTCTTGGTGTCACTCTGGCCGGTGCACAATCTTCTATCCTATCATAGCTAACATTTTCAACAATGCTGCGTATGCTTCTGGCAAGATAAACCGCCTCTCCCATATCATAGGGACACATTTCGGATACGTCTGTAACATAAGCGATTTGTGCCGGTGTAAGCGTGTCGCTTTTGATATAATCGAGTTGTACATTAAATGTATTCAGCAATAATTGCAGACAGTGATCTCTGACCGAAATGGTAGTGATCACATTTTTTACACTATCCACTTTCATGAGGTCTTTATTGCGCTCGGTTTCCAGCAGAACCCTGTGGTCAGCTAATAGTTGGCTGTAGAGTGTCATATACTGCTGATATTGAGGCGTGAAGACCAAGCCCTGATCATGCAATGTATTCAGTTGGGACTGAGTAGTCATAATGTTTTCATACAATAATGAATCCGCAGCCTGATTGATCAGAATATGGGTTATGGCTGAATCCACCTTAGCTATTTTTACCAGCACGTCATTGTTATAGGCATTTAAAAAACTCAGACACCCGGGGCTTAGTTGATTCAGTTTTTTCATCCTCAGTAGTTTTTTAAAGTAATGGTATTTCCAGATTGCTTTTTGGCATGCATCA
The DNA here is from genome assembly GCA_002344345.1 of Saprospiraceae bacterium UBA2365. Classification (GTDB taxonomy): domain Bacteria; phylum Bacteroidota; class Bacteroidia; order Chitinophagales; family Saprospiraceae; genus UBA2365. The sequence goes on from DDTL01000202.1 coordinate 26,337, forward strand.
AATTGACGCGTGGTATCGATCATGGTGATTTTGTTTACCAGATCCGTACAGTCATAAATTGGACCATTATTGCCATTATCCGGATCAGTACAGGGTGATTCGTTAGTTGCTCCGAGATAATCCCAAAACCAGTTTGCGGATGGAACTATTACTGCAGGCTTGGAATCCGGATCTCCAAATGAATTCACAAGAAAGCGGGAATCATCAATAGCAAATTCCGAATAATTATAAGCCGCTCCGCCTGACAAGCCTGTCCATTTATTGCCCCAGCCTTTAAGGTTGGTAAAATCTCCCTGGGTTCCGATGATGGTCGGCACATCAAAATCCTGACTGCCCAGTATAAGGTCTTTAGTTCCGAATCCTTGTAATTCATTTCCCGCAAGTTTGCTGTTATCGCACATATGCAAAAATTCCATGCCTGAATTGGTAAAACCTACATATTCACTTTCTCCATATATTTTATTGCAGGCGTAATGGCCGAAAGAGTTTTCTGAGTAAATACCTGTTGACCGTGGAAAACAGCAAATTGCGTAATCCAGTTTTTCCAGATCGTTATCTGTCACATCCACATAATTACTGCTTTCCAGGTGGATACCGGTGTTTTCGAAATCTGTTGATCCTCCTACAATCAAATAATTGTCTTCAAAAATCACACCATGGGATTCTCTTGAGAAAATTCCGGCTTTTGCCTGTTCATTGATTTTAATGTCATTTAGTCTGATCTCCAATTCATCAGAAAGCTGTACATCTATTGCCTTGCCGGTGTACGGCATATCGATCATATTGTCATAGATATGGAAAGATCTGCCTGCCCGGTTACATGAATTGAGTTGAATCCCGGCAACTGATGCGATGATATTGTTATTCGACAGCCAGAATCTATTGACATTTTCCAGAGAAATGCCTGTCTGACTGCTAATGATGTTATCTCTGACATTTATGTTTGCTTTGTTTGACCTGATAGCGGTATGCTTAGAGGAAAATGTATTGTCTTCAATTTGTGACATTAAATTTGAACGGGAACCATCCAAAAAAATACCATACCCTCCTTTTTGCCAGGCATTGGGGTCTTCTAAAACATAACTGACAGTAATGTTTTGAAAATCGGAATCTTTAACCCTGATCGAAGCAGAAACACCAACAATACCATTATGCAAATTACTGAAGGTATTTCTTTCCCCGGATTCAGGACTTAAAGCAATGTAATCTAAGCCGACAACACTAATTCCGACTACAATTGGATTGGTTGAAAGAAAACTATGATCTGAGTAAAATGAACATTCTGAAATAGACACCTGAATATTAGTTGCACCTGTACCTCCAATACTCACGCCATACAGATTGTTTTTAAAATGAGTAGATTGTAAATCAATTTTGGAATTAACCGGTGCGTTTATAGCAAATGTTGCATCTTCAATAGTGCAATCGTTTCGCGTTTTGATAGTTCCATTCAGAATATCAATATTCCGCCACATTGTACCACATCCATATATGTGGGCATTATCTAAAGTGAGGGTAGTAGTGTTTCTCACCTCAATTCTTGCATTACCCAGCATTTTAATCCTGGTGCCATAAAACGCGATTTCCTGATTTGGTTTATCAAGCAGTAAAGTGCCTCCAATCACCATATCGAATTGTCGTTTCAGATCATTGAATTCCTGCAATGTAGCTATCCCTAATTGTGACAATACATCATCGAAAGTATGAGTTGTGTTGTCTGAAAGATCAACATCAAATGGTCCATTACAGTTCTTTTGCTGCGTCTTTCCTATTTGATTTATACTCATAACAAGTAAAAAAACGCAGGATAAAATTATAAAATTTTTCATTAAAATTAAATTTAACCCAACTTGCAAATATT
>DDTL01000159.1 GCA_002344345.1 Saprospiraceae bacterium UBA2365
GTATCCTATTACTTTGCCAATTCACCATATCTTATTTATTTACAATTCCAATGTCATTACGAATTATCAATTTTCAATTTCTATAAAGTGAAATAAATAATATCACCCACCATTTTCGAATTCTACCAAATAATGTTATTAAATAGTCCAATTAGTGATAACATGCCGACTGAAATTCAATAGGTTAAACATATCCATATGTGATTTTTATATTAGTCCAATTATCCAACTGAAGCTTGGGGTATAAATCAATCCGGCATTAACCAAAGTATTAAATTCTGTTACAACCTTTTGGACTAAACAGAATTTCACTTTGGTATTATTCCAATGTACTATATTCAATATCACGTCGGTATTAAAGTACATTTTTATCGGGTTTTGAAAAGTAAGTATTTTTCGGAGCAGACTCAGGAATGGAATCTGCGATCCATGGATCCTGAGGTATTTCGTGGCAATTTAAACTTTGGTGAGCAGACCAAATAATTTAATGGAAACCCTGAAGCTTCCACCATTGTGAATTGGCAAGCTAAAGGATGAACTACTACGTGCCATCCGGACAAAAAAACTACCCCAAAAAGTTCTTTAACCTTCAACCAGGTTATTTTTTAATTTAAGAAAAAGGGTCGGGAAAAAACAAGTTTTGTTTTTTGAAGATGGCGCTGTCAATCATTTAGTTTACTGGTCATCCAAAAATCTTTTTTGCATCTTTCTTATGGTCAATAATGATTCCTGATCATGAATCCATTCAGAGATTTTCTTTGACCCTTTCATCCATACAGCAAATTGAAATCCGGCTGATTTTCGCTTATATTTCACTTGTTTTTTGCAATTCTGAACCCAAAACCGTCATTTCTTGTATCGCGTGGTGATTGATATCTCACTTCAGGCATGTGAATTCCATATTTTAAAGGATTTCCGTGAGCATCCCGGGTGTTGTAAAACCAGCTGACACCTTTTGAAATTTTATATAACCCATCCGGAGGACCCTGAGGATTTTTAAGACTTACCATACTGTCTTTTTCAGGATTGTACCAATCATTAACCCATTCACTCACATTTCCAGTCATATCATGTATGCCCAGCTCATTTGGTTTTAAAAGGCCTGTCGCATGAAAAGTACTGTCGGAGTTCTCATGAACCCATCCGATTTCAGTTTGATCATTGCTTCCGCTATAACGGTAACCTTTGGTTTTCTTTCCTCCCTTGGCCGCATATTCCCATTCTGCCTCGGTCGGCAATCTTCCGCCTGCCCATTTTGCAAATTCATTGGCTTCATCCCAGGTAGCAAGCATGGGATTTTCGTCTATCCATTGGTAATACACTTTTTTCCCGTGGGCATTTTCTATAGGCGGATCAGGCATGTTCCTGCCCGTTTTTTCACAAAATTCTCTGAACTGTTTTACGGTTATTTCACATTTGCTGATGTAAAAATCGCTGATTTCTACCATGCGGTTCGGACTGGTAAAACCGGTAATGGTGTCACCTTTAGGACTGATAATTATTTGGTTTTTTCCTTGTTCAAAAGTTCCACCTGCTACAAAGACCCAATCCATTTCAATTGTCCCGGGATGTTGTTTGCATGAGATGAATAAAAGCAATCCAAAAAGAATGGTGATAGATTTTTTGATCATTATTTTACTTTGATGTTTTTTGCGGAGCCAAAGATAAGTATTCACAGTCTTATCATTTTTTATTTATAGCAAGTCAGGCTGATTAAAATGCAGCAAATGTTCCATATTTTGACATTTATGTTGTCAAAAAATATAGCATACACACTGATTTTCTCTAAAAACCAGGGATCCTCCGGATTCAAGTCCGGATTTACTATCCATTGATATTACCGGGATGTAAGATTTCATTCGATCGGAATGTATATTTCTGTCAACAGATTTTCCGGTTTTGTTTGAGGTAAAAAATTAAGGTATTTTTCAAAAGTGGGCAAGTCGCGTAATGTGTGATCCGTTTTTATAATCCAGTCTTTGTAAATGTATTCATAAATATCCCAAAGTTGTTCATACGGTCCTTTGTATCGGAAGACCATACATTTTTCACCTTTTATCGTTTTAAACTTTATCCTGCCTTCTTCCTTTAAATCCTTTTTTGTGGCAATGCATACATCCGAAGAACAGAGTGCCGGATCCACTATATCGGGATCATCATAATATATGGCAAAAAACCCGGGTCGCCACCCGGACAATTTATTTCTCTTTGAGAATTCCTCCAATTCATCCCATGCCTTTTGAACCTCATCAGACCCATATTTCCCTATAACATGGATGTAACAAACTTTTTTATCGGGCAATGTGATGATTTTTGGTTTTAGTTGGACGATGATCTTCCTTTCACTGTTCATCCGGTAGTCAATATGTGTATTCAATACAAGTGACTGGTCATTCCTGCATTCAATAGGTGAAATGCCAAATTCTTTGCTGAAAGCTTTTGAAAAAGAAGAAAGATCAGCATATCCGATATTTCCGGCTATAACAGACAGTGGCTCGCTGCTGTATTTTAATAAACTGACGGCAGTTTCAAGGCGAACCCTGTTGATATATTCACCCAAAGGTTCATCCAGGAAAGCCCGCATGATCCTGTGAAAATGATAGAAGGAAATATGAAACCGTTCAGCCAGATATCTGATATTTAAATCTGAACCGATGTTATTGTTGATGTATTGCAGGACTTCGCTTGCTTTCTGATGATAGTAACTGATGGTTTTTTCCTGTATCATTCTTTTAGCGCTTTGTATCGCCGACCCCAAAATTTAAACCTCGTTAATGAAGTGTAAACCATTAGCCGTTCAAATATTCGAAATCTGAGCAGAAAATGTATGAGTCTGTACCAAAGCGCCAAAATAACTAAAAAAAGAGCCGATTCAGCCAAAAAATGTAAAAAAGAATGCTCTATATTAAAGAATGTCAATTCAAAAAAGTGGAAGAATAAGTCAGATAAAACCATTGAAAAGAGTATGCTGTAGGCAACGATAAAACCATGCCCGGTTTCGATGGCTTTTCCCGGACAATGACTCATGCACTTCATGCAACTTTCACAATTGAATGTCCAGTATGGTCTGTTATCTATTTTGATGATCGCTTTTACTGGACATGACTTAATGCACACATCGCAATGATCACAATCGGCTGATGCATAATAAGTTTTGGAAAAAAGAAAACGACCCGCAAAATAATACATAACTGCAATTGGAAACAAAATCAGGTCGTGGATCTCCAGCAGCGCTTTAAAATGTGTTTTTCCGGATAGGATTTTTAAGCTGAATTTCCTTACTTTTTCTTTAATTTTTTCATGCATAAATTTTATGGTACGTTGGTTCAGGCCTGGGTGAACTGATATCCAGTTGGATGGCAGATCAACGGGATAAAATGCTCTGATGGTATAACCTTTGAGCATCAGGAAAAGGGAAGTGATATAAAATGCAATGCCTGTAATGCCGGGTGTGATCCATTGGCCGACCAACATACCTGCGCGTGTGTTCATCAATACTACCGGGTTGTTTCCTTTTGGAAAACGCATGATAAAATGAAGCATGATCGGCGGATAGTTGAATCCATGTATGGGTGATGTAAAAACAATCAGATTGCCAGGCTTTGGTTTTTCAATTTGAATGCGGTCGATCCGGCTTATGTTGGTCAACTGGCAATCTATATTTTTTTCTGCGGCAACCTGTGAAAACCATTTAGCCACATTTCTGGAATTGCCTGTTCCGGAAAAATAATATATTTGAACACCTTTGATTTCCATGTTTTTTTGACAAAAATAAAGTGTTTCTATCGTACCTTACTTTTCCAAACTTGCTAAAATCATTTTAATGGAATGATTCATCATTCGGTTCAGACCTTACTTTTCGGAGTAGATCAAAATAAAGTATTTTTCGGAGCAGACTCGGGAATGGAATCTGTGATCCATGGATCCGGAGGTATTTTGTGGCAATTTATCCCTTGGTGTGCAGACCAAATAATTTAATGGAAACCCTGAAGCTTCCACCATTGTGAATTGGCAAGCTAAAGGATGAACTACTACGTGCCATCCGGACAAAAAAACTACCCCAAAAAGTTCTTTAACCTTCAACCAGATTATTTTTTTTAGCAGATTTTGTTTTGTGAATTAAAAATGGTTGCTTCAAGTCTGGATCAGAACAACCCGCTTATATTCCCTTCATTATCAATGTCGATGTTCTCGGCAGATGGTATCCCGGGCAATCCCGGCATCCGGCTGATCGTACCTGCGATCGGTATGATAAATCCCGCGCCGGCAGCGATCTCAAATTCGCGGATCTTTACGGTAAAATCCCTTGGACGATTTTTTTTGTTGGGATCATCAGACAGTGAATTCTGTGTTTTGGCAATGCAAACCGGCAATTTTCCAAAACCATTCATGTCGAAGATCTCCATCTGTTTTCTGGCTTCGATGGTGTACTCCACATTTTTGGCTCCATATAATTTGGTAGCAATTGTCCGGATCTTCTCTTCTATGGTGGAGTCAAAATCATAAAGCGGCTCGAAACAACTGTCACATTTTTCAGCTTCATGGCGAACCAGTTGCGCGAGTTCAACAGCGCCTTCTGAACCTTTTTCCCAGGCTTCTGAAACCGCCACCTTTACGCCCAATTCAGCGCATCTTTCCCTGACGATATCAATTTCTTCCTGTGTGTCGCTGACAAATTTGTTGATAGCAACTACCGGACTCAGACTGAAAAAACGGATATTCTCAATGTGTTTTTCAAGATTTTGAAGGCCGGTCCTGACTGCTTCCACATTGGGTTCTTTTAGATTGGCCAATTTGATCCCGCCATGGTATTTCAAAGCCCTGATCGTAGCCACGATGACTGCCGCATTCGGTGTCAGACCGCCATATTGACACTTGATGTCCAGAAATTTCTCCGCGCCCAGTTCTGACGCAAAACCTGCTTCGGTCACCACATAATCTGACAGTGTCAATCCCATTTTGGTAGCGATCAGGGTATTGGTTCCCTGTGCAATATTTGCAAAGGGACCTCCGTGGATGATCGCAGGATTTCCTTCGATCGTCTGAACCAGGTTTGGCATTATGGCATATTTAAGCAAAGCTGTCATAGCGCCCTGAGCATTAAAATCCCGTGCAAAAACAGGCTTTTGATCATATGTATATCCGATAAGAATATTTCCCAGTTTGATTTTAAGATCATCGATGCTTGTGGCAAGACACAAGGCTGCCATTACTTCCGAAGCAGCCGTGATGTCAAAACCAGACTGTCGGGGCACGCCTTGTTTTGTGCCGCCTAAGCCGATGACCATTTCCCGCAACGACCGGTCATTCATATCCATAACTCTTTTCCATACGATCTTCCTTGGATCGATATTGAGTGTATTATTTTTGCTTTGTAAATGGTTATCAATCAATGCACTCAACAAATTGTGCGCTTTTTCAACTGCAGAAAGATCACCCGTAAAATGCAGGTTGATATCTTCCATCGGAAGTACCTGAGCTCTTCCACCACCTGCTGCTCCACCTTTGATACCGAAAACGGGACCAAGTGAAGGTTCACGCAGGACGACCACCGTTTTTACTCCGATCCGGTTTAGGCCTTCTGACAATCCGATGGACATGGTGGTTTTTCCTTCACCGGAAGGAGTCGGCGTCAACGCGGTAACTAAAATCAGTTTTTTATCTTTTATTTTTTCATCATCTATCAGCTTAAGCGGTAGCTTACTGATATAATTTCCATAAAGCAGTAGATCTTCGCGGGCAATTCCCAATTGGTCGCTGATCTCCCAAATCACTTTCATTTGGGTGGCTTTGGCTATTTCAAGATCTGACATCATATTTAATATTTTTGCAAAAATACAGCAGTTGTGGCTAAGATGTGCCAAAATGATGCAATTCATAGCCTGAAATGGCCATTCTTCCTGTTTCAGATAGCTGATATCGATCATTACCTAAGCTGGACGAGACAGAACCAAAGAGGAAAATGATTTAAGAACCCCGAGCCGCTTCGCTACGGGGTTCAACCCCGTTGGATATATATCCTACGGGGTTCAACCCCGATGGATTTACATCCTACGGGGTTCAACCCCGATGGATTTACATCCTACGGGGTAAATATTCTGTGTGGCATTATTTCTAAGATCAAAATTCGTCAAAGTTCTGCCAAATATGCACGAATTCAATTTTTAAGACACTTAATAATATAGGCTGTTAATAGTGTGGATTTGTTAAGTATCAGCGTTCAATAATGAATTGAAAAATAGGAAAATTGAGTTCGTTCCCGGACAAAAAAAAACTGAGTAACCTGTCGGATATACAAAAAAGTTGAAATATCCTGCCCGGTTTTGGGCATTGTAAACAAAAAACCGGAAAATTGCATTTAATAGCAAGACTGATTAATTTGAGTTTGTGAGACATAAAATAAATCCCGATATGCAAAAAGTGACCGTTTTCTGGTTCAGACGCGACCTTCGCCTGCACGACAACAAAGGTCTGTTGCATGCCCTTAAAAGTGCTTTCCCTGTGGTTCCGCTGTTCATTTTTGACCCGGACATCCTAAGCAAATTAACAGATCCGGCCGATAAACGCGTCAGCATTATCTATCACCTGCTCGAAGACATCAACCGGACACTGACCCAAAAACAAAGCTCATTGCTGGTGATGTACGGCAAACCGGAAGAAGTTTTCAGTCAACTGACCACGCGGTTTCAAATCATGGAAGTGCATACCAATCACGATTACGAACCCTATGCCGTTGCACGGGATCAACAGATCGCTACATTATTGCAAAAGAAAGAAATCCCGTTTTTCACTTATAAAGATCAGGTCATTTTCGAAAAAGACGATATCGTCAAAAAAGACGGCAAGCCATACACTGTTTTCACGCCTTACAGCCGTACGTGGAAGTCCCGCCTGACACCCGATGACCTTCGCGAATGGCCTTCAGAAAACCTGTTGCACCATTTTTTCTGTCACCAGACATTCGATTTTCCACCTTTGTCCCTGGCAGGTTTTACTGAAAGCGGGACACGCCTGGCCCGGAACGAAATCAACCCGGAAGTTATAAAGAACTATGATCAGACCCGGAATTTCCCGGCTTTGCAACAAGGCACTTCGCAGATGAGTGTTCACCTGCGTTTCGGGACAGTGAGCATCCGTCATTTAGTCAAACAAGCCCTTGAACTCAATGATACCTGGCTCGGCGAACTCATCTGGCGCGAATTCTTTATGATGATCCTCTTTTCATTTCCCCATGTGGTCAGCAAAAGCTTCAAACCAAAATACGACCGCATCGCCTGGCGCAATGATGAAAAAGAATTTGACCTTTGGTGTCGCGGCGAAACAGGTTATCCCATGGTGGATGCCGGCATGAAGGAGTTGAACTCCACCGGTTTGATGCACAACCGAGTCCGGATGGTCACTGCCAGTTTTCTCACCAAACACTTGCTGATCGACTGGCGATGGGGAGAAGCCTATTTTGCAGAAAAACTGCTGGATTATGAATTATCTTCCAACAATGGCAACTGGCAATGGGCATCAGGCAGCGGTTGTGACGCAGCGCCCTATTTCCGGATATTCAACCCCGAAGAGCAACAAAAACGCTTCGATCCGGATGGTATTTATATCCAGAAATGGCTCGGTCCAGACTGGCAGCAGACCATTCCTCCGCCCATCGTGGATCATCGTATGGCGAGAGAGCGCGCATTGAAGGTGTATGGGGAAGCGTTGAGAGAAGAATAATCCTTTAAATATTTCGGAGGCGCTAGTTAATCAACTTAGAAAATTGAATTCTTGTTTAACAGTTTCTTCAATGTCAAGTTTTATCAGTTCCCAATATTTATTTTTGAGGCATATCGGCTCAAAGTCATCTTCTGCTTCTTTAAAATCAATCATCTTTTTTAGTATTACTTCTTTGGGAAAGCTATATGGATATCTCCTTTCATAGAAATCCAGCATTTGCTGGAGGGAAAAGTATTCCAACAATTCATGCAAATCCCAGAAATCTTTCTTTCTGCCGTTACGCCCGATCACATCCAGTTTCATGGCAGTAATTTCTTCCAATTGCGCCAAGCGGATCCCTTCAAGTTCCATTAAGGGAAAGATGAACGGATCCGTATAGTAAAGATCTACCTTTACCACTTCATCCTGACTTTTACCAATCAAATAGGATTCCCCCATACTATGGTTTCTACCAAATCCCAATTCTACATGATCAAATGTCTTCATAAATATTTGATCAATTTTTTCAAAATCAATCGAACCATATGCTGCATCTGTAAATAAATCAATGCCAACCGATATTCTATGACCCATCAACAAACTTAAACATGTTCCGCCTACCAAACGAAAGGAGCTTAATTCATCAATTACCATAATAGTTTTAAGTACATCCAAAAGTACCGGAGAAACTGTGTTTATATGAAATTTCATGGTGATCAATGATTTATAGAATTAAATCCTTCTGGATGTTTTCTTCAATTGTAATCAATTCCTTTCTTATAGCTTCCTCTCCATAGAACGAAATGATCTCCTTTATCTCCATTTCATTTCCTCTCTCAAAAATTCTTTTGATGATGGCGCTTTGATTGCGAACCCAGTCAATTTTACTAAAATCAGTGTCCCAAAATAGAATCTTCCTGATTTTACTTAAATCTGGTGTTATATTTTTATGTTGTTTTACCTGGCTTTTAACCTCATAGCATGCCTGCAACATCATAAAATATTCCTCATCACAATCAAAAATATGGCTTAAACGGATGGAGAGCTTTGGGTTTATTCCTCTTTTTTCTTTTAAAATGGAACTGATCGTCTGTGGATGTTCTCCAACGGCGCTGGCTAATTCATTGTTTTTTAATCCACGGACCTTGCTCTCTCTCCTTAAGATCGCTCCGGGGTGAATTCCTTTTATTTTGGATAATTCAGGAAGCATCTTTTTTTATTCAAAGTTATATAAAATTAATAACTAAACAATTTTGTTTATTTTTTAATTCCCTTCTTATATGATTCTTTATAATTTCCAACTGAAAAACATGTCCTCCGCCCATCGTGGATCACAGTATGGTGAGAGAGCGCGCATTGAAGGTTTATGGGGAAGCGCTCCGGGAAGGGTAACAATGTAAGATAAGTAATTCAGGCTTTCAAATCATCAGTATTACAATCATGCACAAAATTAAAAACTGTTGTCTTTTAGGCGCTTAGTGTCTTAAAAATTGAATTCGTGCATTTTTTGGATGAACTTTTAAGAAAGTTGATGAAAAATTAATGCTACGCAGAATATTTACCCCGTAGGATGTAAATCCAACGAGGTTCTAAATCATTTTCCTCTTTGGTTCTGGC
>DDTL01000041.1 GCA_002344345.1 Saprospiraceae bacterium UBA2365
AATAATTCAATAATTAAATTTTGACTTATTTCATTCAATTCTTTAATGAATTCAGATGATATTTCACCTTCCGATAATAACAAATTAGATAAGTGCTCTAATGATTTATTAAAATAAAATCCATTTTGAAAATAACTTTTAATCTTAAATGATGATTCAAGAATATATCTTGTCCTATTGGTATTAAAGATCTGTCTTAAAATCTTAAATTCCGAGAACAATTCTTTTTGTAAAATAGTATCACTTTTAACATAATATGTCAATTTTGAATAAAAATAATTTCTATTATCAACACTCTTAAATCCATTTTCTTGGATTTCTGAGATTATATCATCAATTAAAATGTGAGGACTATATAGACTTAATCCAAAAGATCTTTTGAGAAAATTATTAATCAAATCTTCCCACATTTCTATCCAAATTTTGATTTTCATTTCGATAATATCCATTCTCATAATAATTTGAACCATAATCACCTATCACTAAGGGAGGATTTTCAATCTTTTTTGAAAGATTGATTAAGATTCAACGTTTAAATTTTCGAGCAAAATTCAGAAAAATATCAGCACTTATACTCAATAATTCCCTTCAGGAAACAATTCATCCCACCAATCACCTTCATCCTTGAGGTATTTGGCCCACCATGCCATAATGGTATTGTGCCATTGGATCCGTTTGTTGTAGGTTAAAATATGATGATCTTCTCCTTTTACCATTACCAGCTCCACGGGCCTGCCTAAAATTTTCAAAGCAGTATACAATTGTATGCTTTCTCCTGGCGGTACATTGGTGTCTGAGTCTCCGGTAAGCAATAATAATGGGGTTTTGATCTTGTCGGCATTGAATAAAGGGCTTTGATCTACATATAATGACCTGTTATTCCAGGGATAACTGTCTGCACTGGCTTCTGCACTGTATGCATAACCCCAGAATCCTTCTCCCCAATAACTGGATATAGAGCTGATCCCAGCATGTGAAATGGCTGTTGCAAATATATCGGTCCTTGTCATCAGCAACATAGTCATAAACCCACCATAGGAAGCACCCGCACACCCGACTTTTTCAGCATTGGCAAACGGATGAGCTTCCAAAAACTTTTTGGTTCCCTCGATGATCTCATCTGCCACCGTTGTTCCCCAGTTGTTCATATGCTCAGTGGAAAAATCCTGCCCAAAGCCAATCGCTCCGCTGGGTTGCAATACATATACAATGTAATCATGCCCGGCCCACAGATTGAATGGATACCTGCCACCGAATGTTCTGCTGACCGGAGTAATGCCTCCATAATAATAAACTATGACCGGATACTTCCTGGTGGGATCAAATCCCGGAGGAAAATATACCCTGCCGGAAATTTCTACTCCGGATGTTGATGCGAAATTCCAGTCTTTAACTTCTCCAAATTCAACATTACTGAAGTTTTCAGCTTCAGGATCTTCAAAAAGTTCGTATTTCAGGTTCTTGAGGTTGAGTTTATAGGTTGAAGGGTATTTATTGGATGGATTTCCGGAATATACTGCAACCAATGCTCTTGGGGCAAAATCTATCGAAGCCATGTAATCTACTCCGGTTTCTATTCTTCTAAAAGTATTTTTCTTTACATCATATTGATACAAATTTTTAAAATCAGCTTCCGTAACATCCAGATAAATATGGTTATCTACAGGATGCCAGTAAACAGCGTTTATGGATGGATTGAAATTTTTGGTATATGGAATCACCTCTCTATTTTCGAGATTGTATATGTACGACTGTTGGTCATAATTTGTTACAAGATCTGTTTTTGTGTTTTTCCCGGCACTGTTAAAGGCAGATGGTCCTCCGGTCGCCAGCAGATATTTACCGTCAGGGGAAAAAACCGGATTGATACTCCATCTTTCACGTAAGAAAATAGTGTCCAGATGCATGTCAGCCAGGTTCAACATGAAAAGATTTTGCTTACTGAATGGCCTTTCCAGGTAATCAGGGTAGGACTGACTAAACAATATTTTGCTTCCATCCGGACTGATATCATGAAGTGAAGTGGTCAGATTTCCCCATGTAAGCCGTTGATTTTTACCTGATTTTAAATGATAACTATATAAAAATGATCTGTTGCGCCACCAGGCTTGTCTGTCTGCCAATCCCTGAATCTGAACCATCGATGATTCATTTTTCTCTGGTTCTTCATACACTGAATAGATAAAACAGTTTTCATCCGGACTCCAGTCATATCCTCCAAACTTTTCAGGCGCTGTAAATATCTCTGAAATGTTAAAATTTTCAACATCCAGAAGATATATTTTGGTTTCTTTATTTTTGGTTGCTGTATAGGATATCCTGTTGGTTTTAGGTAACCATTTGATCTGCCCGATATCAGCATGACGAAAACTATGAACCAATTGCTTGTTATCAGTTCGTTTAAGCAAAGTCCACCTTTCCGAATTGTCTGAGGAAGGTAAAGTCTGTCTGTATGTGACCAAATAATATTTGCCATCCGGTGAAAGATCCAGATCTGACAATTTAATTCCATCCAGCATGTGATGTATATTTTTCCTGTCCAGTGGTGAGTTGTTGAAGGACAAGATGACTTTACTTTTTTTGTTTGCCTTGTGGATGAAATGCCCGCTTAAAGTCCAGGTTTTCAGACTGTCAACAGGTAAAAGAATTTTAACAAGCAACAGATGTTTTCCTCGTTCCAGTTTCACTTCCTTAGAAACTTTGCCCGGATTTTCCTCATCCAATTTTGTTTTCGTTCCAATTTCTTTACCATCCAACCAGACTTTTAACATGGCATGGCTCTTTAGTTCAATCGTACCTTTGAGCCATTCCTCCGCCCAAAGGTAGGTTGCTGCATATACAACTGCAGGTTTTAAAAAGTTTGCTTCAGGAGCGATCAGTGAATCCATGGAGTATTTCCAACGCCTTTCCTGAAGACTTTCAGGACTGATTTGTTTATTATCCTCCGGAAAATGATCACTAAAATCCCATTCATTGAAATGTAGCAGTTTTTCATCATCGTAGATCTTTCCCCTCGTATTCTCTGCCTGATTAAAAACAGGGTATTCCAATTCTGCCGGCTCCAGTTTTAGCCAACCGGGTATTACAAAGGTATCTTGTTGGGCAAATAAAGCATTGACCCAAAACACGATCGCTACCGCTATCGCAAACTTTCTCATAAATGTATTTTTAATGACTAAAAATCCTGTTACCAGCCGCCGCCGCCACCGCCGCCACCGCCGCCGCCTGAAAATCCACCGCCACCGCTTCCAGAAGAACTTCCTGGCGGCGTTGAAGCTGAACTAATGGCAGAACTGAAACTGCTGCCGATAGAGGACGAAAACTGTTGCGGGGAAAAATGAGTCCCATGCATCCCAACATACCAGACCGGATGATAACTATTGGTTTCCTGATTGGCCCGTTCCAGGGCATACTCGAATTTTTTACCCCATTTATTCTCAACGCCCAAAGCTATGGCATATGGCAGCATCTCCTCAAATCGTTCGACGGTCATATCAGGTTCATGGAAGAAATTAAGCTTGTCTTTCTCTGCAACAGACAAATACATCTTGAATCCTTCGATCTCATCCATTACTTTTCTGCCTTCTACTGTCGGCGCTTTGATCAGCCAGAAAAATACGATGAATAATATGATGAATAAAACAGACAAGATTACCGGAACATAAATCACGGGACTGAAAATAAAGGTCAGGATCGCCCATCCCACTGAAAGCAGAAACACAGGAATCAGTCTGTAACTATTCAAACTGAAATACCGGGGTTTCATTTTTTTCTCCATAACATGACTGGCCTGGTTGAGAGCCACCGTAAATGTAGAATGGTTTTTATTGTCCAATTCCAGAATGTCATCATTCCTGAAAAACCGATTCCAGATTGCACTTTCTTCGGGCGTCAGTATTTTTCCTATGCCCTCCATTTTCTCCAGTTTATACTTTTTTTTCTCTTTATTGATTTTGAGAAAACCCTTTATGGCCATGCTAACGATAGAAGCCGTCATCGCTCTTTGAGTCATCCCCATTGATCGCAAAAAACCAATCTCTGCCGGGCTGAAATCACCCGGTGGATTAAAAATCGGATAAATGGTCCCTTTGGGTGGGTCGATCCCGTGTCTCTTCCACAGCCTGAAATACAGAATAAAAATGATAATGATCCCAATAATTGAGAAGAAAATAAACAGATTGCTTTTCAAAAACCTTGTGGTTTTTTCAACCTGTGTAGGTTCTTTGACAAAGCCTTTCGGCCAGCCTACAGCTATTGTCAGTTGTTCACCCGGATTGAATGGCCTGGTTGAAGTAACCAGAAGTTTGTCATCATATTTAGTCAATGCGCAGTCACATGCTGTTGATCCGGCATAACCGGAATAGGCTGCTGCCTGCATTAACTTTGAGCCGGCAGGAAGATTGACCACTACAGATGCTGTATCAATGGTAAAATTCCAACCACCTCCGATGGCATTGAAATACAATTCATCATAGTTTTCGAAGAAACCGACTTGCCTGTTGGTTTTAAAAACTAAAGTATAATTATACGCTCCGGCATCAAGCATTACATCTTCTTTCCCGACATAAACCACTACACCATTCCTCTCCTCAACCGTATGAAATGACTCTGTTTGGCCATCTCTGAGAACTTTAACGACCTCAAAATCAACATTAAAATGATTCCCAAGTTTATCTTCGTATTTTGTTGGAAATTCTCTGTAAATACCTCGTTTGATATTTACACCTTCTGCCTGAACCCTGATATTTTCGGTGACCTCCAAATCGCCTGAGGATTCAATGGTAATTTCAGAATGATATGACATTATTTTTTCCTGGGAAAAGCTTGATTCCCCTAAAAAAAACAAAGTCACAAACAGTAGTATCCAAAATTTTCCCATAACACGGATTAAAACTTGATTTCCGGAACAGATCTTTCCGCATCACTACTCAGTTCGAAAAACTCCGCAGGCACATGTTTGGTATAGCTGGCGATGAGGTTGGACGGGAACTGATCTATCATGATATTGTAGTTCCTCACGGTGCCGTTATAATACTGTCTTGCTTTTTGCAGATCACTTTCGATTCCTGATACTTCACGTTGGAGTTCAACAAAATTCTGGTTGGCTTTCAAATCAGGGTAGTTTTCTGCGATGGCAAATAGTTGCCCCAAAGCCCTGGTAATGCCGGTTTCGGCAGCTATATGGTCTTTGACAGTATTAGCACCCATTCCTTCAGCCCTAAGTCCAGCCAGTTTTTCAAACAATTCTTTTTCATGTGATGCATATCCTTTCACTGTATTGACCAGGTTGGGAATCAGGTCGTAACGTTTTTTCAAATGAACATCAATGCCACTCCATGCTTCATCCACCATTGTACGGAAGCGGATCAGTTTGTTGTAAATGTATATCGCATAGATCGCCAAAACGATCGCCAAAAGGAAGAGAAATCTTATCATGTTTTGTTTGTTTTAAAAAGAAATATTAAAAAAATCTTCAATGTCGTCATTTAACAAAGTTAATATTTAAACACCAATTTTGCATAAATCATCCCAATTTTAGCCAGTAAATCGACTAAATTTACTTTCCTGAGTACGGTTGCAGGCCAGGACAAGATAAATGACTGAAATTTAAAATGATTTAGCTTTGATATACATGATCTCATTTCAAAAAATTATTTTTGGTTAATAATTCAATGGTTTGGTACATTTATTTAAAGAATTTAAAAATCAATATATGTTTTTAAAGATCAAGCTCATTATATGGATGTCTATTTTGGTGATTTCGGGATTGAAAGCACAGGAATTGGACAGGTTCCAATTGGAACATCAGCTGAAACAGCATGTTTCATTTCTGGCATCCGATTCCCTGGAAGGAAGAGGTTTAGGTACAGAGGGTAAAATTTTGGCAAAGCATTACATAGCAGATAAGTTTTCAGAATTTGGTTTATTGCCTTATAATACTGAAGGTTATTTTCAGGATTTTTACGTGAGAATTGGAATGGCTCGTGTAGAGGCCACTAATGTAGTCGGATATCTGAAAGGCACAGACCCATTACTGGTAAATGAATACATTGTGATCGGGGCTCACTATGATCATTTGGGCATGGAGGAAGTTGGCCATACCATCAAAATTTTTCATGGGGCTGATGACAATGCATCGGGTGTGGCTGCAATGATCGAACTGGCACGGTATTTTTCAGGACACAGGGATTTTTTGAAGAGAAGTGTTATCTTTATTGCTTTTGATGCAGAAGAAAGCGGGTTGCTTGGATCAGAACATTTTGCGGAAAATAACGAATTGGTGGAATCTTCTGACATCAAGGCAATGTTCAGCCTGGATATGGTAGGTATGTATGCTGCCAATCAGGGAATTGATATGAAAGGCATCAGTTTGTTGCATGAAGGTGAAAAGCTTGCATCGGATATTGCACGTTCTTATCAGATCAGTTTGAAAAAAATGAATGATACGGTGGAGCCCAGAACCGACACGAAATCATTTGGTGATGAAGGAATACCAGCCATTCATGTATTCACCGGTATGAAATCACCTTATCATAAACCACAGGACACTTTTGAAAAACTGGATTATGAAGGCATGGCTTTGATCACAACCTTTTTGGGTAGTCTCATCTCTGAATTGGCAAATATGCCGCAATTGAAGTCAGCTAACAAAATGGAGAAAATTCAACAAGATGGAGCTGTTAAATTTAATTTCGGTTTGAATCTTCTGGCTGGAAGTTCCGGGCATCGGTTTCCGGATAGGTTTTACACGGCAAAAAAAATTTTAAGCTTTGGAGTGGGCATGGCTGCAGAACTGAAACTACCAAAAAATGTTGGTTTGCAGGCAGAAGCACTGTATTTGGGTGATGGGAGTAAATCATCTGAGGGCACTTTCCGTCGCCACTCAATCATGATCCCGGTCAATTTAAATGTGTACATTTTAAATGAAATGGGTGGAATGTTCAGTACTTATGTTTTTGGCGGTCCATATTTTCTGCAAAGTTTTGCAGGAAAAAATGGTGGAGAAGAGATCGATTTTACCGGATTATACAATGAACTGGAATGGGGCTATCAAATCGGATTTGGCCTTGATATTATGAATTGGCGGGTCAGAGGTTTCTGGCCTGTGGGATTAACGAATCTTCATAAAGATCCAGAGGATGTGATCAAATCCAAAGGTGGGTATTTCAGCATTGGATATTCGTTTTGATCATCAAAAAAAGAGTCTTCTCCGAAAAGTCCAATTTGTTGGATTTCAATCGTTTTTTGCCCCATTCTACTGACCTCAAAGATCAGCACAAGACTAAAGGGAAACGATTGAAAACCAACAAATTATTAGTCCTCTTTTAGGCGCGTACTGACTGAAAACGTCAGTGCGTACTGACTGAAAACGTCATGGGAATTTAGGGGGCAAAGACTTTTCGGAGAAGACTCAAAAACGGATCTCTTTGTAAGCCTGACGTTCCTATCTCCTCAAATTGACAGTTTCATGCTGTATCCGAAGGTTTTATGATTGTATTCCCTGATGATGAACTAACTCATGCAAATTGGTAAAAACTTCATTTTAATTGGTATTTTTGGCAGCTTTTTAAAAGTCATTAAATAAAATATAGCCATGATACAAGTGTTTATTACCGGTGGAACCTTCGACAAAGAGTATAATTTTCTTAATGGCGAGTTGTATTTCAAAAATACTCACCTTCCGGAAATGTTTGAAAGAGGAAGGTGTACCGTCCCTTTGGACATCAAAACCCTGATGATGATAGACAGCCTGCATATGTCAGAAGCCGAAAGGCAGATCATATTGTATCATTGTCAAAAAACAGAATATAAAAATATTGTGATCAGCCACGGAACCGATACCATGGTTGAAACTGCCAGGGTGTTGGCAGAAGCTAAAATAGAAGGCAAAACCATCATCCTGACCGGTGCATTGATCCCGACTGCCTTCGGTAATTCTTCTGATGGTTTCTTCAACCTTGGCAGCGCTTTGGCTTTTGCTCAATCGCTCAAGCCTGGTGTTTATATCGCTATGAACGGAAGATACTTTGACTGGAATAAAGTCCAGAAAAATAAGAGAACAGGATTTTTTGAGGAACTGCCATATGAATTTATATGATTTCCTCATACATTCATTTAATATTTTAACTCAGGATTAAAATTTTATTTTCGATTTATCCTTGAGAAACCCGATATTTTGATTGCATTTCATAGTAACATCAGGCTGGTTCATCAGAGATCAGGTTAACGCTTCTATTTTTTTTACAAGTTCTTCCCATATTGATCTTTACGATAGATGGTTACTGTTAATTTTTAGTTAAATAACATACTTAAAGTTAAATTATTTGTAACCTAATTCAACATTTTCAATTTTCCATCGTTTTTGCTTAAAATCTCCCATGATGATACAAAACAGAAATATACTTCTATCTGTCTTATTTTTTTTATCGGGCATTGCCCAAATTTCAGCGATCCCCGATCCAAAAATCAATAAATATTTCAGTAACCGGGACATCCATTTTGAAATTCACTACGATACTATTTCAGATTTAGCTATAAGGTATCTGGAAACATATATATATGAGGAAGCTGATATTTTGGTTTTCGGCTTACACGGAGCTGCAAGCAACGCTATGCTTTATAAAGAAATCATGTCAGATACTTCTCTGTTGAATAAAAACGTGCGATTCATTTCTTTGGACCGCCCCGGTTATGGAATGTCAACTCCAGGAGAAGCCATAACTGATATTGAAAAGCAGGCTGAAGTGGTGGATTATGTCATTTCAAAGTTTCCTTTTAAATCCTGCATTCTGGTTGGACATAGTTATGGTTCACCCATTGTTGCGACCTATGCCAGTAAAAATCAGGATAAAAATATCAAGCTGGTGATGCTGGCTCCTGCCATTGACCCGGAACTGGAACGAATATTTCCGGCTGTCAATATGGTCAATCATCCAAAAACACGCCAGATCATGCCTGAATCCAGCCAGGTTGCAGCCCTTGAAAATCTGGTCCATGAAGCCGAATTAAATGAAATCCTGCCAATCTGGCAAACTTTGAAAATTCCTGTTTATCACATCCATGGCAAGCTGGATATGGTGATCAGCCCAAAAAATCTTGAGTTCAGTAAAAGGAATATCAACCCGAGATTCCTGACGACCTTTTTAATGCCTGATGTTGGTCACCATATCGTTACCTTCAAGCCTGATGAAATTACAGATTTGATTATAAAAATAATAGACGGCAAAATATGATTGCCGTCTATTGCTATTTTATTAAAATCAGTATTATCTGGTAATGATAAAACTATTCTACCACATAGGTATCTCCTGAGAAAAACATTTCATCCAGGTTTTTAAATGGAGATTTCTTTGCGACACTCTCCATTCTTTCAACATATACTTCGTCATATGATGTTTCTTCAATTCTTCTGATTTCGCCCATGACTACCGGATTTTGCAATCTGACCAACATCAGATGCAATGTTGGATCTGCTTCGTGAGCGTCATGAACCAAAATATCATCTTCTGTAATACCATTCTCACCGATGTTGACTACTTCAAGTTTAAATCCTTTCAATATCAAGCCTTTATCCTTGTTTTTTCCAAAGATCATTTTTTTACCATGTTCTATCCTGATTTGATTTTCTGATTCAGTTTCTTTATTGGTGATTTCCTCAAAAGCCCCATCATTAAAAATCACACAGTTCTGCAACACTTCAATGGAAGCAGTTCCCTTGAACTTCTCAGCTTTTACGAATAATTCTTCCATCATCTTGGGATCATTTCCGGGTACCCTTGCAAAGTATTTCCCAGAAGAACCAATGGTCAATTGTCCCGGATTGAATGGCGGCTGAATATTGCCATAAGGTGAAGTATAGGTTTTCTGACCTATCAGTGAGGTTGGAGAAAACTGGCCTTTGGTCAAACCATAAATCTCATTATTGAACATCACAATTTTTATATTGATGTTCCTTCTGATAAGATGAATAAAATGGTTGCCTCCGATGGCCATAGCATCACCGTCGCCAGTCATCACCCAAACGGATAACTCCGGATTTGCCAGCTTTACTCCGGTGGCTATTGCAGCAGCTCTCCCGTGGATTCCATGAATTCCATAAGTTCCGACATAATAAGGAAAGCGGGATGAGCATCCGATACCTGAAACAAATACAAAATCCTCTTTTTTCCTTCCCATTTCAGGCAATGCTTTAAGCATGGCTCTCAGTATAATATAATCATCACATCCTGGACACCATCTAACTTCCTGGTCGCTTTGAAAATCTTTAAAAGTTAAAACCGGATTGGTTTGCTCTGACATGATATAATAATTTATTGATTATTTAATATTTGTTCAAATTTCTGGGTCAATTCAAGTACGGTGAATGGCAAACCCTGAACTTTATTAAACTTGAAATAATCATATTCAGGAAATTTGCTGTTCATCACTGTATGAAGCTGTCCCATATTCAATTCGCAAATGATGAATTTTTTGAATTTTTTCAAAATCTCTTCAGTATTTTTTGGCATTGGATTCAGGTAAGAAAAATGCATGAGCCCTATCTTTTGGCCAGACTCAAATAAATGGTTGACCGCTGTAAAAAGGCTTCCATATGTTCCACCCCAACCGATCACCAACAGATCACCTTCCTGGGCGCCATCTACCTGCATCAAAGGAATATTGTTTTTAACACGGCAGATTTTTTCAGCCCTGAGTTTCACCATCAATTGATGATTTTCTGGACTTTGATTCACATCTCCCGTACCATCTTTTTTCTCAAGTCCTCCGACCCGGTGTTCAAAACCGGGTGTTCCAGGTAAAACCCATTCTCTTGCAAGTGTTTCGGGATCACGTTTATAAGGCATCCATTCTTCTCTGGAGCTTTTCAGATCATTTGGATAGATGATTGGCAAATCTTCAGTTTTCTTGATTTTCCATGGCTCTGAACCATTTGCAATATATCCGTCTGTCAACAAAATAACGGGAGTCATGTGTTCCATCGCAAGTCTGGAGGCTTCAAATGCCATGTTGAAACAATCCGCCGGAGATTTAGCTGCCACAACGATTACCGGGCTTTCACCGTGTCTTCCATACATAGCTTGCAGCAGATCAGATTGTTCTGGTTTGGTAGGTAAACCAGTTGAAGGACCTGCTCTTTGTACATCCACGATCACAATGGGCAACTCGGTCATAACTGCCAGGCCGATGGCTTCACCTTTCAAAGCCAATCCAGGCCCTGAAGTTGTGGTAATGGCTAAATGACCAGAAAATGAAGCACCGATGGCTGTTGAGATACCTGCAATTTCGTCCTCTGCCTGGAATGTTTTAGCGCCAAAGTATTTTTTTGCTGTTAATTCCTGTAAAATCTCAGTTGCAGGTGTAATGGGATATGACCCCAGAAATATTGGTCTGCCTGATTTCTCTGAAGCGGCGAGAAAACCCCATGCAGTTGCAGTATTTCCGCTGATGATGCGATAAATTCCCGGGTCCATTTTTGCCGGCAAAATCGTATATGCAGAAGAAATCAATTCGATGGTTTCAGCAAAATTAAAACCTGCACGCAATGCCCTCTTATTGGCTTCAATCAGTTGTGTTTTACCGGCGAATTTTTTATCTATGAAAGTTTCTGTATATTTAAGGGGACGGCTAAACATCCAAAACACCATGCCCAATGCAAACATATTTTTACTTCTTGTCATGGCTTTGTTATCCAAACCAATATCTGCAATGCTTTCTCTGGTCAATGTCGTGATAGGTGCTTCTATGACCACAAAATTATTTAATTCTCCCGTAAGTAATGGATTTTCATCATACTCAGCTTTTTGGAGATTTTTTTTATTAAAGCTATCAGTGTCTACAATGATGGTCTTACCTACCGGAACAGATGAAAGGTTTGTTTTCAGTGCAGCCGGATTCATGGCTACCAGGACATCCACTTCGTCACCGGGTGTATGCACGGTAGCATGCCCGATTTGAACCTGAAATCCGGAAACTCCGTAAATACTACCCTGGGGAGCCCGAATCTCTGAAGGATAATTAGGAAAAGTTGCAATATCATTTCCCATCATGGCCGAAGTATCAGAGAACTGTGTTCCGGTCAGCTGCATTCCGTCTCCGGAATCACCCACAAACCGAATTACAACGCTATCTACAGTTCCACCCGTCAATTTAAGTTTTTTTTCTGTCATGATTTTTGTTAATAATTTATAAATTAGCTTGAAATCAGCATGCAAAGCTATCAATATTCTATGAATATCTAAACAAAACAGACTTCATTTTGATCAAGCAATTGTATCAATTTAGAAGGAGTATTAATTAAAAATTTGACGGATTTTTTCTTTGAAACTTAAATTAAATAATCGTAACATTGTGATGCTATTTATTATTAATTAAAATTTTTCAGAATGGCTATCAAAATAACAGATGATTGTATTAGTTGCGATGCTTGTATTTCCGAGTGTCCGAATAATGCGATTTATGAACCAGATGAAAACTGGGCTTTTTCAGATGGAACTTCACTTTCTGGTGAAATTACGCTTCTTGATGGAACTACAGCTGATGCTGATGAATCTCATGATGCAAAATCAGATGAGTTTTACTATATCGTAACAGACAAATGTACGGAGTGCAAAGGTTTCCATGATGAACCTCAATGTGCCGCTGTTTGTCCTGTAGATGCATGTGTTCCTGACGAAGATAATGAAGAAACAGAAGAGCAATTACTTGCTAAGAAAGAATGGCTTCACGGTTAAAAATTACCTGAAAGACATAAAAAAACCTTTCCGTTCGGAAAGGTTTTTTTTATTTTTCACTTTTTGCGTTAACTACACTTTGAATGCCCGCATGATTTGCAAGTCAGGCACCCTTCAATATAAACTAAGCCACTACTTTCACCACAACCTTCACAAATCTCCTTACTAACTACTGTTCCATCCGGGATAAATTTCTTGAGCGCTCTGACAACTCCTTTCTTCCAGGTATTAATGTTTTCATCGCTCAAATTCAATCCTGAGATCAGTTCAACAACATTCGCCATGGGCATACCATGTCTCAATACTCCTGAAATCAGTTTTGCATAGTTCCAATACTCTTCATTGAATGATCTGGATAAGCCTTCATAGGTAACCTTATAACCAAATTTATCCTCAAATTGAAAATCATACCTGGTTTGTCCTTTGTTATCTTTAACTTTAATGACCCAGCACTTATTTATTTCCTGAGGCAAAACAAAGGTATCTTCAGCTTGTCCGGTAAAGATCTCATATGGCTTGCCATCCAAAAGGCCAACAACCGCAATCCACTTTTCTTTGTTGTTCATGAAACGAACGATCTCAGCTTCAAGTTTTCTTGGCCTTTTTGGTGAATGATGCGTCTGGAAAACCTGAGTGGTATCTTCATCATCTTTTTTTTCAGTGATCAGTACGCCATCTCTGGAGCCATCCCTGTATATCGTGATTCCCTTACAACCGCTTTCCCATGCAGTAAGGAATAGCTTGTTGACCAGATCAATTGTAGCACTGTTGGGTACATTTACCGTAACACTGATAGAGTGATCAACCCATTTCTGGATTTCACCCTGCATTTTCACCTTTTGCACCCAGTCGACATCATTTGCTGTTGCTTTATGATAGGGTGAAACACGGATGATTTCCTGTAGGTCTTCATCTTTCATGGCTTTTACCGTCTCTGCATCATAGCCATTTTGCTCAAGCCATGTAATGAATTTATGATGAAAAACATTGTATTCTTCCCAACTATCACCACTACCATCCACAAATGATATCACAGCGGATTTGTCATTTGGGTTGATCTTTTTTCTTCGCTTATAGGATACCTGAAATACTGGCTCAATCCCAGATGTAGTCTGACTCAGAATACTAGTACTCCCGGTAGGTGCTACAGTTAACAAAGCTATATTCCTTCTACCGGACTTTTCCATTTCAGTACGTAGCCCATGATCTGCCGCAAACAACCTTTGCATGAAAGGATTATTAATTTCCTTTTCCACATCATATATAGGAAAGGCACCTCTTTCTCCTGCCAGGGTGGAGGAAGCTTTATAAACATTAACTGCCAGGGTTTTATGAACATCTATGGAAAATGAAATGGCCTCGTCAGTTCCATAACGGTATCCCAAAGCAGCCAACATATCACCTTCTGCGGTAATTCCAATACCTGTTCTCCTGCCTTTGAGTGCTTTATCTTTGATTTTTTGCCACAACTCAAGTTCAGTCCTGCGAATGTCTTTATCTTCAGGATCAAGATCAATCTTTTCTATGATCTTATCAATTTGCTCCAACTCAAGGTCGATGATGTCATCCATAATTCTTTGTGCCAATCTGGAATGTTCGGCAAAAAGTTGAAAATTAAATTGGGCATTTTTTTGAAATGGATGATCCACATAACTGAACAAATTTATTGCCAACAAACGGCAACTGTCATATGGAGTCAAAGGAATCTCACCGCATGGATTGGTGGATACTGTTTTGAACCCTTGTTCTGCATAACAATCCGGCACGGATTCACGTACTACAGTATCCCAAAATAGTATCCCGGGTTCTGCAGACTTCCAGGCATTGTAAACCAACTTATTCCATATTTTGGCAGCATCTATCTCTTTCACTACCAGAGGATCTCTACTTTCTATCGGAAACTGCTGAAAGTAAGGACGTTTTGTAGTGACAGCTTTCATAAAATCATCGTCGATTTTAACAGATATATTCGCACCCGTAATTTTACCCAAATCCATTTTTGCATCAATAAAATCTTCTGCATCCGGATGCCTTGAGGATACTGTGAGCATTAAAGCTCCTCTTCTACCGTCTTGCGCCACTTCTCTTGTACTATTGGAAAACCTTTGCATGAACGGCACAATACCGGTTGATGTAAGCGCACTGTTTTTTACAGGTGATCCCTTAGGTCTTATATGTGACAAATCATGGCCAACGCCACCTCTGCGTTTCATTAATTGAGCTTGCTCCTCATCTAACTTCATTATCCCTCCATATGAATCTGCCTCGTTGCCAATTACGAAACAATTGGATAAACTGGAAATCTGGAAATTATTGCCGATTCCGGACATCGGTCCTCCCTGAGGAATCAGATATTTAAAATCCCGCAACAGTTCAAAAATCTCTTCCTCCATCAATGGCATGGGATACTTTTGTTCTATCCTTGCCAATTCAACGGCTAACCGTCGATGCATTTCATCCGGAGTACTTTCATAAATATTCCCATCTGAATCTTTTAGGGCATATTTATTCACAAAAACACTCGCTGCAAGTTCATCCCCTTTAAAGTAAATAACGGAAGCTTTCAACGCTTCCTCATAACTGTATTTTTTGAGTCGAACTCCGTTTTGGGAATCTGAGGTTTTGATTTTTATATGTTGTTGATTTTCACTCATATAATTAAAGGTCTAAAACTTTTATTATCACTTGTAGATTGGCTAACCGGTCTTTGGAAATGTAAAATTATACGATATATTATAA
>DDTL01000008.1 GCA_002344345.1 Saprospiraceae bacterium UBA2365
CCTTTACCTTTGAACAACACGAGTAATGTAAAGAAAATGATTTTGATATCAAGACCAAGAGACATATTTTCTATATATAAAATATCAAATTTCAATCTTTGGAGCATTTGATCAATGGTCGAGGCGTAACCATATTTAACCTGTCCCCAGGATGTAATACCGGGTCTTACTTTCAATAAATGTTTATAATGGGGAGCTTTTTCCAGCAATAAATTGATATAGTATTGTCTTTCAGGTCTTGGGCCAACGAGGGACATTTCGCCAATGAGCACATTCCAAAACTGTGGAAGTTCATCCAATCTGTATTTACGCATGAATGAACCGAAATCCGTTACCCGGTCGTCCGCGTCATGCGACAATTGAGGACCATCCAGTTCGGCATTCATGAACATTGTTCTGAATTTGTTGATCATAAATGGTTTGCCCAGGTAACCAATCCGTTCCTGTCTGTATATTATTGGTCCCGGAGAAGATAATTTTACCCGGAGCGCCAGATAGAAATATACAGGGATCAGTAATATCATGGCAATGATACTGGCAGAAATGTCAATGATACGTTTGATGGTTTGTTCCCACTTTGACATCAGTTCCTGTTCAATTTCGATCAGAACAGCGCCATAAACGTGGGTCATTTTGACTACACCTAAAAGAATATCATACATATCCGGAATGATCTTGACCAGTATCTGATCCTTGAAATCAAACAGGATATTCAAAATATTTTTGAGTTTGGAATGTTCTGAGGTTTCAACAGCAATGATCACTTCTTCGACGTGTTCAGACTGTATGATATCTTTTAATTGATCCAATTTTCCCAGGCAGGGCAAAAAATGGGCAAGCTCATTTTTACTTTTACCATTCGTGTCAACAAATCCGACGAACTTGTACCCCAGGTTGTATGATAAGCTGGTGATTTCCTGGTATAGGTCAGTGCCATTGCGGTCTCCACCAATGATGATCGTATTGAATCCGACTTTTCCCTGCTTTATTTGTTCTTTGGCATAAGTCAGTATGACAAAACGAAAGATGTAAGTCAGGATGAAATGGATACCCGTATAGGTGAAATATAATTGGGCATGACTGATATAGTTTACACCGGCACCTTTGTTGACCAAAACGAAAAAAATAATCAGGCAACCGATCAAAGTGAGTGTGAGGGTTCTTTTCAATGTGGCATAACGAGAAAACCTGTACAGATCCTTGTAATTGTCCAGAGAGAAATAAACAAGTAACCAGAAAACCGGAACGAAGATCAGGCCTATCAGAAAATCATCGTCAGATGTTAGTTCAGAGACAGGATAGCCAAAATTTTCGTGTCCTGTTTTATACATAAAAAACAACGTCCAGGCTAATGCAGCCACCAAAAAGTCGCTTACCCGGTAGGACAACATCGTTATTTTTTTTGTATAATTCATCTCAAAAATGGAGTAGTTTTACATTATCCAAATATACTTTTGCAGTATCGTTTTCACCCTTCAATTGCAGACTGAAAAAGAATCGGTAGGCGTCAAATTTAGATGCAGCCATTTCTTCAGTCAGGTTGATGTATATTTTTTGCCAGTCTGAATTTGCTTTTAACCCCAGGTAGTAACTTTTTATTCCTTGATTACCAGTTGTTTCGTCATATCCAATCATACCGAAATAAAAATCCTGATCGGCAATGTAATCCAATTCCAAATATACTGAGCTTGCATTCACCGGAATATTGAGCAATGCAGAGGTATTGGCAGTTTCGAGTAAAGGATGTTCTTCGTTAACTGTGAGCAATGCTGAATAATTACCCGATTTTGTCTTCTCGGAAGTTTGGGTTATGCCTGTGGCTGGATCCTCATCCAGGTCCATTCCAAAAATCTGGGTGGAATGCTCAAAACCTTCATTAAATCTCAGAATGGTGTTGTTTCTGTATTTAAAAACAGGATTGACTTCGTAAACATACCCCGGCAATATTTTTTGATTTAACTCATAAAATTCAAGAAAAGGATACAATTCCAGATAAGAAGCAATGCCGTTTTCCCTGATACCGGCAATGAATTGCATCAATGATTTGTCTTCAGGGTTATCGGGAATGACCGGGACATGACCGGGATACGGATATATACCCAACGATTCCCCATCCAGATATACCCAGATATCCCTGACATCATGGGTGGTCAATACGGTGGATGATCCAGGTTCATAGACTTTAATGTCGCCAAGCTTAAAATAAGCCGGTTGAATTTCCCCGGAGTCAAAAACACGACAGGAAGTCAACAACAAAACACAGGTTAAAGTAAATAAAAATGCTTTCATGAAAATACGATTTATTTCTATGAATGTAATAACGAATGAAAAATAAAAATGCCGGTACAACCTGTGCATTTAGCGATATTACCCGATAGAAATAGAAAAGTTGGTATTGTAATGTTCATAAAATCACATGTATATATGGTGTTGATTGGATTTGCTCATAGCTTCTTCAATCAACGAAATGATATGCATAGTTTCTGCAGCCTCACGAACGCCTACCTTCACAGGTTTGTTATAAGCCACAGCTTCGTAGAATGCTGTTAATTCACTCAATATCGCATTGTTTTCAGGATATTGTTCAACTTTTTGCCACATGGATCGAGCCAGTGGAACATCTGGCCAATTACCTATCATCACGGCATCTTTTTCTTCAAAAGACTCAAGCCTTCGTTCAAAATTATTAATAGTGGCAGTTCTTGTCTGGAAGTTCATGTGTTCAAATCTATCCAGATAATAGATATCCATTTCCCTTTTGGCATCCTTATAAATTCTTCCGGCAAAAAGATTTGCCTGTAAACCATTTTCGAATATCATTTTTACATGACAAACATCTGTCAATCCACTGATATAGGAATGCCCCGTGGCCTGTACATCCACAACTGTTGAATTTGCAAGGGTCAGTACAGAATCGATATCATGTATCATCAGATCATGTATCACCGATACATCGCTGACTCTGGGATTAAATGGAGAAAGGCGGGTCGCATTTATAAGCCAGGGAACAACAGGATCTGAAAAAGCTTTCTGAAGCATCAGATTGAACCTTTCTATATGTCCAATCTGAATAACATTAGGGTAATCGCGTACCAAAGCTGCTAATTCGAGCATTTCCAAATAATCAGCCACAATTGGTTTTTCAACAAAAATATGTTTATGTTTGCTTATAGCCTTTTTTAGCAAGGAAAAATGATGAACAGTGGTCGTTATTATAAGCACTGCATCACAATCATCCAACAGCTGATCTACATCCTGGTATGTTTTAATATTGTATTTGGATGCGAGTTCTTTTGCCCTTTCTTCGAGAGGATCATATACACCGATAAAATCAAAATGTGTCTGGCTTAGGTTGTTAGCATGAAAAGATCCAAATTTTCCAGCACCTAAAAGACCGATTTTTATAGAACTATTTTGCATAAAAATGCTGTCTGAGTAGTTTAGCTCTTTTTGTTCCTTCTTCTTGTTTTGAAAAGATCAGTTAATTCCTTATCGTCAAAAAACTTGAATTCGAGGAAGGTGGCTGTGACAAATTTTTTGATATCCTGATAATCTTTTCCCCTTTTATCGGTGAAAAATTTCAACAGTTTTTTGACATAATTAAGGCTCAGATACTTGATATTCTGATTGAATTTTTCGTTGCTAAAAATATCCATGTAAAGACTGAAGCTTTTGAACAATTCGAAATATTCAGGATAAGCATTCGCATCCAAACCGTTGATCACCACAGCAAACCTGTTGGTCAAGGCATGCCTTAAACATCTGTTTTGATTCGACAAACCCATTCGTTGACTGTAATAAGCACGTATTGCATTGACAGAATCTTCATGAACATATCCTTTCTCATATACTTCTGACATGAGAATAAAGAATTTGCTCAATTCATCATCCTGACCTTTAGCCACGAATTTTGATAAGTTGTAGACAGCATCGGTGGCGTATTGTGTCTTATCATCCACAAATTCAAGGTAATAGGTAAAGAATTTATTCTCAAAATCTTCATGTTCCTTCCTGAGTGCATTAAAAATGCGCAACAATTCCTTCTGAGAGTTATCATCCAGTTCGAAATACATACCCAGAACCATACAAATCTGAATAAATTCAGGTTCTGTCAAAAATTCCTTCTTTTTCAGGAATTTGTATACATAAGGGAGCAGGGTTGAATTGTCAAATTGAGATTTTGTCCTGTAAAGTAAAAATTTCCTCAATGTTGATCCATGTTTTTTCAGCTCAATCAGATTTTCAGGAAAATCAGAAACTAAAAAACTGAATTTAGCAAATTGTCTTTTGTATGCCTCATATGCAATAACTCTTTTGTCCAGATCCATGTAGTCAGTTATCATATGAGACTTAAAGAACCTTTTGACTTCTTTGTTTGCGATGAAATCCAGCAGATCAGTCACCCAGATCCCGGTGCTCAGAGCGAATCCAACTTCTATGGTCTGGCCGATCCTTAATTTGATGTAATCAAAATTTGGACTGTTACTGATATACAATAAGATGTCTTTGTAGTGATCCTGTGAAAACTTATATTTGCATTTATCATCAACGTCTCCCCGTAAAACACTGTATCCAAGAATTCTCGGTAA
The DNA here is from genome assembly GCA_002344345.1 of Saprospiraceae bacterium UBA2365. Lineage (GTDB taxonomy): Bacteria > Bacteroidota > Bacteroidia > Chitinophagales > Saprospiraceae > UBA2365. The sequence continues at coordinate 4,590 of DDTL01000008.1, forward strand.
AAATAATCCCTCCAGTTCGTCGACCAACAGGTGTTTTTCAAAATCGATCAACTGCATTGGATTGGAGGTTGAAATCTCGTTATGCAAGTCCTCAATGACAGGCTCGAAAGCATCCTGTAAAGCTTTGTAATCTTCCTCTTCTTCAGAATCAAGATATGTTTCCAACAAATCAGACTCCTGGATCATGACTTTGATCTCATCGAGTTTATCCTTGTAAATTTTATCCAGTGCTTCCATACAAACGGATTATTGATTAAATGATACATAATAAAGAACCTGATAAAACCCACAGAGTTTTATCAGGTTATAAAAATAAATTTATGAGCTTTAAGTTCCACATGGAGGTATCACAAATTAATAATCTGGTATACCATTCATGCTCCAACGCAAGGGATTATAGTTGTCTTTCCTGCGAATTTGGTCGCAAATTGTGCCATACTGCAGATCAATCAAAGTCTGATCATTTGCAGTAACTGGACAGATTACTCTTCTTCAGTTGTTGCAGCAGGCGGAACCACCACTTCTTTTACTCGGATAGGCATATCTGTTCCGGCAATTTTCCTTTGCAGCTGATCCTTTTCTTTCCTTTTTTCTTCGAATCTCTTTTCGACTTTAAGATCTTTTTGTTCAACGAACTGAGCGTATCTTTTATCAGCTTCTTCCTGAGTAAATGCACCTTTTTTGACACCCTTATCAAGGTGCATTCTGTATAAAACGCCTTTAAAACGAAGGATAGCTCTCGCGGTTTCGGTGGGCTGAGCGCCATTTTTCATCCATTGAAAAGCTTTGTCCCTGTCGATATCGATCGTTGCAGGTTGAGTCAAGGGATTGTAGGTGCCAATTTTTTCAATAAACCTTCCATCTCTTGGAGATCTTGAATCAGCTACAATAATATGGTAAAATGGTTGTTTTTTACGGCCTCTGCGGGCCAGTCTGATTTTTACTGACATTTTAATTAAATTTATTTGGTTAAACCATGCCTGATTCATTCGAAAATCGAACATCAGGTTTTAACAGGGTGCAAAGATAATCAAATTTGCAAATAATAAAACTCCCTTATGCTAAAATGTTTCAAATCATTGTAAAAAAGCCATTTATCTTCCAAAAAGATCCTTTTTCGGCTCAGAATTTTCTGTTCTTTGCATCGGCGGGGTTTCATACCGGGTATCCAGGATGTTTTCTTCAAAATACCATTTCCCGTTTTTTAAAGCATAGGCTTTATAAGTACCTTCCGGAACCAGTCTGACGGCTCCGGACTCGTAGGGATTGATGATGGAGACGATATTGTCAAAAACTATTTTCCCCAGGTCCTGATCAAATTTTAATGAAGCAGTTGTGCTATCAGAATACTTAATGATAAGCCTGTTTTTGCCATGTCGGTTGTCATCGAAGAACAATTCTTTTCCGAATCTGACTTCTCCGTCTGAAATATAAATTGGTTCGGCGGTTTTTATGATGTGACCGCTTTTTAATTTTCTGTATCCAAACAAAAGATATTCTGAGTGACCTTCAACTTCATATTGATGTATGTTATAATAAACCTGACCAAACCAATGTTCAGGTCTGGATTCAAAATACTCTGCATCAGATGGATCTGCAGAAATGTTTTTGAACCAAAAAACAGGGCCGTTCCTGAATTGAATGGCTCCTTCATAGTGAATTTGTTCCGATTGTCCTTCCCATTGCCAGGTGAAAATCCTGAAAGTGCTATCCTGCGGCACAAGCGTTGAAATCCAGGGGATCCGATTATAATCGTACTGGTTATTTGGATCAGCCAATACACTTTCCATGATGGTTCTGATTTCTTTTGCAGCTCTTTCACGGTGAAGTCCATCACGTGCATTCATCATCACATCAGCAAAAAATGCAAGATCCGGCTCTTTATCCTGACTTTGAGCCTCAGAAAAAATTGGATAAACAAAAAAGGCTAAGTTTAAAAGCCATATCCTATACCTCATTTAACATTCATTTGTCTTAAAACGATGAAATTACTTTTTTTGTGTGTAAAATTGGATTTTGATCATTTTTATCAAAAAAAAATGAAGTTTTTGGGGTGCAAATCAGGATTTATAAAAAAATGGAAATAAATGATGAATGTTTAGTCTGCTCCGAAAAGTCCAATTTGTTGATTTTCAATCGTTTTTTGCCCCAATCTACTGACGTCAAAGATCAGCANNCACAAGACTAAAGGGAAACGATTGAAAATCAACATATTAAAAGTCCCCTTTTAGGTAAATGCTGACTGAAAACGTCAGTGTATATACTGACTCAATACGTCAGTGGGGATTTAGGGGGCTAAGATTTTTCGGAGTGGACTCAATGTTGAAATTCCGGATATTCGAATAAATCATAACTATTTATGCGAATCAAGGGTTGAAAAAAAGCTCCGAAAATCCTTTATTTGGCCTCAATCCTAAAGGAAGATAAAGGATTTTCTCGCTTTCATCCTTTAGGATCGAGGCAAAAAAGTGAGAAAATCCTGCTTATCTGCAGAATTANNATACTTTTCGGAGCAGACTCAATATTGGTTTTCCTTGTTTTACATTTGAATATCCATTAACCTACCTTATGCAATAAGGCAAACAAACTGAGGATCAAAAAAATCAAGCTTAGATTTTTGATGATCAGGTCATTTATCTTCCCTATAAGATGGCAACATAACTTTAATTTCAGGATCTTATAAGTTAAAAAAACAAGGCAAGCTGAAATTTTCAACTTGCCTTAAAAAGAAAAATGATTTTAATTATTTTTTTAGATGGTCATATACATCCATCACCGCTTTAACATGTCCGGCAGACTCAGCCATCAATGCTTTTTCAGATTCATTGAGTTGAATCTCGATGATCTTCTTGATCCCTCCTTTGCCTAATACGACGGGAACTCCAAGGTATACGTTATTTACACCATATTCACCATCGAGTCTGACACAACAGGGGAAAATGCGGTTTTCATCACGAACGATGGCTTCGACCATCTGTGCAGCAGCAGCACCCGGTGCATACCAGGCAGATGTGCCCATCAGTTTGACCAGTTCTCCTCCTCCTACCTTAGTGCGTTCAACGATTTGGTTTAGAGTTTGTTCTTCAATTAATTCTGTAACCGGAATACCTGCTACAGTCGTATATCTTGGCAGCGGTACCATGGTGTCACCGTGTCCGCCTAACAATAATGCCTGGATTTCTTTTGGAGATACATCCAGAGCAGTTGCCAGGAAAGCGCGATACCTGGCTGTATCGAGAATGCCGGCCATACCGAAAACTTTGGTTCTGTCAAAACCTGTTGTCAGGTGAGCTGCATAAGTCATAACATCCAAAGGATTTGAAACTACGATGATCACAGGATTTTCGGAGTGTTCCAAAATGGATTTTGTTACGGTATTGACGATATTTGCGTTGGTAGTGATGAGGTCATCCCTGCTCATTCCAGGTTTACGTGGAAGTCCGGCAGTGATGACAACTATATCTGAATTGTTGGTATCTTTATAATCGGCTGTTCCAATGATCCTTGTGGAATAACCATCGATGGGCGCCTGTTGCCAGGAGTCCAATGCTTTTCCCCTTGCCATATCACCAACGATATCCAGCAAAATAATTTCATTGACAATATCTTTATGCGCTAAAACATTGGCGACTGTTGCACCCACATTTCCGGCTCCGATAACTGTAACTTTACTCATAATACATTATATTTAGTTGATTAATAAGATAAAAATTTAGTGGCAAATGTAAAAAATTTTATTTTATTATATCTTTGCGCATTATGTATTCATCTAATTGCTGGTTAACAACAATTAGTTTATAAATTATCTAAATAATGAAAGGCTTATTTTTAATATTTTTCGTCGTTTTTGCAATGGGTAGTGTGGGATTCAGTCAGGTTGGTGTTTGCGGCACTCATGACCATGATGAGATTTTTGAAAGACTGGAAATGAACAAGAGATTTCTGGAACTAAATCCGGATATGCTCAGAAATGATGAGGTATTATTTGTTCCGGTTAAGTTTCACGTCGTTACTAAAGATGATGGGACTGGAGGAATCGAAGAAGAAGCGATCCTGACACAGTTGTGCAGGCTGAACAATGATTATGAAGCTTTGAAAATGCATTTTTATATCAAAGGAGACATCAATCACATTCCTTATACCACTTTATACGATGATCCCAGGCATACTTTTTCGACGATCAGAATGGCTGCCAATTTTGCCAATAATGCATTGAATATATTTATTGTCAACAAAATCGGAACGAATGAAAGCGGTACAACCTTAGGATATTACCAGCCCGGAAGAGACTGGATCGTTGTGATTCAATCCAAAGTTGGTAATAACGAAACACTTTCTCACGAGGTTGGCCATTTTTTCAGTATGGCACATCCCTTTTACGGATGGGAAGGATGTCCTTATCAGGCTTCCGTACACGGGTTACAGGTGAATTATACTACTGTACCATGTTCAGGAGACCTGATTGAACTGGCCAATGGGAGCAATTGCGAAGATGCAGCTGACAAAATATGTGATACACCTCCTGATTTCAATTTTGGATTGTATGATCCTGAACAAAATTGCATTCAGGACTTTGAAGTAAAAGATGTCAACGGGGACGTGGTCCATCCCATGGAAAACAATTTTATGAGTTACTTTTCCAATTGTGAAACCAATCAGTTTACGCCTACCCAGATGAACCTGATGCGTGCAGATTATCAGGCAAGCGGACGCAATTATATCCAGTCAACTTATATCCCGGATACTACCCTGTTGTCTGATGAAAAGCCGATGATCACTGAACCAGCATATAACAGCACAGTGCCCTATTATGACCATATTTTTGTCAATTGGTCAGATGTAACCGGCGCCAGTTCATATCTGGTCAAAGTGACAGTCGGATCCATCAATAAGAAACTGTATTATTATTGGGTGGATAATGCTTCAGAAATCATTATTACTGACCTGCCTGCCAATCAAAGTTTCATTTCAATGCTGATCTGGCCATTTAATGAAGGTAATTCGTGTGAAATGAAAGTCAGTGAAACACATCGTTTTAAAACAGGAGGTATTTCAGTAGATGTGAGTGAGATAAATATTAGTGAAAATTTTAAATTTTATCCCAATCCTGTCAATCAGACTGTGCCTGTTTTTACCCTGGAGAATTTCGGTGAAGCGGATCGATATGACCTGGAAATCTTTCATATGAACGGGCAAAAGGTTTATACCAATTCACTTATTATGGATAAGGGGAAATATACAATTGATCTTAGTTCTGCGAATCTGGGAAAAGGAATGTATTTAGTCAGAATTATCCATGGTCAGGAGATTTTCAACCAAAAACTTTCATTGAATTAACGATTCATCATTTAGTAAAGATTATAAATATACACTATGAATTTACACGAATATCAAGGAAAGGACTTACTTGCATCTTATGGTGTGGCTATCCAGAGAGGTATTGTAGCCAGCACACTTGAAGAAGCTATAGAGGCTTATAAGAAGCTCAAAGAAGAAACAGGTACTGACTATTGTGTTGTAAAAGCACAAATACATGCAGGAGGAAGAGGAAAAGGAGGAGGAGTAAAATTATGCAAAAATGTAGACGAACTAAAAACCCATGCAGGAAATATCATTGGCATGATGCTCAAAACTCCTCAAACGCCTGGAGGAATGGAAGGTCCGGGAAAACTTGTAAGCAAAGTGCTCATAGCTGAGGATAGTTATGCTCCTGATTTTTCTGCATGCAAGGAGTTTTATATTTCTATTTTAATGGACAGAGAATCCAAAAGGAATGTCATTATTTATAGTACAGAGGGTGGGATGAACATTGAAGAGGTTGCAGAGAAGACGCCACATCTCGTACATAAGGAGTTTATTGATCCGGTACTGGGATTGCAGGCTTTTCAGTCGAGAAAAATAGCGTTTAATCTGGGATTGAGCGGTAAATCTTTTAAAGAGATGACCGTTTTTATTACTTCATTATATAAAGCATACCTGGGATCAGATGCTTCTCTTTTTGAGATCAATCCGGCATTAAAAACAGGAGATGACAGGATCGTAGCGGTTGATAGTAAGGTAAGACTGGATGACAATGCACTATTCCGTCATCCTGAATTGGCCATTCTCAGGGATACCACCGAAGAGGATCCAACAGAGGTAGAAGCCAAGGAATCAGATCTTAATTATATCAAATTGGATGGAAATGTGGGCTGTATGGTCAATGGCGCCGGATTGGCTATGGCTACAATGGACCTCATTAAGCAATCTGGTGGCTCACCCGCCAATTTCCTGGATGTTGGTGGAACAGCGGATGCTCAAAGAGTAGAAAAAGGTTTCAGGATCATCCTGAAAGATGATAATGTCAAAGCCATTTTGGTAAATATTTTTGGGGGCATCGTGAGAGGTGACCGCGTAGCTCAGGGGATCATCGATGCATATAAGAATATCGGAGATATACGGGTACCTATTATTGTCCGTTTGCAGGGAACCAATGCTGAAAAAGCCAAATCGCTGATAGATGCAAGTGGTTTGAAAGTTCATTCAGCTGTACAGTTCAAAGAAGCTGCAGACCTTGTAAAACAAGTACTGAAATAATATAGATTATTTTTTTGGTCAAAGCTGTAGGAACCCTGCAGCTTTTTTTTTAAATTGTTGATTTGGAAGCATATAGTTTAGTTGAGGTAAACCAATACATTAAGCAGGTAATCGCTGCCAACTTCCTGGATAGTATCTGGGTGCAGGCAGAGATTTCCCAGATCAAGGAATCGAGAGGAGCATATTACCTTGAATTGGTTGAGAAAAAAGAACATTCTGATGAGGTGATCGCCAGTACGGGAGCTGTGATCTGGTATAAGTCTGTTTTGTTTATAAGGAACAAACTCAAGGATCTTGCACATCAGATCCTAAAAGAAGGTATTCATATTCAATGTAAGGTTAAAGTTGAATTCCATGAAAAATACGGATTAAAGTTTTCTATTGAAGATATTGATCCGACTTTCACTTTTGGTCAAATGGAGATCAAAAGACAACAAACGATTGAAAGATTGAGTAAGGAGGAATTGCTTCACAGGAATCAGCAGATCACATTACCCAGGGTATTTCAAAAAATAGCAGTGATCAGTTCGTCAAAAGCTGCAGGACTTGAAGATTTTATGGATCAACTTCACAACAACCGTTATGGATATGCTTTTCATACAGTTTTGTTTGAATCCAGCGTGCAGGGTCAGAATCTTGAAAGGGAGATGATCCAGGCATTGGATCTGGCATCAAAACAGGATGTCGACAGTATCGTGATCATACGTGGTGGCGGATCAAAACTTGACCTTTCAGGTTTTGATTCCTATTTGCTGGCAAAGCATGCTGCATTGTGTTCAAAACCCATCTTGACCGGAATTGGACATGAAACAGATCAGACCATCATTGAGTTGGTCGTCAATTCACCTTTGAAAACCCCTACTGCCGTAGCTAATTTGATTATTGACCATAATTTATTGTTCGAGCATTCCGTCTTGAATTTAAATGAAAGGATCAATGGTCAGATGGAGAAAAAAATGATCAGATATCATCAGGAGGTAATGGATTTGATGATATCGATCCGCCATCATTCCAGATCAATCACGGAGCGGAATAGATTGCAGCTTCAAAATAAGATTGATGGTGTACGTCATAAGGCCTTATCCCTTTGTCAGACATGGATGAATAAAATTGAGATGAGATCTGAACAGATCAGGATCAATGATCCGTCCAATATTCTGAAAAAAGGTTTCAGCCTTACAATGCAGCAAGGCAAACCTGTAAAGTCAATTGTTGAATTAAATAAGGCTGAACCCTTGGTAACTGTTTTTGCAGACGGAAAGGTTGAAAGCGAAATCAAAATGGTTTTTAAGCAATGCAATTGATTTTATAAAAACCAGTAACTGCTTTAATCAATTAAATATAATCAATGAAAAAAACTGAAAAACAGGAGTTGACTTTTTCTGAGGCATACGAAGAATTATCGAAAATTGCTTTGATCCTGGAAAATAATGAATTGCCTTTGGAATCCCTTTCAGAAAAAGTAACCAGGGCCACTTTCCTCGCAGACTGGTGTAAAAAGAAACTTCGGGAGATTGAAACACATGTTGAGAACATTCTGGATGAAAAAACCAAGAATTCAGATTGATATACGATTTCCATTACTGAGCTGTTTCATTGGGAGGATTTTCCTCGTTTGGGGCTATTTTTGACGTGACTTTATCAAGGATCAACTGGTAGTTTTTCGGATCTTTTTCCAACTGGAGTATATCATATTCGAATGAACTTTTCGTCACTCCGTGAATTTTGAATATCTGGTCAGTAAAAACCTTATAAACACTGTCTCTTTCGTTTGGGGGATATCTGTCAAGAGCAGCTTTGGCTATGTGAAAATCAGTGATCATTTCAACCAGTTTCTCTTCATCGTTTTTAAATTTTGATTCACAACTCCATAACATTGCTGTTACTATGAACAACAAAAGATAAACAGCAGATTTGATCATCATAAATGGGCTTAAATAATTCAATAAAATCATCTAAAATCCTTTGGAAACCAAGTATTTAACAACGAGCCTCTGGCTGTTTTGACATCTTTCCATTTGTCGATTTCATAACGGATATGAAAAGCGCCGGAAGTAGGTACGTTATCTATCGGACTCTTACTATAATGATTGAACAGATCGGTAAACCCGGGATTATGCCCAAAAACCAAAATGCTATGGTAACTGTCATCCAGATTATAAAGAAAATGGATAATTGAAAAAGTACCTGCCAGGTAAAGATCTCTTGACGCCTGAATGTGATTGGTGTTGAGATTTCTGGCAAAAATATCAGCTGTTTTTAATGCCCTGATGGCATCACTTGAAAAGGCACCATTAATAATTACCCCGCTATTCGCCAGGATTCGGGATATTAATTCTGCATCATTCACGCCTCTTTCTATTAAACCACGATCGTGATCTGAAAGGCTCTGATCATCCCAGCTAGATTTTGCATGCCTAACAAAATAAACTTCTTTCATAAAAAACGTAATTGAACTGAAATAATAACTCAGGATATGAGAAAATTTCCGTTTTTACCTTTTAGGGTCATAAAGAAATGACTGCATACCTTTTGCAAAATTAACGAAAGAAATCAAAAAAACCTATATTTGTGCATTGTATATATGCCAAAAAATTCATTTTTAAACTAAAGGTTAAGAAAATATAAAATTTGATAAATTTGGATTCTTTTTGAATATTGAATTCAAATTTACAATTGTATATGCTTTCAGTTTTCAGATAAGTCATTTCAATTTTATTAAATTACTCCGTCATTATGAAAAAAATACCATTACACTGGCAAATTCTGATTGCTCTGACGCTAGCCATCATTTTTGGTTTGATATTCAAAACCAATTATAAACTGGACAGTATGACATCTGAAAATATTAAGCGTGAGATAGGATCAGATGTTTTGGATGACCTGGGCAGAATTGAGAATCAGGTATATCCGACACAACAAGCATACAGGCAAGCTATTATTGGTATTACCGGTGAGCAAACTTTCAAAAAAAACCAGTCTTTATTCATTAAGGCTGCCTATCATAATCCGGCAGTTGAAGCTATTCATTGGATAGGAGAAATATTTTTAAAAGCTTTGAGAATGATCATCATTCCATTGGTGATGAGTTCACTCATTTCCGGAGTTGTGAGTATTGGTTCTGCTTCGAATCTGGGAAGGTTGGGATTTAAAACAATGTTCTATTATATTTCAACCAGCTTACTGGCTATTTTAACAGGGTTGTTTTTTGTGAATCTTATCAGACCAGGAGTCGGAGCTGATCTGAATTTTTCTGAAGTAGTGGAAGGGCTAGAAGTAAGTCAAAGTTCATTTAAAAGCATTTTGCTGGATATTATACCTTCCAATATTTTTAAGGCACTCACCGATAATAATATGCTTGGTATCATTTTCTTTTCACTTCTATTTGGTTATTTTATAACCAGAGTAGCAGAAGGATACAGAAAAGTATTGGAAAAAGCGTTCAATGCGATTTTAGAAGTGATCATGAAAATGACTGAGTTTATTATTTTATTCACTCCTTTGGGTGTTTTTGCGCTGGTATCAAAGGTAGTAGCAGATCAGGATGATTTGATAAGTCTTGCTTCTAGGTTAGGATTGTATATGGTGGTAGTGCTTTTAGGTTTGTTTATTCACTTTTTCATTAGTTTGCCATTGATTGTTAAATATATAGGGAAAGCCGATCCATTTAAACATTTAAAAAATATGGCAACACCTTTGTTGACTGCATTTTCCACCAGCTCTTCAGCCGCTACTATGCCGCTTACACTGGATGCTGTTGAAAACAAGTCAGGAGTATCACAAAAAATCACCAATTTCACCATTCCATTGGGTACCACAGTCAATATGGATGGTACTGCATTGTACGAATGTGTCGCGGTTATTTTTATAGCACAGGCATATGGAATTGATTTGAGCTTAGGTCAGCAATTGATCGTAATCATCACATCTTTACTTGCTTCCATTGGAGCAGCAGCGGTGCCGATGGCAGGATTGGTGATGATGACCATCATATTATCAGCTGTTGGGCTACCTATGGAAGGTATCGGGTTGATATTGGCAGTAGACAGACTTCTGGATATGTTCAGAACGGCCACTAATGTCTGGTCTGACTCATGTGGAGCTGTAACTATAGCTAAATCTGAAGGTGAAAAACTTCATATTTAGTTGATCTGATTTAATGAGCCATTTTATTTGCCGATTTCTAAATCACCAGGTAAACAAGGATGAAACCAAGCAACATGATCACAATTTTAAGAATTGACCCCTGAATATTGGAAGTGTTTATAGATTTGTGATCGATCAGATGCATGGCAACATGAGTCAAAGAACCAACAACAAATGCCATGATGTAATGACTCCATGCAGAATCAGGTGCTACGAAACCTGCAGTCAACATACCTAAAGGCGCCATAGAAGAAAAAATGAGCAATTGGGTGATGATATTGGTCCGCGATAACCTGCTTCCCAGCATGATCAAAACCATTACAATGACCATGGGTATTCTATGGATCAGCACACCGATCAGATAAGCTTCTCCAAAATGATCATGATGGTGGTGATGATCCATATGGCTGTGATCATGTATATGCTGAGCAGAGTCTGAAAAAGCAGAAGCCAGTGGAAATCCTTCAATAAAAGCATGTACACTCAACCCGATTAAAAGTGCATAGGAATAAGTGATGACCTGTCCGGGAAATTTGGCATCATGAGGATCCGATCCGGTAAAACTTTCAATGATCAATTGGGTGAAAAAACCAGCAGCTATGAAAATACCGGTATAAGGCAATGATGCATGATAAATTTCCGGGACCAAATGCAGTACAATGACTCCAAGGAAGAAAGCACCTCCAAATAATTTTATATAGTCCAAATATTTAAAAACCTGTTCCTTCCTTAACCCAAACGTGACTAAACCAGTCAAAAATGGGACACTAAACAACAATAAATAGCTTAAAACTTCCATTAAATCAATGCTTCTTTAAAAAGTAACTTATCTGTATTTCTGAACAATGTAAATATACCTGTTCCGATGGCTCCTCCTATCATAAAACCTGTTATTACGTCAAACGGATAATGAACACCCACATAAACCTGAGCGTACCCGATAGAAAATGCCCAAAGCAGGAATAGGAATGGCCAGATTTTTTTGGGTCTTCTGAAAAACAACCATAAAAAAACAGCTATTCCTGCATGGTTCACTGCATGAGATGAAGGAAAACTAAATCCTCCCGGGCAAGGCACTCTGTGAATAACAATCTCCATGCGTTCAGGTTCACGACATGGCCTGATTCTTCCGAAAGTTGGTTTAAAAATCCTGCTGTTGATGCTGTCACAGGTAAAAAAAACCAAAAGCAGATAAAAACTGATGATCAAACCCCGTTTTTTCCAATTGAACAAGAAAAAGGAGATTAAAAAACCATAAAAAGGGATCCAAAAATATTTATTCCTGATCATTGGCAAGACAAGATCAAAAAACATATTGGCAGATTGATCATTGATCCATTGAAATAAAAGCCAATCAATTTGCTCTAAAGAATCCATTTATGAGTGCTATAAAACTGCAAGATAGGAGAAATTCTTTTGTCAGATAAAAGAAACAGGATGATAATTTCAATTATTGGAATTAATTCATGAAAGTTTAAGAAGTGAGTCTGTTCCGAAAAGTCCAATTCGTTGATTTTCAAACGTTATTTGCCCCTATCTACTGCGGTCAAAGATCAGCCCAAGACTAAAGAGTAAAGATTGAAAATCAACAAATTAAAAGTCTTCTTTTAGGCGTTTACTGACTGAAAACGTCAGTGGGGATTTAGGGGGCAAAGACTTTGCGGAGCAGACTCAAAAGTCATATATCAAATATCCGAAGGCTGAATTAGCCCATAAATAAAGACTCATCTCTCAATTATTTTAATCAAAATATTATTTCAGCTTGGTATTTAAGGGTATCCTCCGTATTTTTGCGATTCAATAAAAAGTCAATTATGGAAAGTAAATATAATAGTGTCGTCACTCATATCATGCAGGTATCGCCTACAATGAAAATAATCCGGATTAAACCAGATGGATGGGAATTTCCTGATTTTACTGCAGGACAGTTTGTTGCTTTGGGTTTGTATGCTGAAATACCCAGATGTGAGGAAGCCACAGAAGAGTATAAATTTCAGGAGCCCGGAACGTTGATCAAAAGAGCATATTCCATAGCTTCTTCTTCTTCCCAGCATTTTATTGAGTTTTATATTACACTTGTTCATTCAGGTTCATTGACCCCTCGGTTGTTCAGTTTGAATATTGGAGATAAAATTTATATGGCTCCCAAACCAACCGGAATGTTCACTTTGGATATGGTAGATGAAATCAACAACATTGTACTGATCGCAACCGGAACCGGAGTAGCTCCTTATATGAGTATGCTCAGATCCAATGCATTGAAAAGGAAAAGCAAGATCATGGTGATCCAGGGAGCATCCAACAGTTGGGATTTGGGATATTACTCAGAATTACAATTGTTGTCAAGTATGTTTGATAACTTTTTTTATTACCCAACGGTTACCATGCCGGAGAAAGAACCTGCAGGATGGGTTGGTGATACCAGATTTATTGAAGCCATATGGAAAGACGGTACGGTACATAAGCATTTTGGTGTAGAGGTCAGTCCCGACAACACACATTTCTTCCTTTGCGGTAATCCTAATATGATCAAAAGCATGCAGGAAATTTTGAAAGATGAAGGGTTTAAACTCCATTCCCGGAAAGATCCCGGACAAGTTCACAGTGAAGAGTTCTTTTAAACTGTTTTTATAATTGATTCTAAATGTTAGCATTCCATTTCCTTTTCAGTGAATTGGATGCCCAAAGTTTTTAATTCGCTGAGAATGGGTTGATAAATCTGTCTGGAAGTTGGAATGTGAATACCTGTGAGTTCAATTTTGCCATCGAGCAATAGTTTTGCTCCTATTGCGACTGGAAGCCCTACCGTCATTGCCATCGCAGTATAATGACTGTTTTTACCTTCAACTGTGAGCGTTGATTCAACTTTTTTGGTAATATTTCCGGTTTGATAACGAACCTGGTGTTGCATCACGATCATATCCCTATCCAATGGCTGAAGTGCCCATTTTGACATGAGAATTTGTTGAAGGACAGTTGCCGGAGTCCCTTTGGTCAAACCTGATTTTTGATCTGAAAACAATCCGAGCCATTCCAGTTTTTTAAAAGTATCACTCTGCTCATCCAAATGAAGATAAGCTGCCAGATTTGCCTTTAAATCTCCTGAAAATGAAGGTAAAAACGATTGAGTGAACTCTTTGTAGTTCATATCTGCCAGGTTTTCGATTTCAAACAGATCATTTGTCATTCCTAATTGCACCAATGCATCCCAGGCTTTTGCATATCCTGGCCTTCTGATCGTTCCGCGATACATGGTTGGTATATCCATCAATCCATAATCTTCCCTATATTTGACAGAGTCTCTGTTGGGATATGTTTCAAATTCACCATATCCTTCGATCCAAATCTTTTCTGTCCTTTTAAACAATTGATGGTAAGGAATGTATTTATAAAATCCTTCTTCAATGAACTGAGCGCCTAATTGACCTGCTTTTACAACATTCGCCGGATTCCATGAAAACTTGTAATTCCAGGGGTTATTATCTGATTCTGGTGCAACCAGACCACCTGTTGAAGATTTGAATGAAATGATTTTTCCATTCTTCTCTCTGATTTTGTTCAATAATTCCATGGCAGACATATGGTCAATCCCTGGATCAAGACCCATTTCATTTAGTAAAATGACTCCCCTTTCTTGCGCAGTGCGATGATAATCAGCAGCATTAACGGGATTGTATGAAGCAGTGATCATATGAATACGGTATTCCAGACAAGCTTCAATTACCCTGGTATGCAGAAAAGCGGGTAGCATGGAAATGACCAGATCGAATCCTGGGATCAGTCCCGAAATCATTTTCTCATCATTCACATCAAAAAAAACGGCGCATGACCTATCTTTACCTTCAATGCGTTTTTCAGCCATTGACTTATCCATGTCTGCGATGGTGATCAGCCATTTGTTGGCATGTGCCCGATCAATGAGATAATCAATTAATACAGGAGTTGATAATCCGGCACCGATCACCAGTATTTTTTTTTCTTTCATCTGAATTTTTTTATTTTGGTAGTCCTGATGATCTCATTTTTTTATGTTTAAACCATGATCAAGGTTTTCAGTATCATCTGGGATTTTTTGAGAATTTTTTACTGTGTTAAAATCTTATGTTGCTTTTGCTTTAAAATTTATAAAAGCCAGAAAAATAAATTAATTATAAATGATTTCAGTCTAAAATGTTATAAAGTGGAAAGTTCATAAAGTTATATTGTTGATTTTGAGATGTTTATGAT
>DDTL01000045.1 GCA_002344345.1 Saprospiraceae bacterium UBA2365
CCATAAGTCATCAGTTGTCTAATTTGGGATGTATGTTTCTTCAAATTAGATTCTATAACAAAACTTCTCTTGAATATTTATATAATATTTTAAAATACTTTTCTACATCTCGAATTGAATTTATTGAAGTTTACCTTAAATCCAACTTATTACTGAATAGTAAAGATATAGAAAAATTATTTCAAGTAAATATGAGATTATGTAGGGTCATAATTTATGAACACAATTCTGATGATGTTGAAACATTTTTTCAAGGTAAAAAAGAATTAATTTACTCAAAACAAATGTTTTTAAATAAAACCAATGTGGAATTGTCTCACCAGATTACATGCAAGTGAATATGGAACTTTTCACCGAAGCCCACCACTACAACACCTGCCTAAACCGGAAAATCTCCATCGATGCCGAAGGCAATATCCGCAACTGTCCGTCCATGCCGCAATCCTTTGGCAATATCAAAGATACCACCCTCGAAGAACCGCTCAACCATCCTGATTTTAAAAAATACCGGAATCACAAAAAAGATGATATCGNNTATATCTGCACCGACTGCCGGGCGTACCTGGAAGATCCGCACAACGAATATTCCAAACCACTCAAATGCGGATACGATCCCTATACCGGCGAGTGGTCAGAATGGAGAACAAATCCGCTCAAACAGGCTGCAATACAGTATTATGGAATGGAGGATTTGGTGAAGAGGTGAGTTGCTGAGTGATTGAATGGTTGAGTCATTGAGTTCCTGAATGGCTCTTCAATTATTCATTCATTCAGCCATTCAGTAACTCAACAATTCAGCCATTCATAACACCGTGTTCTGCGAAATGATCTCCTTGACCCTCTCTGGCGAAAGGCCGGTGATGTCTGCCAGAAATTCGATAGAAGCACCTTTTTGATGTCCTTTGAATATGATGTCTACCTTATTTTGTTCGATCCCTTTTTCAATGCCCTTTTCTATACCCTTTTGCATCCCTTTCTCGATGCCCTTTTCGATACCTTTTTCGATACCCCGCTGTTCTGCTATTTCAAAAGTAGTCATGATTTCAGTTTTTATTTGTTCAGGAAATCTTGCTATTAGTATGATCAACTCTTCTTTCGTAATACTTGTAATGTCAAACAGGTAAACAATTATCGAATTGGAAAAGTTCCTTTTTCGATGCCTGACAGAATCAAATTTCGACATGATCTTTTCCAGTTTTTCAAACAATGCTTTATCCATCCGGAATTTTTGGATATACAAGGCTGAAAGCAAAAATATATTCTCTATGTCATCCAATTCCGTCTCTGATTTCCTTACCAGATCAACAAATATGGTGGTAAAATCAGGAATAAATTTATTCAACTCGTCTGAAAGCCCTTCGATCAACTGTAAAAGTGGCCGGTATTGCCATTCCTGTTCACCATGATAAAACAGCAAAGGAATCACCGGATATAGTGTACTTTCTCCCGATTTTAACTGTGCCAGATAGGCTTTTGTCAGATAGTTCAAAATCTGTATTGCTGCATATTTGTCCGGATAACTCTTATGTTCGATCAGTACAGAAAGGTACAAATCTGTCTTTTTTGTATCCTTCATCCTGCATCTGAATACAGAATCTGCAAAAACCTCCTGCAGTGCCTCGTCGAGAAAACTATTGCTTTGCAGTGCCAGACTGTCATAATCAATCAGCGCAGAGACTTCCGGCGGCAAAAACTGCTTCAGAAAATCAATGGCAATATCCCTTTCAGCCATCATAGCCTTAAAGAACTTATCGTGTGGATTGTAGAGTGATTTTTTCATAGGACAAAAATAAAAGAAAATGTGGATAAAGGAAATGTTTTAAAAAATAAACCAAATGATCCAACATATTTCCATTAATCCGGTCTTGCCTGCTCATGACTACATATAAAATTCCAGTGGATTGGCAAGCACAATGAGTGTTCTGAAGCTTAAAACAATTTCCCCTCAAAATAAATTGCCCCGTTTCTTAAAAAAATGTAACTTTACCCGATCATGTCAATCACCTGCAATGGCAGGTGAAAAGAATGTTTTTATCTAATCCTAAACATCTATTTTTTATGCAACAGGGAATTTTTCACTACATCAACGCAGGGAAAAATGCCGCTGAATGGCACAAAAGACATATCGGACAGATGAAGAAGCTTCGGTTCGATACGATCGCTGTTCACGGCATTTACTCAATGCAGGAAGCGCTGGACTACAACCAGGGATCCACCATCGAACCGATTTATATGTCTGCATCTCAGGCTTACAGAGATTCTGACGAAATGGAAGCTGCTCTCTCTTACCAAATCCCCACCTGGTGTTACAGCAGAATCGGCAATCCAACCATGTACTACCTCGAAGGTGTGCTGGCATTGCTCGAAACCTACGGATCCGATGTGGAAGCCAGCTGCTGCGCCACCGCATCCGGTATGGCTGCCATCACCAGCGCCTGCGAACCTTTCCTTGCCGTAGATCTGGAAAATCCCGGTCAGAAAATGAATTTTGTGGCTACCGCACAGGTATATGGCGGTACTTTCCAGAATTTTGCCGTACGTAAGGACCAGGAAAGAAATATCGAATGGAGAAAAGTCATCCATTCCAATAATTTGGAAGAATGGGAAAGTCTGATAGACGATAATACCCGATTTTTATACGGTGAAATGCCGAGCAACCCCGGACAGGCCTTCTTTGACATGGAAGCTGTAGCCAAATTAGCAGAAAAACACAATATTCCCCTCATCATTGACGCCACCATTGCCACACCGGCATTGATGAGGCCACTGGCATGGGGAGCAGATATCGTGGTCCAATCCGTTACCAAAACACTTACCTCAAGCGGTTTTGGCATCGGCGGCGCGGTGATAGCACGTAAAAATCTAAGGACCAGACTTAACAATCCTCCTATGATCGCCGATTTTGGTTCCTATATAAAAGCATTGCCCAACAGAGACCTGGGTCCGAATATCTCTCCGATGAATGCTGTTCTGGCACTCAACGACATACGGACTTTGCGCTCCAAAATAGACTTCATGAGCCGTTCTGCATTGAAAGTGGCTAAATTCCTGGCTGCACACCCTCACATCGAGCAGGTGGACTACCTCGGGCTGGAATCACATCCGCTTCATCAGGTGGCTAAAAAATATATGGTGCTGGTTGACTCAGAACATGATGATCTGTACAACGAACCGGTCAATCGTTATGGTCACCTGTTGTCCTTCCGTGTCAAGGGCGGCGCTCAGGCGGCCAGAGATGTTTTTGACGGATTTCAGCGGATCTACAGGGCAACCGACCTCGGAAGGATCAAGTCCATCGCAACGATCCCTGCTATTTCAACACACCAGCAACAGGGAGAAGAAGGCAGAAAGATCTCCGATATTCCGCCAAATCTCATTCGTCTGAATGTGGGCGGTGAACATCCGGATGACATCATCGCTGACCTCAGCCAGGCTTTGGCAGTTCTGGATGGTCAGAAAACTGAATTTACATCCCCGGATTACAGCGCAGGAGGCGCTTCTTCTGCCAGATTGAGAAAATAATTGCTTTATGCGCTATTAAAATATTCAGTGCCCGTATGTCAAAATACCGGCACTGTTTGTTTTTAACCGATTTCAACATGTTAAAATATTTTAAAAATGTCTAACTCAATACTTTACTATTCAACCAATTATAAAGCAGAAAAACAAACATTCAGCCAGGCATTGCTCAAGGGACTTGCACCGGACAAAGGCTTATTTATGCCCGAGGCCATTCCTCAATTAAGTGCTGAAGAGATTTTTGCCTTTTCGGATATGGAGTACTATCAAATCGCCTATGAAGTCATCCGCAAGTTCCTGAAAGGTGAAATCGCAGATGATGAACTGATGGAACTGGTGAAGGATGCCTATGACTTTGATGTTCCCCTGGAAAATGTTTACGAAAAAAAATACGTTATGCGTCTGGATCAGGGGCCAACTGCTTCGTTCAAGGATTTTGCAGCCAGGATGATGGGCCGCCTGATGCAGTATTACCTGAAAAAGGAAAATAAAAAGATGCTCATCCTCACGGCTACGTCAGGTGACACCGGCAGCGCCATAGCCAATGCTTTCTACGGGCTGGACAACATCAAAGTGGTCGTCCTCTTCCCTGAAAAGGAAGTGACCAACCGGCAGCGAAAACAAATGACCACATTGGGGAAAAACGTGCAGATCATCAGCGTGGATGGCAAATTCGATGATTGCCAGGCCTTGGTCAAGGAAGCGTTTTCCGACCCTGATTTGAACTATCTGGATCTTTCTTCTGCCAATTCCATCAATATCGGACGGTTAATTCCACAGATCGTATACTATTTCTGGGCTTTTGCCAAACTTCGAAAGGGTCTGCCTGATGACAGGATCACCTTTGCCGTTCCTTCAGGTAATTTTGGAGACATGATGGGCGCTGTTTTTGCTGTTCACATGGGCTTACCTGTGGAAAAACTGGTGATCGCGACCAACAGCAATGATGAATTCCCCAAATACCTGGAAACAGGCGATTACCAGACCATAGTTCCATCGGTCAATTGCATATCCAGCGCCATGAATGTAGGTCATCCGAGCAATATCGCACGGCTGATCACTCTATACGGTGGAAAAATGGATGAAAAAGGCCATATTTACGAAACTGCAGACCTGGAAAAACTGAGAAAAGACCTGTTTGGGGTGAGTGTCAACGACGAACAAACCAGGCAGACCATAAAAGAAGCGTATGAGCAATATCAATGTCTGCTGGAGCCACATGGCGCGGTAGGTTGGAACGGTCTGATGCATTATCTGGAACAACATCCTGAAAAAAATGATCCTGATGCGGTTTTTGTATCACTGGAAACAGCACATCCGGCCAAATTCCCTGAAGAGATCAACCGCATTCTGAACATTGATCCGCTTCTTCCTCCGAGCCTTGAAAATCTCGATGGAAAACCTGAGTTTGTGGATACCATAGCGTTGAATTATCATGCATTTAAGCAATATCTGATGGATAAGTATTGAGCAGTTAATTTACAATTCCGGAAAATTACGGCTATATTTTTATATTAATTTTACTGCAAAACCATGCTTTTTGCTGAATTCCTATATTTTTTTTATTTTTTGTGCATTTTTTAAAAACTTAAATTTCTTTCCTTTGTTAGACCTCACAACAGGAACAATTTTTTCAAATCATCATTAAAATTAAAAACAATATGGCTTTTAAATTAGCAGATCTTCCTTATGCGTATGACGCATTGACTCCATATATCGACGCAAGAACAATGGAGATCCATCACACTAAACACCATGCAGCTTACACCAACAATCTGAATGCTGCCATCGATGGCACCGAGTGGGCTGACATGTCCATCCTGGATATTTTCAAAAATGTATCCAAAGCTTCTCCTGCTATCAGGAACAACGGTGGTGGATTCTATAATCACAACCTGTTTTGGGAAAACATGACTCCAAATGCCATGACGACACCTTCTGAGCAAATGAACATTCACAAGGCGATCATGCGTGACTTTGGTTCTTTTGAAAATTTCAAAAAAGAATTTTCCGCTGCAGCAGCTACCCGTTTTGGTTCAGGTTGGGCATGGTTGTGCGTAGATAATTCAGACAAATTATTCATCACGTCAACACCAAATCAGGATAATCCTTTAATGGATATTGCAGAGAAAAAAGGAACTCCGGTTCTTGCGCTGGATGTTTGGGAACATGCGTATTATCTGCATTACCAGAACAGAAGACCTGACTACATCGAGGCTTTCTTCAATGTGATCAACTGGCACGAAGTAACTAAAAGATACAATGATGCCAATGAAGGTGCATCAAATTTCTGATAAAACGATTTATTCCTTCCTTTAACCAGAAAGGAAATCTACATCCCGGATCATTTTCCTTTAAAAAAGCTTAAAAAACTATGGAAAATTTTCCGGGCTGTTTTTTATATTTAATTGATCATCAATATTTTAGTATTTGATCTCTTTAAACTTCAATTCACCTTATATCATTTCTCAGAATGAATAAAAACCCTTAGTTTTTTAAATTTGATTTTATGGCCTTGCGGATTATGGAAGTATGCTTCGAAGGTCAATGGTCCAGTATTATACTTTATAGCAGGAACTGTGATATACTCATAGAAATAATTCTTTTTGAGCTTGATCTCGCTATTGTTGCTATATAAAATCCTGTTTGTTTCATCTTTAATTTCTATGACTAAATCCAGATCTGTCTTTCTGGTATTCATTTGAAAATCTATTTCGACAAACAAATCTTTTTTTGGTACAGGAAAAGCATTTACTAAAAAATTTTTTTCTTGCGAAAATTCCATGCTTTCCCTTATATTGATTGTCTTGAGATTTTCGTGTTTTACAGACTCAAAAAACAGACTGTCTGAAATAATCTTATCCTGCAAACTTACGTAGGCATTCGTCTTTTTAAAAACATTCAGTTTTTCCTTTAAAAGAAATTTTTTTTCCTTATTCTGTGAAGGCTTCAACACCATGTCATCCGTGACCTGAAATATCCGGTTGCCGTTTAAAAAATAACCATCCAGATAAAAGTCTATCATCTCTCTGTTATTGTTCATGAAAGCAAAATACCTTTCTTCTTTATTGAAAAGATTTGAACCTAACGCAGCCGTTTTATCCGGGACATTAGTGATATATGGTCCAAGAAAGGCTAAAAGTGTTTCATAAAAATCCAGGTGGCTGACATAATGTTTAAATTCCGCAGGTTGTTTCAGTTTATCTCCAAAAATAATCAGTGGCACATGAAACCTTTTAATAGAATTTTTAACCGGAATCTCGCTCATGGCGTGATCTCCTGTCAGAACGAAAACCGTGTTTTCATACCCTGGTTTTTTTCTGTAATCTTCGATGAATTTCCCTATGGCGTCATCGAAAAACAGTATAGATTTGAAAAATTTTTTATATGTTTTGAAAAATTCTCTGTCTTCACGGGATTTTAAACTGTTAACGATGGCTTCAAATTTATCATCATAGTATTTTTCATCCTTTATCACAAATGGAGCGTGCATGGAACCTGTAAAAAATATACTCAGATAGGGTTTTTGCGGGAAAGTATCGATGACTTCGAAGGATTGAGCAAACAGATTTTTATCATGAAAACCCCAAAAGAATTTTTCTGTTCCAACAAGCGATTTTTCAAATTTTTCAGAATAGTTCCTTTTATCGAAAATGAGATCAATGTGATTGAATTTAAAAAAACGCTCTTTCTGGTGAAACCAGGCTATCTGACCATAAAAATAAGCTGTGTGATAGCCGTTGGCTTTTAACAGCGGGATCAATGATACATGTCTCGGATATTGCTCAAGGATGGTAAAACCTATTTCCCCATAAGGTAAACTTCCCATCAGCGAAGGCACCACTGCAAACGATCTTTCACCGAGAGAAAAACATCGGTTCCAATATAAACCCTGATCTTTGATTTTATTCAGTTGGGGCATCAAATCAGCCCCTCTGTAGGTATGAAGAAAGTCATCGCTCAGGCCTTCTACTATCAGGACTACAATATTGGGTGCCTTTTCAAATGGATTGAAAAAGGTTCCCAGGTGGTTTGTAGTATCCATTAGATGTAGCAAAGGATATTCAGCTGTCAGATACAACTTACTTTTATCCAGGTTTCGAAACGAGACCGCATCAGTCTCTTCATAATGCTCGCCCCGATCTTTGGGCGTCATGACATAAATGACAGATTTTGCAAAAAGATGCAGTGATTTGCTTGCACTGAAACGATTAAAACTAACCACATACACCAACTGAATGACCAACGTCATCAATAAAAAAGATATGGTAAATTTTCGGGTCTGAAAAAAAGGATGAATATCAATTTTTTTTGAAAATATGCGCAACACAGTCAACAATACAGAAATAAGCATGACCGGGATGAGTAGGGCAAAATAACTGATGCCCGAACTCCTCATCGTAAAAAAAGATTCATCGATCGATGTGTTCCACAGGAAAAAATCGAGCACTTCCAACTGGTACAGGAAATAGATCAGAATCGGAACATGAAGCAGGGCAAAAAAGCCTATTCCGTTAAGAAATAATGTATCTACCCAGTTGTCATTACGATTTTTCAGGAAAATATACAGGGGAATCAGAAAGATCAGGAGTGCATTGATCGTGAATATGTCATAGATCAGACCAAAAAATTCCGACAGAATTAAATGCTCCTGTTCATTAAAAACAACCAAAATATACAATGTCTCAAATACCCTGAACAAGCTAATGATGAGAGCGTTAATAAACATTAACCTGACAAAATCGGGCGGTAATTCAAGGTTATTCCAGAATTTTAGTATTGTTTTCATCATAGGGATGCCATACTTTTAATTATTCTTAAAACATAAAATATGGGTACCTTTCCATACAAAGTTAAGATAATAATAAGAACATTTGAAGTATTTTTTATTATTTTAATATACTACAATTCAATATAAAGCATAACTATGTTGATGAGACAAATAAATGGCAAAAAGTTGATTTATTATCGAAAACTTTTATTTCAAAAAAGCAAACTGATAGTTGTGATCTGCAAATTAATTATTGGAATTGCTATAATTTAGTGGTTTGTAAAAATATTTTATAATTCCTCTTAAGAAACATATGTAATGAAAAGTATTATGGTTTACTATATTTCATTTTATAAACATTTCTTTACTTTGTTATCAAGGATATTTTTTTTATCCATGCATCAAAACGGGGACTCTTATTCCTAATCCTTTCCAGTCCTATTTGTTCCGCAATAATATTTCCATAAACTTCTTTATTATAACCTGAAATTATCCTTTTCAATCTCTTTGAAGGAGTTGTATCCGGACTGTCATTTATCATTTCAGGATTGTCGAACTGAATAAAAATTTTTTCCAGTTCCTCTTTGTTGACAATTTCATGTTCATAAAAAAGTTCATAAAAAATCTCCACGCCAATAAACAGGAGCCCTTCAAATTCATGAAGTTGGAAATAGGGTAAGAACCGGATATTAATATTTTCGTCAATATCGTCCTTCATACCTTGTTCGAGGATTTCCATCCTCAAATTTTTATCAATCTGCTGTTCTGCAATTTTCCATTTTGGATATCCATGCGATGGTTTGATGCCGTAGTAATCAATTAATGTCGTAACAACTGATGATTTGTCGGACTGGAGATGATTCAAAATTTGGTTTTTGAGTGTATTCCAGGAAACAATGCCTCCCATTGTCTTCTTTATTCGAGGCGCTTCTACCAAAATTCCTTTCTCCAAAAAATAAGGGTAAAGGATTTTTTTGCAAAACTCTTGCTCTGTTTGTCCCTCACATATTATAATCACACGATTCATATCCTAAAAATTTGGTTGTCCTGTGGTTATAATATTTCGTTTCCATAAATCATCAATAGTATAATCTTCCAACCATTGTTCCAGATCCCTGGAATTCAGTCTTTTAAATACTGAGCGCCCGTTTATCAGGTCAGTTGTAATAATTGACTCCGGGGTAAAATAGCTGATCAGATCTGTTGACTGGGTAGCAATAATAACCTGACAACCCCGTGTCGCTGCAGAGTGGATCATTCCGGCCAATTTTGAAATGGCAGCAGGATGCAATCCTAATTCAGGTTCATCAATAATTATCGTATCTGGTAATTTCGGTTGTTGAAATAAGGTTACTAATGCAATAAAGCGTAATGTTCCGTCAGACAGATCCGTCACTCCATACAAGTTTTCACTATATCTGTCTTTCCAAAGGAGATGTATATAATTATCAGGGTCAATAATTAATTCAAAATCAAGAAAAAAGGGGGCAATAGATTGAATCATTTTGACAATCCTGTTATACACCAGCCTGTGATTTACTTTTATAAAAAACAGAAATGCTGCCAGATTGCTCCCATTACTGTAAAGAAAGTGTATATCTTTAATGATATGGCTTGGTTTGGCAAAAGGCGAATCCTTTCCTGTATCATGAAAATGGTATTTTCTAAATCCTTCCAGGTATTTAATAACATACCTTGCTCTGTAAGAATCATCATGTTTCAAGGTTGATTCTACGGCAAAATTATTGATTTCAACACCATCATCTTGCTGATAGAATAACTTCTCGCTTCGAAATACAAAGTTATCCAGTCCCTTTTGCAATAAAACCTGATATCCATTCTTTCCATTATCAAACTCAATTTTAAATGAAATTAAATTAGTTACTTTTGATCCATTGTATAGAACTTTTTCTATTCTTCCGTTGAGCGCAATATATTGACGTAGATTTTGGTTGTACAGGTTTTTTAGAAGATCAAAAAACGATAAAAAATTACTTTTACCGCTCCCATTAGACCCAACTAACAAATTTACAGACTCAAAGTCAATCCTTTGTTGGTAAATTGATTTATATCCTGAAATTTCGATATAGTCCATAAATATACTGATTGTGGATTCAAAATTATGAAATTAAGCTTTAATAAACAGTATATTTTTCGATTTTAGTCAAATGGAAGGATATGGCTGCCAACATAATCATGAACTTCGGTCATTAATTTAACAGAAAAAGAATTTTATATTGTAAATAAACATTTTAGAATTTTTTTTAAGAATTAAACAAGTCTTTCTATATTTGAAATTTATAGATGATCGGTATTCATTTTCCTTTAATTTATTATAAGTTTATGAACGATAAGATAGTTATTGAATTTTCCAGAAATAAAGAAGAATTTAAAAAGATTTTTTTTAAATATAGTTATAAAAGAGAACTCTATGCATCCATTCTACGTGGAATAAGTATTTACCCAATTTTAATAGCCTTCACTTTTTTACTATCTCCTGCTATTTTGATTTCCCTAAACCAGAACGATACATGGCAAACACCTCTGTTTGTTTTTCTTATTTTACTCTACACTTTTTTATTGGCTTTAAGAATCATTAAAATATATAAGTATCATTTGCAGCTGATAAATGAAGTTTTTAAAAGTTTTAATGAGATTAAATTTGTACTTGAAATAGACCAATCCGGTTTTACCTATTCCTCCGATATTTTTATATACACAACCGTCTGGAGTAATACGAGAATGCTAAAATTTGACTCAACATATTACACTTTTCAATGCAAAATGCCTAACATCCAGCTTTTTATTCCGGTTCATATATTATCAAATGAAGCGAAAGCGCTTTTGAAAAGCAAAATAAGATAATAAGATTTATAACATGCTTTTTATCCAAAGTATCCGACCTGTTCTGAAACGTGGTTATCATTTATATTCGAGTTGGGAAAAGCGATGTGACTGGCAGATAAAATGAAAAAAACGTAGTTATAACATAACAAATTGAAACAAGCTTTACTCTTTAAAAGCACTTTTGTTCAAAATTAATAAATATTTACATCCTTGAATAATAAATTATGCCTGAATCAAAACTAAGCAAACAACGATGGGAAAAAACCAAAAGTAAAGGAAGAGTGCGTTTTGGTCTTATAAACGGACTCATTCTGGCTGGTTTCAATTACTTTGTTATCTACTTTGAAGAAATTTGGGATGGATCATTTGGAGATGTTTTACTTTCTTTAAAAAGTTGGTTGATTCTTTTATCTTCGATTTTGTTTTATTCATTATTGTTTGGCTGGTTTATGTGGCGAATGATGGAAAAACAATTCGGAGAGCATGATGACAATAAAAAATTGTCTTAAAAATAGCTCTGATGCCAGATCATCATATTTTACAAAATTCGCAGTTTTGCCCGGTCTGTAGCGAGGAAATAGCATTTCAGGCGAGATATCCACGCTATGTATGCATGGATTGTGCAAGTATTGCCACTGATATTAACGGAAGAAAGTTGCTGTTTTACAATGTGGATGCATCCGGCGGATTCCTGGCATTCTACGCAGACACCAATGAGATCTATGACAGTCACCAATGCTTTATCAATGGACTGGAATGCAGGGCTGATGAGGCAAAATTCGGAGGAATCGTGATCCAGGTTAATTGAATATGGTGATTGCACCTGATATTTTTTGGGGATTTGGCTTAATTTCGCTTCTTTTGCAATGCATGTCAAAATTAACCCATAGAATCATTCAGCTTTGTCTGGTTTTAATGGAAATTCACAGAAAGAAAATAATATGCTCAAAAAAGTACTGATCTTTATTATCGTTGCATTTTTTTTCCCTTGCAAAGGAGTTTTTTCCCAAACTCAGCCTGTTCCCAAATGGCGCATTTCCGTCGGATTCGGGCAGTATTCTGCCAAAATCGGATTACCTGATTTCAGTGCCATTCATCCGGGATTTTTGCTCGGCGCTTCTTATCGGTACAACAATAATGCGCGGCATCAATTAAGGCAACAATTCAACATGACGGGCATTTATCATGCTCATTTTCAGACAGCTATACAGTTGTATACCGAATTGCAATACGAATGGCATATCAATGACCGGTTTTTCCTGGCTCCATTTGGTTTTGGCGGTGGTTATCTGGCTTCTTTTGCAGATATGCCGGGTTTTGAATGGGATGGTACACAATATGTGAACGAATCTTTCCCCTTGCGCAATAATTTTCTGGTTTCTCTTGGTCCCACATTGGGGTTTAAACCTGCATGGTCCAGGGCAGGCTATCCAGTATCACTTTTATTCGGTTACCGAATGCAGATTCAGGGCATTATTGTTCAAACCACTGTCCCGATGGTCGTGTACAGCAGTTGGCAACTGAGTGCTGCCATATCGTTTTAATCATTCTTAAGACCATTGATCAAACTATTCAAAAAGAAGCTGTTATGAAAAAAATAATCTTTCTTGGTATGCTGATATTAAGCTTTGTGGCATGCAGAAAAAACCTGATCCAAACCACAGAAAGTTGTTCACCGGATACCCGTTTTACAGTCAACGCACAGCATCCCAAGGCAGAAAAAATTGTTGCGCTACTGGACAGTTATATTGCTAAAGGAATTCCTGGCATGACCGTGTTGATCCATGACGCCAAAGGATTCTGGATAGGGAGCCGAGGATATGCTGATCTGGAAGCCGGCGTACCCATGCAACCTTGCCACATCAACAAACTGGGCAGTATCACCAAAATGATGATGGGTACGGTCATTTGGAAATTGGTAGAGGAAGGTAAACTGGATATCTATGCACCGATCAGCACCTACATTCCGGAGGTTGCAGAAAAAATTACCAATGGAGCAGATATCACCGTTGCCATGTTATTGAATCACACCAGTGGCATTTACGACATTGCAAGGGATCTTGGGTATAACCTGGGTGTGGTGAACGATTTTACGAAACAATGGACTTCCGAAGAGATCCTGGTTTATGTTGCCGGAAAACCTGCCACGAATTTACCCGGAGAAGCAGTGAATTATTCTAATTCCAATACCATGCTGGAGGGATTGATCATTGAAAAAATTACAGGAAAACCGCATGGCCAAATGCTGGAAGAAAGGATCTTCATTCCTCTGGGAATGGAAAACACTTATTATTACGATTATGCCCAATCTTTCCCGACATCCTCTCTGGCTCAGGGGTATCTTGATTTCAATAATGATGGCGGAAGCATTCAAAATCTATCCTCCATGAATCCGGGAAGTGGCAACGGATATACCGGTGTATATTCTACTGTTGAAGATATTTACACCTTTATGGATGCTCTATTGGTGAAAAAAACTTTGATCAGCGAATCCAATCTGCAGAAGATCTTTGAAAGTTTAAGATCCGGCAACAGTCAAACCTGGCAGACCAGTATCGGTGGTATACACCGTGAATATATGGATGTTTTGCCCAAATCCGTTATCGCATACGGTCATGGTGGTGGTGACATCGGATACAGCGCCAACCTGAATTACTTTCCGCACAATGAGACTATTTTTGCAGCAACCTTCAATTACGGAACAAATCTGCCTTCTGCAATAGGCAAAGAACTGGACAAACTCAGGATTGAATTGGTGAAATTAGCGGCGGAGTAAGGGTGTCGGTTTTTCTTTTGCTCTTATAATTTCTTGTACTGAACTGATTATGGTAATTTCGTTTTTGCCCTGAATCAGTGATAAACCCCGTAATAGAATGTTTAATCAATGCCGGATTTTTATGTTTTCAAATTTTTTCAAGTATTCCGGATCTCTTCTGATGTCTATTATAGCAATAATTGTTAGCGTATTAGTATCAAAAGTGTAATATATAAAATAATCTTTTACAGTTTTCTTGAATAATCTTTTATTATCCGTTTTTCTTCCAGATTTAGGGTAGTAAGAAAGCAATTTTAAAGCTGTTTGAATCCAGCTATATAGTTTTAATGAGTATGTTTTTGAAGCGTTTCTGTCTTCCCAATAATTCAGTAATTCTTCTAAATGAATTATAGCCCTTTCAGTCCATTCTAATCTAAGAGCCATTTAGCAATTCTTTTATTCACGAAATCATTTGTGAACGTTTTGCCTTCATCCAATTGTTTCAGACTTAACTCAAGTTCTTCTGTGTGTGCCTCTGGCATGATGAATGTTTCTCCTGAATTAGTCTCTAAATCAATAAGTTGTAAAATTTCTTCAAGAAGATAGGATTGATCTATGGAGTCTATCTTTTCTTTAACTTTATTCTTCAGTTCTGTATGTACCATCTTAAGACAACTTGTATATTGTAAACGCAATGAAAAATAATAAAGTGCCAATTACCTTTTCTAAAATCAGAATGCTTTTAATATTTCAACAAATATAATGAATCCCGTTGGAAGTTGTGAGGTTAAATTAGTGCAATATCTTCCACCAAATAAACCGATTCCTGAATTGATCTCTTTCTTTTTCAAGAGCCAAAGATCGGTAACCCCTTTTAGTGTATCACATATCTTCAAATCCGTTGCAAGCCTTTGCCAGTTATTATCATGGTGAATCTGACGATGCTTAGGAATTGTAAAAAAATAACCAATCCATTATGGCATGTTCTTTAGCCCTTTTTCTGTGTTGTGAAATCGTTGAATAGCTATGGCTATCCGCCTCATTCACGTCTTGAAAAAGAACAGAATTACTTTACCAATTCTACATATCTAATTTATTTACAATTCCTTAGTTCTTCAGATCAAGACTTCCTTATGCATTGGTACCAATGATTTCATAATTCCCCATGCCAAAAGATAAGCGATGGCACAAAATGCGAACATCATGGTATAGCCTGTTTCTATATGTCCAAGTGCTTTATAATGGTCAAATAAAACGCCGGCAACTTTGGTGATCAAGACTCCACCAATGCCTCCAGCCATACCTCCGATACCCACTACAGAAGCAACGGCTCCTTTGGGAAACATATCAGAGACCGTAGTGAACAGGTTGGCGCTCCATGCCTGATGAGCAGAAGCTCCTATTCCGATCAGAAAAACAGGGATCCAATAGGTAATGCCGCCTAAAGGCTGAGCCGCCAAAACAACCAATGGTATTACTGCGATCATCAACATGGCTTTCATCCTGGCTGCATAAACTTCAAATCCTTTATTGATAAAATACATGGGAAACCAACCACCGCCTATGCTTCCAAACATGGTCAATGAATATAAAAGTGCAAGCGGTAACATAATAGCAGTACCTTCCATATTGTATTGATCCTTAAGATACGCCGGCAACCAAAACAGGAAAAACCACCATACGCCATCTGTTAAAAACTTACCTGTGATGAAGGACCATGTCTGTTTATATCCTAACAATCTGGTCCAACTGATGCGTTTTGCAGGCTCTGCCTTACCGTCGATGATCGCTGCAGGTTCATCTCCGGCCTGGATATAAGCCAACTCTTCTTTGCGCATCCGCTTTTGCTTTTCAGGGCTGTCATAAAAGATCAACCAGAAAAATATCCACAGAAAACCAATACCGCCCACAACCAGGAACGCAGCTTCCCAACCCCAGATACTTTCAATCCATGGCACTGATAACGGAGCTAAAATGGCACCTACATTAGCTCCTGAGTTAAAAATGCCGGTGGCGAAAGAGCGTTCTTTTTTAGGAAAATATTCTGCAGTTGCCTTGATGGCAGCAGGAAAGTTGCCTGCCTCACCAATTGCCAGTACAAACCTGGAAAACATAAACCCCAGGACAGAAACAGGAACCGTAATGATACCAACCCAGCCCAATACAGCGAGCATGCTTTCCCCAATGGGTACTGCCCACGCGTGGATCATGGCACCAATTGACCAGATGATGATCGCCCACATATAACCTTTTTTGGTACCCAACTTGTCAATGATCCTTCCTGCAAACAACATGGCTATGGCATACGTAAACTGAAAAATAGCTGCTATATCAGCATATTGACTGTTGGACCATCCAAATTCATCTTCCAGAACAGGTTTGAGCAAACTCAACACTTGTCTGTCCAGATAGTTGACAGTGGTTGCAAAAAATAATAATGCGCAAATAGTCCAACGATATTTACCTATGTTCCTGATCATTATTTAAGATTTTTTTATGGTTTGAATAATTTGAATCACTTTCTTCATGTCGGCAGTAATCGTTTGATAATCACCAGCTTCCATTAGTTTTTTTGAAATGAGTTTACTGCCCATTCCCACAGCACAGACACCTGCCATATACCAGGATTGAATACTTTCAAAAGTCGGATCAACACCACCTGTGGGCATGAATAACAATTTTGGAAAGATATCCTTGATCCCACTTAAAAAACCCGGCCCAAGCATATTGCCCGGAAACAGTTTGATAAACCGGATACCGGCATTTTCTGCCCGGATGATCTCTGTTGGTGTCATGCAACCTGGTGCATAAAAAATATCATTTTTGACACAATGATCGGCTACTTCCGGTACAAAACCGGGACTTACCAGGAAGTCAGCTCCTGCAGACAGGTATAAATCTGCCTGTTCCATATTTTTTATGGTTCCTACACCAAGTTTTAAATCCGGGTATACCCTGTCGCGTAAAGCTACCATAGCGACAAAATTCCTATGAGCTGCTTCGCCCCTATTGGTGTATTCAATGGCTCTGATACCACCGGCATAAACAGCTTCAAGCACCTGAAGGCTCACATTTTCAACCGGATGAAAATAAAGAGGCAATACTCCCTGTTCTATAATTGCGTTGATTATGATCTCTGAATTCATAGTTTTACTGAAATTAAGCTAAATTATTATCTTTGAACCCGTCCGCTTCCGTCCCCTTTGATCAAAGTTTTCACTTCACTCAGGCTTGCGTGATTGAGGTCTCCCGGAATGGTATGTTTCAATGCACTGGCTGCAACCCCAAATTCTGCAGCTTCCTCAAAAGGCATTCCAGTAACCAGTCCATAAATGAGCCCGCTGGCAAATGAATCACCGCTTCCAACCCGGTCAATGATCCGAACCTGATATTTTTTGGTGTGGTAAAAATCCTGACCATTGTAAAGCAACGCACTCCAACCATTGTCACTTGCACTGTAACTCTCTCTCAATGAGGATGCTATATACTTAAAATGGAATTTTTCCTTCATTTGGCGAAAAACATCCTTATATCCTTCCAGGTTTAATTCTCCCTTTGTCACATCCGTTTTTTGAGCCTTGAATCCTAATGTCGTTTCAGCATCCTCTTCATTCCCGATGCATACGTCCACGAATTGGCAAAGATGTGTCATCACCTCCCGGGCTTTTTCCTTAGTCCAAAGCTTTTTTCTGTAGTTGAGGTCGATGCTTGTTGGGATGCCTTTTGCCCTGGCGGCTTTCAATGCAGCTTCTGTCAGTGCTGCAGCCTTGTCACTTAATGCCGGTGTAATTCCGGTGGTATGAAACCAGTCTGCTCCTTCAAATATCCTGTCAAAATCAAAATCTTTGATGTCTGCATCCGCTATGGAAGCTCCGGCACGGTCATAAACTACCTGTGAGGCTCTCATAGAAACCCCTGTTTCCAGAAAATAAATTCCCAGCTTCTCGCCGCCTCTGGCAATAAATCGGGTATCCACGCCATACCTGCGGAGATGATTGATCGCGGACTGGCCGATGGGATTATCCGGCACTTTGCTCACAAAAACACCCTCCAAACCATAATTGCATAGCGCTGCAGCAACATTGGCTTCTCCACCGCCATAGGTAATATCAAATGTGTCTGCCTGAACAAATCGTTTATGATCCGGTGTTGACAACCTTAACATGATCTCTCCGAGTGTAACAACTTTTTTTGACATATCTTCTCTTTTCCTTTTAAATTAATTCAAGTTTAATCACTGATGCTACATATTGAGGTATTCTTTCACATTGTTGTAGCAAATATCCTGAATGATCTTTCCCACCCAGGGAATATCATCCGGCATTTCTCCGCGTTCGATCTCATCACCCATTATATTACATAAAATGCGCCTGAAATACTCATGTCTCGGGAAAGAAAGAAAACTTCTGGAGTCTGTCAGCATCCCAATAAAGCAACTCAGCAATCCCATATTGGATAGAGCATTGATTTGTTTGGTCATGCCGTCTTTCTGATCCAGAAACCACCAACCGGATCCATATTGGATCTTACCTTTCAGGCTTCCGTCATTAAAATTTCCTATCATCGTAGCCAACAATTCGTTGTCGGCGGGATTGAGGTTATAGATAATTGTTTTGGGTAATTTATTTTCGTTATCCAGCCTGCCCGTGAGTTTGGAAAGTGTTTTTGCCTGAGACCAGTCTCCAATGGAATCCCAACCGGTATCCGGACCCATTTCCCGCATTGCCCTCAGGTTATTATTTCTGAGAGCACCCAAATGGTATTGCTGAACCCAGCCCAGGCTGTGATACATGATCCCAAGCTCATAAAGGATCGCAGATTTGAATTTTTCTGTTTGTTCAAAACTCAATTCCTTACCACTGATCCTGTTTGTAAAAATCTGGTCTATTTCTTTTTCCGTGTAATCCGTTTGTGAGAGATATTCAAGACCATGATCTGAGGCCCTGCATCCCAGTCCGGCAAAATAATCAGCCCTTTTTCTCAAAGCATCCATCAGTTCAGCAAAACAGCTTATCTCCTGATCTGTAACCATTTCCAGTTTTTTAACAAAAGGCAAAAAATGATCGCTTTCGATCAATATGAACTTATCGGGTCTGAAAGAAGGATACATTTTAAGGGCAGCATCTGCATTGGCAAAACTGATGTGATGTTCAAGGTTATCCGTGGGGTCATCCGTGGTACAAACTACTTTTACATTCATTTTCTCCAGCAAACCTCTGACAGAATGCGATGGACTTCGGAGCAGATCGCTGCTTTCCTGATAAATATAGTCTGCTGTACCCTGATCGAGGATTTGACTGATATTAAAATATCGTTGCAACTCCAGATGTGTCCAGTGATAGAGCGGATTTCTCAATGTATAAGGCACCGTTTTTGCCCATTGGTCAAACTTTTCCTTATCCGTTTTATCACCGGTAATAAATGCTTCGTTCACACCGAGGGTACGCATTGCACGCCATTTGTAATGATCACCGTAAAGCCAGGCCTGTGTGATGTTTTCAAAATTATGGTCTTCTGCTATCTGAACAGGTGGCAGGTGGTTATGATAATCGATGATAGGCATTTGTTTGGCATAGTCGTGGAACAACTGTCCGGCTGTATCAGAATACAGCAAAAAATTTTCGTCTAAAAATGGCTTTTTCATCTTAATAGTTTTAGTATTTTTCTTTATTGATCATAAGGATACACCCCTTTTCCAGGGAATAAAATCATATTGTTGATTGATCATGGCTTTCGTTTGTTTTTTTCCTGATGCAATTTCAATGATCTGATCCAGCAATTGTTCAGCTATGTCTTTAATTTCAGCTTTTCCGTCTATGATGGGTCCTGCATCGACATCGATGATATCTGCCATTTTTTGTGCTAAAGCAGAATTGCTCGAGACTTTGATAACCGGTACGACAGGATTGCCTGTAGGTGTACCCAAACCTGTGGAAAACAAAATAATATTTGCTCCCGAACCTGCCAATGCTGTGGTCGATTCCACATCATTACCCGGTGTGCAAAGGAGATTCAAACCTGTTTTTGTGACCGGTTCAGGATAATCCAACACATCTGTTACAGGCGAATTGCCTCCTTTTTTCGCTGCACCTGCTGATTTCATGGCGTCTGTGATCAGGCCATCCTTAATATTTCCTGGAGAAGGATTCATGTCCATACTCGAACCAACCTGGATCGCAGATAGCTCATACCTGTTCATCAGATGAATGAACCTTTGGGCAATTTCATCATTCACACAACGGTCACAGAGTTCCTGTTCCACCCCGCACAATTCCGGGAATTCTGACAAAATTGCCGTTCCGCCCAACGCAATGATCATGTCCGAAACATATCCGATCGCAGGATTTGCCGAAATACCTGAAAAACCATCGGATCCACCGCATTCCTGGCCAATGATCAATTTACTGAGAGGCGCTTCTTCCCTATTGCATTGGTTGGCTATTGTCAATCCTTCAAACGTAGCTTTGATCGCTTCCCCGATGAGCTTGTCTCTGGAGCCAAGCGTTTGCTGATCAAAATAATATATGGGTTTATCAAAATCCGGATTTCTTTTTGCAATTTCTTCCCGAAGGATCTCATACTGAGCATTTTGACAGCCTAAACTCAGAATTGTGGCTCCTGCGACATTGCCATTGGTGAGATAACCTGCCAGCAGACCACATAAGGCAACCGCATCTTCCCGGGTGCCACCACAACCCATGCTGTGTGTGAGAAATCTCACTCCGTCCACATTGGGAAATGGATTGGAAGATTCGGACTGGATGAAGTCATCTTCCGATAATAAAATATCTTCATGCTGACCTGTAGATATATTGTGGAGCAGTTGTTCAGCATACCTGATATATTTATAATTTCCGGAAGCACCCAAAGCGTGAGAAATGGCTTCTTTGAGGATCCCGATATGTTCATTTTCGCAGAAAACCATTGGAAAAACCAGCCAGTAATTGGCTGTACCTACAGCGCCGTCCTTTCTTTTATAACCCAGAAAGGTTTTATCCATCCATTTGGATACATCCGGTTTTACCCAGTTTAACCGGGGGTTTCTTTCCTGGATCCTTGTGGTTTGATGACTCACGTTCTCAGTGGTGATCACAGTACCTACAGGTAGATCTCTGTTGGTTTTACCCACCACAACCCCATACATCCTGATTTCCTCACCCGCCAACATATCACGCTGAACAAATTTATGTTTTTGTGCAACAGCTGCTGGCAACACAACAGTCTGACCATCCGGATCGATCAGCGCTCCGGGCTTCAGATCCTGCAATGCCACAATGACATTGTCTTCCGGATGAACTTTAATAACTATCTGTTGCTGTTCCATGATGTCTGGTTTTTTTAATTCAATGAATGAAAACATCTGATCACGTCCTTTATCAGATCTTCTATTTCCTTTGCGCTGCCCTCCTCCAATAAGTAATTTTCTATATGCTCACGGATCAAAGCTTCTATCCCAAATTGATTCTTGAAATCAAATATATGAGGAGACAATGGATCGTTCAATCTGATTTTTTCTCCATGAATAATTGTGTAATAAACATCGTTTTCTTTCAGATCTGGCATAGTCACTTTAAAATATGCAGCCAATCCTTCCGTCATAAACGGGGCAAAATGTGCATTTTTGGTGTAAAAATACCTGATTAAAGGCATACATCTGATCTTGAATTTTTCTGCATAATTAAAAATAATGGAAGACCAGTAGTGCCTGATATTGGCATTCCTGAAGCGATCCAGTACATCAGCATCAAAACGGTTCTTCAATTCCTGTGGAATTTCCTTTGGAATAGCCTTTTTTATCTCTTCGGTCAAAGATGAAATAAATGGAAAAAAAGCCTGATCGCTCATGGTTTCGAACACGGTTTTGTGTCCGGTGAGCAGGGCTTTGGCTGCTGTAAATGTGTGTGTTGCGTTTAAAAGTCTCAGTTTTAATTCTTTATACAATGAAATGTCTTCTGTGATCTTAATGCCGGGATTACATTGAGCAAAACCGAGTATCTGGTGGAGCATTTCCGGGCCTTCAATAGCCCAAAGGTTGTATGGTTCCGATTCTATCAGGTACTGATCAGTATATTGCTGTTCAAGCTCATATTGCTGAAGTTTGTCCCTGTCCGGTTTTCCCGGAACAATTCTGTCAACCAGGGAATTGCAAAAAAGCACATGGCTGATGAGCCATTCGGTAAATTTTTCCGGTTTTTGATTGTAGCTGGAAAGATCGAATATGAACTGCTTTAATTTGTCACCGTTGAATTCAATCAATTCTGTAGGAATGATACACATTTTTGAGGATTCATCAAAGCCCAAATGATTGAATCTGTGAAACAGATATTCCATTAATTTACCGGGAAAGGACGCGGGAACTCCCGTTCCGGTTTTTTCTTCCAGATATACCAATCCCTGTTCGGTAGTATTGGAAAAAACGATGTTGATCCCGGGGTTTTCAGCACAATTGAGAATTTCTGACCAGGCTGATTCTGCGGGTAAAACCCGGCTGATGGCGGCATTTATCTGAACTGTGTCAATCAGCATACCTTCCTGTATGCCTTTGATATAATGGGTGTACAGATAATCCTGTTTTGCAAAGTCTTCAACATTTCCCGGCGTG
This sequence comes from Saprospiraceae bacterium UBA2365, assembly GCA_002344345.1. Lineage (GTDB taxonomy): Bacteria > Bacteroidota > Bacteroidia > Chitinophagales > Saprospiraceae > UBA2365. The sequence continues at coordinate 22,495 of DDTL01000045.1, forward strand.
GTTTTCACTACAACGATCCTGCCGTTAAATACTCCTTGCTTATTGGCCTGATCCACATAATAATCTGGTAATCCCCGTAATAGCACACCGTTGCCAAATTGTAAAATCCTTTCCGGTAAATTCAACAGTTGCTGCCCTGTAACAGATGCCTGACTACATTGTGTGATCAATATGTGTTTGTTCAAGTTTTGCATAGCTTTATACTTTTTTAACTGCCTGTCTTGCCAATAATTTCCATGATCCACCTCTTTTGACCCAGACGGTCATGATGTGCAAATTCACTTCTCCGGGTCCTTTACTTTTGTCATTTGTTCTGGCAAATAATTGATGCCTGACAATGGCTGTCTTTTTATTTACAGTTATCTGCTGATCGGATAAAATGATCTCTTCAAAATTGGAATTACCATTCAATAAATTCCTGATAAATGTATCTTTATCCTCAATCCTTCCATTTGAGTGTCCATAACTCAGTTCTTCCATCACAATAACATCCAGTTTGTTTTTATCTGGTTGTATCATGGCTTGTCGCAAAGCTTCAACACTATTTTCAAGCTGTGTAATTTGCTTTTTTTGCCCAAAAATAATCATCGTTGGTAAGATCAATGTTAAAGTAATTATCCATTTTTGATAATTCATATACCTTTATTTTAGAACCCATTTGACTAACTCAACAGCCGCCTGGTAATTCTGAAATTCTGCAGGTAGCTTTCTCCCGTTCACATATTCATTATATAGCCAGGGATCTCCAATAACAAAAACTTTTCCCTTGCCGTATTGACTGCCTGCCATAATGATATCTTTCCCTTTGGCAGCTATTTTCATTGCCCCTTTTTTCAATTTCAAAGTGACCAGTTCCTTGACAAACAGTTTTCTTCCCGGAGTGAAGATGCCATTGGCTTCACCGGTAAAGACCACTCCTTCTTCAAATTGATCATTTTTCACAAAATTGATGTTTTTCATGGAGAAATGGATACCGAATTTAGCTGATAACTTGTTGGCATTGAATACATCTGCATTGGTAGTATCATTGGTCATCAGGATCAGTGTACCACCAGCTGCCACCCATTCTGCAATGACATTGCTATGCAGATCTGTGATAGGATTGGGCTGAGGGTTGTCTTTTTTATGATCCGGATCCACAATGATGTAAACATCCGTTTTTTTAAGATGATCCCTTGCAGGAGCTTCGTCCAGGTGGTTGGTTTTTGCTCCGTGATACCGAAATATTTCTCCTAACCAAGAAAAACCACTGTCATATCGATCATCCCAGGTGTAATGGTATCTTTCGCCATCTTTGTATTCGTTGTTAAAATACCGGTCCAGGACTACATTTTTGGTCCTGGATGGCCCGGACCTGATGGCATATTCATATTCAATTGCTGCCTGAATGAATGGTCCGATGGCCTTCAGATCATCATCTCTTTTAGGCTCTTTTACATAGTATTCATACGATCCGTCTCTGTAAGGGCTGCCACCAAGCCCGGCACCGGCTACAGCTCTGTTGAGGTGGTAAAATCCGTGTTCATCCTTACTGACAAACTCTTTCAAAATACCTTCATATCCAGCTATGGCATGAGGTTTGACGGACACAGGCAGAAACCCAAGACGGACCCCTTTGAGCATGGCGGCAACAAACATGCTGGAACCTGAACTTTCAGCATAATTATCTTTTTGGTGTGCTTTATCTGTTACCTGCCACCAGGTTTTGGATTCTGTATCCTGAACTTTAATGAGCGCCCAGGTCAGATCTTCAAAAATTTTGATCAGTTCCATGCGTTTTGGATGTTCAGCCGGAAAAAGCTCGAGGACATCTGCCAAACCGATCATATACCAGCCCATGGCACGACTCCAAAACTCCGGAGATTTCCCTGTATTTTTATCAGCCCAAAGCTGGACCCGGCTTTCGTCAAAAGCATGATACATCAATCCTGTTTTCTGATCTTTCGCTCCTTTTGCCATCCAGATAAACTGATTGGCCACATCGTCCCATTCACTGTTGTTAGCTGTCAGAATTAAGTATTCTGCCCTGAACGGTTGCCCCATATACAAACCGTCGAGCCACATCTGATATGGATACCTGAGTTTATGCCAATAGCCGCCTTCTTTGGTCCTGGGCTGCCAATCCAGCTGATATTTAAGTATTTCTGCGGCTTTCAGATATTTTTTATCCTTGTAAACATCACGAAATACCCGTGTAGCTTCGGTAAATGGTTCTTCTGTAGATTCCATTATGGCCGCATCGTCGTCAGACAGTGGGATCGGATCTTTAGCTGCATAATACATACTGAACAGGATGGCTTCTCCTACTATTTTTGACATCTGGATGTTTGAAATATAGATATCGAGTACTGTTCCGCCTCTGCCTCTGGTGGTTTTAAACCTCAAACCTATGTCCGTTCCTGTAAACGTGCAGTTATCGACAAAAATATCATGCACACCACCTGACATTTCTGAGCCGACCACAAAACCTCCATGTCCATGTATGACCGTAGTGTTTTTAATGATCAGATGAGCTGTGGGTATACCTCTTTTTCTACCTTCCTCATCTCTTCCTGATTTCAGCGTAATGGCATCGTCACCAGAATCAAAATAGCAATTGTCCAACAATCCATACTGACATGATTCGAGGCCAATGGCGATCGATTTACCAATTCCTCTTGAGCAGCCTGTAACCAAGGCAACCGAACCGTTCAGATCAACATATAAGTCAGACATATTTTTGCTTTGATTTTTATTCCTAAATCAAGATCAATGCGAATTTTGCGGAAAAATCGTTAAATTCGTTTGTGTATCATCACATTATATGGATTTTTATTTACGCAAACGTTTACATTTTGTATATTTGAAGCTAACTTCCTAATTGCACTGTAATGATCAGAACTACAATAAAGGAAATCGCCAAGGCATTGAATATTTCTGTTTCTACCGTTTCCAGAGCGTTGCGGGACAGTCACGAGATCAGTGAAGAAACCAAGATCAAGGTCCTGAAATATGCCAAAAAGGTCAATTATACACCCGATCCGTTGGCACAAGCATTGAAAGCCCATCAAAGTCATTCCATCTGTGTAATAGTGCCGGAAATAGCCAATTATTTTTTCTCTGAAGTCATCAATGGTATTGATACAGCTGCCTATACTATGGGCTACAATGTGTTCGTATTCCAGAGTTTTGAAGACTATCGCCGTGAAATTCAAAGCATTGAATATGGCATGAATCGAAGGGTGGACGGTTTTATCATTTCCTTGTCCGGCACCACGGATAATTTTGATCACCTGGATTTGTTGGCAGCAGATAAAGTTCCGACGGTATTTTTTGACCGGGTTCCGGTAAATCAGGGAATTGATAAAGTGGTGGTCGATAATTATGAAGGTTCCTATCAGGGTATCCAATATTTAATTAACCGGGGCAAAAAAAGAATTGCATGCCTGAGCAGTTCCATGAATCTTTCCATTACCAAAGAAAGGCTAGCCGGTTATTTTGCCTGCCTGAAGGATAACGGAATTGAAGCGGATGATCAGCTTATTAAGTTTTGTGGTTTTGACCCTTATCAGGCCGTTGCATCCATCAATGAAATCATAGAGTTTTCTAAACCTGATGCATTTTTTATCAATAGTGATCGGCTTACGCTCAATTCTTTGGCTGCAATCCGTGAATACAGTATGCAAAAACCCCTTGATATTGAAATTGTGGGATTTACCAATATCAAACATTACAACTTATTGAATCCCAGGATTGTACCTATCCAACAGCCTGCCTGGGAGATCGGAGTCAAAACAGTCGAACTGCTCGTCCACAAAATAGAGAAAAGAAAACCCAGGCTTGAGCCAAAAACCTATGTAATGAAAACCAGGCTGATAGAATCATAATTCAAATTACTATTGGTACATATTGTCCGGATTTATTTACGAATATCGAAAGAAGTGTTTTGAATTCCTGGATGTTGGTTTGCAATAATTTAATAACTGACCTTTCGCAGTCAGAATATTTTGATAAATAAAATAAATTTTTACTGCAGAGCCAAAAGTGGTTCTGCGGGCTTAAAAGGTAGGTTCAGTTGTTTGAAATGTAATTTCATCCACTGTAACTCCTCAAAAGCAGCTTTGACAGCTTTTATGTACAGGTGTGATTTGATAGCAAAATGATTCTTACCGGATTTGATCTTGAGCAATTCGAGCTTACAGACTGATATCATGGAACAAAATATGTGGTTGGACTGAGTC
>DDTL01000034.1:5000-19765 GCA_002344345.1 Saprospiraceae bacterium UBA2365
TACCGGAATCAATGAGATATATTCCATATGGATGAAAATATTCTTTTGGAAGATCAACCAGCTTAATGTTACCTTGCCCGTCATTCAATACAGCCTGATTCATGTAACTTATAAGTGGATCAAAACCAGAACTCTTGCCATGAAAATAACTTTCCATCAATGCAAAAAGCGATTGCAGTGTTTTCAAATCTGCATGGTCAACTGGTTCCATAAACGCATCATATACTGCTGCTGTAAATGCCCCGGAACTACCAATGCCATATCCGACCGGAATCTCAGGATCAAAATACATACCCTCTTCACATACTTTTTTAAATGAATCAGCTCTGAATGTCGTATTCCATTTTCTTAAATCCAATGCACTCATGTACCGGTGAAAATCATGATAAAGCCCTAAAAAATTGTTGTTTTCGCCCATCCTGAACTTCGCGCTGAATTTCTCGAATGGACATGCAATGGCAGACGATCCTTCCAGTACCGTATATTCCCCAAATAATAAAAGTTTTGAATTAAAAACCCTGAATTCTCTTTCCATGTCTAAAATTTAAACAAAGATCATACGAATGAAGTACAGAAAAACAACATCAATACTTAATTAAAAATCATCGAAACATTGACAAAACATAGATTGAAAGCGTCCTTAAATCAAATGCTTCGTCATTTTCTTTTCAAATAACCCTTTTCCCCACACCTAAATTTTTGCTATATATTAAAAGTTATTTAGCAAAATAAACGAAAATCTTTTAACAACCTATAAATAAAAGCTGTCTGTTCAATCTGTTTCACCTAAGAATTTTACAAACTTAATTCTTTGTTTTATATTGCGCGCTGAATTTTAATATTGTTATTTTTAAGGACAATAATATAACAAATTTTCGTCGTTTAAATCAAAAATACAGTACTGGATTGTATTGACCAAAAGACTTTTTTTATCGTAACTAATTGTTATCAAGTAAGTTGTTTTTATATTTTTACAATATTAATATTTCTAATAGTTTTTATTTTTCTTATACATATTACTGGAAGGTTATTTCAACGATAAATTGATTTTGTTTTGATTCAAATATTTAGAAAAAACTGGTTTGTTTTCTCTTTGCTTTTACTGCCATATACAGTATTAACACGGATTTGGATTTTTTTTGAAAAACCTGAAATTCCCGCGACCAATCTCAACACAACACCTGTATACAATTACATCGATCAGTTTTTACCCTCGGATTCCTTATTCAATGCACTTACGGCCAGTTTTTTGGTTTTTATTTGTGCGGTTTTACTCAATAATATTGTAATCAAAAACCGCATAGCCCGCGAAATAAACCTCATTCCGGGCATGTTACTTATTTTCATGAGTTCGTTCCATAAAGACACTTTTTTTGTATCTCCAATCCTGGTTTCTTCCGTCATTTTGCTTTTTGGTTTTGCCAACATATACAGAACCTACCATCGTCCATTTGCAGGTATATATATTTTTAATGCCGGATTTATTGTAGGTATTGCCAGTTTAATTTATGTTCCGCACATTTTATTCACAGGGGTTTTATTTGTCGCATTGATAATCTTAAGAAAAGTAGATTTCAGAGATTTTGTTCAATTGTTTACCGGATTGATCATGGCTTTTGCTTTCTGGGGATTCGCCAGTTTTTGGTTTGAATTGCCTTTTTACTATTTTGAAAAGCTGCCTGAACATTTTTATCTTACAAACCATTTGAAATCATATAAACTCAATGAGATCATCATTTTAATTATTTTAGGCCTCTCCTTGCTGCTTTCTGTGTTTAAATACAAAAGCTTTGTACTTAAAAAAAGTATTCAATCCCAAAAAAAAGTAGAATTGCTCTATTATTTGATTGCTATTGGGTTTATTTGTATGATGATAAGTCCGGATCAATTCCTTTTCCACAGTTTATTTGTTATTTATATCCCCTTGTCCGTTTTCCTTGCTATGCTGATGAATAAAGTCAGAAATGAACCTGCATTGGAATTAGCGCACCTTTTTATATTATTTTTTATCATCTTTTCCCATTTTCTGTTCTGACCCGACAATTTTGTGTGCTTAAAATCACAGAATAGCACTGCAAGAGTTATTAACTTTGCATCGTTTTTTAACGAAAAAATGTTACCATTCTAATATCGGTCAGCATTATTTGGAACGGACAAATAAAAACTTTATCAAAATTAAATATGTAATATCATCGTTAAAATTGTTAGTTTTTTTGAATTCCAGAAATATTTTCGGTCTGACAAAATTATTTTCCAAAAATCAAATAAAATTTGAACAATCTTTAAATAAATTAATTCGAATGAAGAAAATACTGATTTTAATAAGCACTTTTTTGCTTGCGCTTTCTTTGCAGGCTCAGGTTCTAAAACCAGTAAAATGGAGCTGGCAAATTGAAAAACTGAGCGAAACCGAATTCAACCTTATATTTAAAGCAAAAATAGATAAAACATGGGCCATTTATTCTCAATTTGTAGGAGAAGGTGGTCCAATTCCAACCAGCTTTACATTTGATGAAGGAGCACATTTCAAACTCATAGGCAAAACCACGGAAGGAGGCAAACTCAAAAAAGGTTTCGATAAAGTATTTGAAATGGAAGTTGCCAAATTCCACGATGAGGCAATTTTTACGCAAAAAGTTAAAATTCTTGACCCTTCAAAACCAATTACCGGATTTTTAACCTTTATGACATGCGACGATACGCGTTGCCTCCCTCCCACAGATGAAGACTTTAGTTTTGACTTTCCAAAAAACAATAAGAAGGACAACACAAAACCTGACAAAAACAATGTTGGACAGAATTCCCATGTTAATCCTGATGCTGACATGGAAAACATTTCCAATGCTATGGACGCTACTACAGAAAATGACAATGATGGCATGGAAAAACCCGTAATATGGAGTTTGGAGGTAGAAAAGTTAAACGATACTGAGTATTTATTAAAATACACTGCCAATATAGAAAAAGGATGGGGTGTTTATTCGATGTTTACCGAAGATAACGGACCTTTACCCACAGCCATCCACTTTGATAATGCAGAAGGCATAGAACTTGATGGCAAAGCAACAGAAACCGGTAAAAAGAAATCGGGTAAAGATCCCATGTTCGATAATGTCATGGTATCGAAGTTTACAGCTGAGCAACCATATACCATCATACAAAAAATCAAAGTTATTGACCCGAATAAACCACTCAACGGGTATATCGAATATATGGCATGTGATGACACGAAATGTGTGAATTTACAGCAGGATTTCGGTTTTGATCTGGTAAATCTTAAGCCTATAGCCTATAGCCCTCAGGGTAACCAGGCCGAAGTTGCACATTCAGATGCACAAAATCCGGTGATGAAACACTCTTTCGATCGTACAGATGAAAACTCAAGTTGCGATGGCAAGACAGCTCCGGAAAAAAAGAAAAGCAGCTGGTTTTGGATTTTCTTATTGGGATTCGGAGGTGGCTTGATCGCGATTCTGACGCCTTGCGTATTCCCGATGATACCATTGACCGTGAGTTATTTTACCAAAAGCAGTACCACTCGTGCCAAAGGTATCAGGAATGCAATGTATTATGGATTGTCCATCGTAGTGATATATCTGGTATTAGGTTTACTGATCACAGGCGTTTTTGGTGCAGATGCCCTTAATCTGCTGTCAACCAATGCATGGTTTAATATCGGATTTGCTGTATTGTTCATTGTTTTTGCCATTTCATTTTTTGGTTATTTTGAGATTACATTACCCAGTTCCTGGGCCAACAAATCTGACAAACTTGCAGAAAACAGTGGTTTGATCGGAATTTTCTTTATGGCTTTTACACTCACATTGGTTTCCTTTTCCTGTACAGGACCGATCATTGGCACCTTGTTGGTTGAAACAGCCACTGGTGATGGACCAAGGTTATTTGGCACCATTCCTGCAGGACCGCTGTTCGGTATGCTCGGATTTTCCATTGCACTGGCACTGCCATTTGCCTTATTTGCCATGTTCCCAAGCTGGTTGAACTCACTCCCGAAATCAGGTGGCTGGATGAATCTGGTAAAAGTATCATTAGGTTTTATAGAAATAGCACTGGCGTTGAAATTCCTGTCCATTGCAGACCTGACTATGAACTGGAAATTTATGCCGTACGAATTATTCGTAGGTCTTTGGGTGATCATCGCTTTCGCAATGGCTTTGTATTTCTTTGGCAAACTTCGTTTTAAAATGGATGGTCCAATTCAAAAATTAAGCAAAGCCAGATGGATACTCGGAACTTTGATGCTGGTAGTCGGATTTTATATTGCCAGTGGAGTTATGGTGAACAAAACTTCCAACACATTTATTACACCAAATTTACTCTCTGGTCTTGCTCCACCTGCAGGACATAGCTATATTTTACCTAAACATTGTCCATTGAATATCAATTGTTTTCATGATTATGATGAAGGGCTGGCCTATGCTAAAGATCAAAACAAACCAATTCTACTTGATTTCACCGGTTATGGTTGCGTCAACTGTCGCAGAATGGAGGATAATGTGTGGAGCAAACCTGAGGTCAATAGTCTGATCACAGATAAATTCGTTTTGATCTCCTTGTATGTGGATGATCGAAAAGCTCTTGAAAAAGAATATACTTCTACTTTTAGCGGTAAAAAAATGCGTACTGTGGGCAATAAATGGGCTGATTTTCAGGCCATTCACTTCAATACAAACGCACAACCACATTATGTGCTGGTTGCACCGGATGGCAAAGTGCTCAACAAACCGGTCGCTTATACACCGGATGTGGAAGAGTATAAGGCTTTCCTTGAATGCGGCCTGGAACGGTTTGAGGAGTGGAAGAAAAAATAAATCATTAAAAAAGAGGCTGGATTAGCCTCTTTTTTTTTATCTTCAAACACCTCCTGATTGATATAAATAAATATCTTTACCTGAAAAAATGCCTTAATTTCAAGATTCTTTGGTATCGTTATTATGATGTTTTATAATGACCATAATGCACCACATTTCCATGCGAACTATGGTGAATACAAAGTTGTTATAAGTATTGATGAAGAAATCGTCAAAGGATTTATGCCAAAATGAGCTTTGGAATTGGTGTTTGAGTGGATGGATGTACATAGGGATGAATTAATGGCAAATTGGGCCAAATGTCAGATGGGAGATATTCCTGACAAAATTGAACCATTAAAATGGTTTTTTAACTTTAAAGTTACTTTATGAATGCAATTTGGGTTACAGAAGCAAAGTATATTCGTGCGTATTCTATCTATTTAAAAATCAATGATGGAATGGAAGGCATTGTTGACTTTAAAACCTTGCTTAACGGTAAAATTTTCCAACCATTAAAAAATATGGACTTTTTTAAAGAATTCTGTTTGAACCCATGGACATTGGAATGGCCAAATGGGGCTGATTATGCACCTGAATTTCTTTATGAAAAGGTACTTGAATTACAAACCGCTAAGATGTAAGTAATAATTTAGCTAATACCAATGTTGATTAGGTTTTATACATTAATTGAATTGCATTACATTATTCGATTCATCCACATCCGGAATGATCTCATTGCCCAAAATGATCTTATTGATCAGATCAGCTTGATCCAGTTTGAACTTTAACTTATAGTTTCTGCCATTCCATTCAGATAAATCATTCCGGATCACCTTTTCAGACCCATCCCGGTAATAAACATTCAATACTACCGGCAAAAATAAACGCCCTTTGTTAATGACCTCTATTTCACCATTTTCAAAACTTCCCAAAGCCAGATCAGCATGATTTTTCTCAAAATACCAGTTGTGCCAGAACCAGTCCAGGTTTTGGCCTGAATACGTGCTGAATGAGTTGAAAAAATCATAGGGCATCGGGTGTTTATATGCCCAGGATTTAATATAAGATCTGAGAGATTTAAGGAAAACATCTGTTCCCAAATAATCATACAGGAAATAGTTGGCATAAAACGATTTATTATAACTGGCCTGCCGGTAGGGAGCCCACAAACGAAGGTGGTCAGTCAGTGTCATCATATTTGTTTCAATTTCCTGTCCCGCAAGGCTGTAATACCGCGTTTTTCTTGAACTCAAATAGGGTGCCCCGGGAACATGATCCTCCATATAGAACATAGGAAACAAATTTGCCATGCCTTCATCCATCCAGGCATATTTACGCTCATTGGTGCCTACATAAAAAGGAAAATAGGTATGTGACGCCTCATGATAGGCCAGGACCACCGTTCCTCCCCATTCTTTTTCACTCGCATTGTTGCACATCATGGGAAATTCCATGCCTGCATTGCCATTGAAAATCGTCATGACCGGAAAAGGATACGGAACACCCGGCACTCTGGTTGAAAGATCGTGCATCATTTTTTTGCCCAATTCGGCCATTCCGTAATAATCTTTTGAGTCTTTACGGTAAGCAGCATTGAAATTGACTTTCCGGCCGGTTTCGGGATCCACCACCACATTGACCACATCCCAAAGGAACTTATCGCTTGTACCGAAGGCAAAATCAGGCACCATACTCGCCTTGAAATGCCAGGTATTCCATGCCTTCTTTGCAGTGATATCATTGTCCAGATAATTGGTGGAATCAATCATGGAATAGACCTCCATGGATTGCTGAGCTTCCTGCCATTTTTTGAAGTATTTACGGGAGAGTACTTCCTGCGCATTCTGCAATTCTCCGGTTGCCCACACCTTGAATTTCTGAGGTACGGTCACAAACACTTCATAATCACTGAATTCACCAAAAAATTCTGCCATACCCGAATAGTTTCTCCGATCCCAGCCATCGAGATCATCATAAACGGCAACTTTGGGATAAAAATAGGCGATAAAAAATGTGCTGTCCCCGTAATTTCCGTTTCTGATGGTCAGTCCCGGAGGATACATTACGTTCCATTCCATCTCAATATTCAAAGTTCTGCCAGGTAACAAAGGTTCTTTCAACTGAACGACTGCATTGGTTCCGATCCTTGTAACGGCTTGTTTTCCAGGATCGTAATCCATTCCGTTGATCCCTAAACTGGTTATCTGCACACCGTCGTTGAGAATACTCAGCGGGACGTTCCAATCCCGGGCATTTGCTTTATTTTGTATATCGGATAATACCGTAATGACCAATTCCCTGATCGTATCCGGGCTGTTGTTCTGATATACAATGATCTGTGAACCAGTCACTTTCGAAAGATCCGGTTCAAGTTTTACCTGTATCCTGTAGCTGGCTTTGTTCTGCCAGTAATTTTTACCCGGCTCGCCGGAATGGTCTCTTGAGCCTTTTTGATAAGCTTTTTGAATATTGACCGGGATGTATAATTCGGTTTGGCTGCTTAAAAAAGGTGAACAAAGCAAAAACACTACCCAAAATATGAAATGTCTCATTGATCCTAATTTTTACCCAAATATATTAAATGGATGAATGCATTCAAAATAGACAGTATAATATCCTTTAAAAAATTAAATCATGATCATTTAACCAATTTTAATGCGCCAACACCACCTTAGCCGAATAAAAGATCCTGTCTTTCTGATGATCAGGATAGTATTCTATAAGGTAGGTTCCTGGTGGAAGGTGAGAAAGATCCATCGTTGTGTTATCATCTTCCCGGAACACAGGCTGTGTTTCCAGCAGTGTACCCTGCATATCCAGCACCATGATCCTGCCTGAGTCATCTTCCGGTTTTTGTACGGTGATCAAGCCGGATGACGGGTTTGGAAAGATTTCGAGATCACGACGATAAAACACAGGCTGACCAAAGACTGAAACGATCGTAGGGTCACACTTTTCCGTATCATCCACACGGAAACGAGGAAAATTGGGCATGGAGCCAAAGTAAGAACTTAGAGGAAGTCTTATTCCGTTTTGTACAAAATCACATGCTTTTCCCAGACTATCGGGATGATTGATCACATGATAGGTATTAGTGCTGCTGGTAGAACACATATAGATGCGACAATCCGGTCCCTGTGCCATCAAAAAAAAGGTGGTGCGAAATGGGTCAACTGTGCCATTATAGGTGTCGATGAGCCGGATGCCATTGCTTTGAATATCTTCCTCCCATAAGTCTATCTGATGAAGTTCTTTACTGGAAGCTGTATAAATGAAACGACTGTTGGGTGACCACTCTACTGAGCTAAATCGGCTTTCTTCTTGATTTGGATTTTCAAAGATCTCAATATATTTATGATTACAGAATGTTCCTGTGGATCTGTCAAAATCATAAATATGAAGGCCATCATAATAATTATAAATAGTATACTTTTCCCCGTCAGGACTGAATTTTGCTGTACCGGTTGCTGATGATTTTGCTCTGTTAAAATAGATACCCGTGCTCTGATCTGGCAACTTTTGAATACCCTCCTCATTAATCAAAAATACTGTAAAAACCGAATCATTTGTCAGGGGTTGCACTACCCACCAGTCTTTACCATTGGCATGATTGATAGCCGTCAGATAGGCTACCATAGTATTCTTTCCCCTGAAAAACGGAATGTTTTTAGAGGTAAGCTTTCCTTTTCCTCCATTATAGTTTAAATCGACTTTTGAATAGTAAAGTGGCAATGAGTCTTTCGTATTATATCCATTGAATTTTCTGGGTTTGTGAATGATATAATATTCGTTCTCATCCCCCGGATCATTGAGGATCATGATATCCTGGTGCCCCGGGTAACCATAGGTACAATCATCAAACCAGAGAACCTCTATCCACTCATCGTAGTTCAGGCTATCCCCGTTTTCCATTACAGCTCCATTTCTGTCCATCACATGGCATCCGTTGGTGTAAAACAATAAATTCCCCTCTTTGTCACAAATGGAAGCATTATTTGAATCCATTCTTGTTCCAACCGGATATTTTTTTGGCTCAATCGGCTTATTGTTAAAATTCAATATATATCCATCAATACTGTTGTCATAAGGCTCGTCATAACCGAACATCCATATATAGTCCTGCTTATTCTGTGAACAAAGGATTTGACTGAACCAAAGCAAGGTAGAAATAAACAGGAGTTTCTTCATAGCACTAATTATTATTTAAGAAATATCTCAAATATAACGAATTATACCATCTAATGTGATAAGGCAATAGGGCTAAAGCGCTTTTGTGTTTCTTTGGTTTCCTGGTTTTTTGGTGAAAACAGTTTCTAAAATTTTCATTGACTACCTGATTGTCAATAAAACCTCATTAATGCCAAATGCGCTAAATGAAATCTATTGATTTTGATGCTCCTGAATTATTTTCTGCACCATCTCCAGGCTTAATCCCGAAATATCAGAAAGTACTTCAATCGAATACCCTTTTTTGTACCCCTGGATGATCAATCGCATCTTTTCAGATTCAACTCCCTTCTCAATACCTTTTTCAAATCCCTTCTTTTCTATCTGTTCGTATGTGGTCATGATCTTTGATTTTGTCTGTAACGGTAAATCTTCTAACAATGTAGTCAATTCTTGAACGCTAATTTCTGATATTTCAAAAAAATAAACAAATAATTGTATGGAAAAGTTCCATGGAATATCCCGCTCAAAATCAATTCGTTCCAGTATCTTCCGAATGTGTTCCATCAACAGATCTGGCCTTCCGCTATACCGCTGAAGTTGCACGGCTGCCCTCAATAACATCAATTTGATACCTTCCAAAGCGTCTTCACTCATCCTTGCCAAATCCACAAAAAGTGTTTCAAAATCAGGTATGTACCTTCTGAATTCTTCCTTTAACCCTGGCACCAATTGCCTCAACGAACTGTATTCCCAATGCTCAACGCCCTGGTAAAAGATCATCGGGATCACAACATACAATGGTTCTCCGCTCTTCAACTGCGTTTGATAAGCGTTAGATAGATAGGAAAGCAACTGAACTGCTACCATTTTATCAGGATAACTCTTATGTTCGATCAAAACGCTTAAAAACAGGGAAGAAGTATCACTTTCCAAAACCGGACACCGGAATACAGCGTCAGAAAATATTTCCTTCAATTCTTCCGTAACAAAACTGTCTTTATATGCTTCAATCCTATCGAAATCAATCATCCGACTGATCTCTTCCGGCAGGAAAAACTGCAAAAAGCCGATAGCAAGCTCCCTTTCTGCCATCATGGCCTTGAAAAATTTGTCGTGTGGATGGTGTATGTACTGGTTCATTTTTATATGGTACTGGTGATAAAATGTAAAGATGCAAAAACTTCTGAACTATCCTAAATAAAGGACAATGAAGTTGTTTAAGAAATATGTTGATTGCTGAAAATGACTGACCGATCCTGAAAGGTGAATATCCGGAGGATATTCAAGGGAAGGAACACGAAGTGGTGAGTCAGCAAAAGTCAAGGCGAAGCTATTTTTTGAATCGCAGATGCTGACAAGCTTGCTTCGTCAGTATCACAAATGCTGACAAGCTATTTTCGTCAGTATCGCAGATGCTGATAGGCTCTGCCTCGTCAGTATCGCAGATGCTGACAAGCTTGCTTCGTCAGCATTGCGTACCGGAATGTACGGAATCAAAAAAAAGCTGAAGCATTTGGTTGAAAATGCTGATTGAAAATGCTGACAAGCATGCTTCGTCAGTAAAAGCTTGCGTGATAAGTGCTGATATGCAAAGCATCGTCAGCATTCGTCAGGGCTTTCAATGATTTGTTTGCAAGCATTAAGGTACATTTTTAAACAACTTCAATGTATAAACTCATTTGGAAATAGAAATTTTCGAGGCGATTCCTTTCTCTTCGAAATTTACTTTAATGATATTTTTACTTGGCTATTGATACCTCAATTCATTAAAAAAAGGGATCTCATGTATTTTCTGCAAGAAATATGCTTTCTCCCTGATCGTGGAATGAATCAGTTTTTGGTAGGTTTCTTTCGCTTTATCTTCCTCTTTCAGTTGGTGGTAGATCACAGGCAGGATGTAGGTGGCGTAAGCAAAATGACTGGTAGATTTGAAACCGGAGTTTTCCGCCAGTTCCTTAAAAATAATCAGTGCATCCTGATATTTGCCCGCAGTGAATAGTTCCACGCCTTTTTCAAACATTCGGATCTCCTCATTGAGCTTTTGGTCCAGCACAATGCCTTTCAGGCTAAAACAATGATCACTACACCCTTCAATGATATCTATTTCTTCCACATTGGAGCCAAGAGCAGGAAAATATAATCTGAATAAGAGAATTTCACCGATCTTTTTAAATGAATGTGTTTCGGGACAAACCGGAATACCAATCTGCTTTCTTAAAGGGTATTTCTTATTGGTTTGAACATCAACCAGATAAATATTTTTATCTGCACAGAACCAGGCCGTTCCCTCTGTATTTTCATTTATTATATGCAGAAAAACAACTGTTTCTTCACCCACATAGATACTGTCAATATGAAGCGATGGATGCGTTTTGCTCTTGATAGAAGGTTTGACCACTACTTGTCCCGACAAACCACTTGCAATAACACCCAATAAAATCCCACTCAGGATCAGCTTGCTGATTATCCTATAATTCATCCCTGTTTTTTAAAGAAATGGCTGCTCACCTGTTGAGATGAGCAACCATTTTTATTCGTTTTTTTGATTACAATTTTAAAGTAAGTCCTGCAGCAAAAACATTCGCTGTTCTGTCATAGCTTTCTTGATAAGCGCCAGTTCCTGTACCAAAATCTTTGGTATAAACATCATAATCTGTCAGGGAATAAGCCAGATCAATACCTATTCTTGAAGTCAGATTCACCCTTGCTCCAAATCCAAAGGTTTTTGTTTTCAAAGTATGGCTCAAAGCGCTTTGGAAAACTGCATTTGGATTGGACGCGGTCATCAAAAATCCTCCGCTGAGGGTCAGCATTTTGATTACATCAAACTCAAGACCTACTGCAGCTTCATAGGAATTTCCTGCAAGATAGGTTGTCGTTGTACCGCCGATCAGCACAGATTCACCATTGTTGACGAAGTTGCCTGCATCATCTTTTCTTCCATAGCTCGCGCCATTGTCAAGATAATAATGATAACCGGCCTGGATCCTCAATTTTTCAATGGGTTTCACCCTTAGACCAACGGACAACATTGCAGGAATATTGGCTGTTACTTCTTCTCCGTCAGTATACAACCCAACATCATCTTTAGTCACCTTGGTAGTCACCTTCATATTGGTTTTGTGTTCGTATTTCAAGCCAATGCCCAATTTGCCTTCCATAAACTCAAGGTCCACACTGACAATCGGGGTAAAACCACTACCGCTTTGTGTAACATCGACTTCTTTATCACCTAATTGAGCAGCCTGTGCCTGTAAAGCTGAAGCAGTACCTGTCAAGGTTGCCACATTAGTATTTAAAGTTGTCAGCGTTGCATTCACAACATTTCCAAATTGTTGGACAGTAGTTGTTTGTGGATTTTGGCCCAGGAGTATCAATACACCAGTAAGTTGAGTAGCTTGTTCAGCTGTAATTAAACCTGCCTGCTGCAATTGAGCAAGTGTAAAACCTCCTGCACCACCAGCAACCAGTGCCCCAATTGCCTGAGATACAGGGGTCAATTGATTGATATTACCTTGAAGCTGAGTTTTTACTCCATTGATAGTTGGAATCGCTTTAGTGGTCATAAAAGCATCTGCTCTCATATTTCCGGAAGGAGTAACAACAGAAATATCTTTAATGGCTCCTGCATATGAATTATTTGCCATAATATACCTGCCTCCAATACCAACTGAAATCATGTCATTGATCTGATAGGAAACACCTGCCTGGATACCATAATATGCAGAAGTGCCTTCAAAGTTAACTTTGGCATCATATCCGGTGACTGAAAGATCTACACCAGCTTGCTGGCCTACAGGAGCCAGGCCTGCTAAAGCTGCAGGCAATCCTGACATTTGATACTCAAACTCTGGCAAACCTTTTTCAAATACAGCACCACCGCCACCGCCGATCACTGTAAAACCTGCAGAAACAGCCAGCTTATTTTTCTTATAGGCAATAAAACCTGTTGGCAGGAATGGAACATTGGTAGAACCAGTGTAAGTATCCGTGTTAATCGTAGGAAAAGTACTGGTGATCGTCCTTGTTTGGTTGACTGTCTGAGAATTGATTTGAAAATAGAAACCGTCCTGCATCCTGGTTAATCCGGCCGGATTATAAAACACAGCATCTACATCCACTGAAGCATCTCTTGCCATGCTTCTGATCCAACTCGCACTCTGGTTGGTATTGGTGACAATACCACCGGCAAACATAAAGTTAGCTGCAATAAAAAGCAGCAAATAAGTAAAAGTTGTTTTTTTCATAATTAAAATTTTAGTTAAGATAAAGCAAGATAGAAATAATTTCAATTGTATAATTTATTAAAGGGTTTTATTTTAAAAAATGGTTAAGAATGCACTAAAAATCCAATTAAGAAATACAATAAACAATTTAAACAAACGGAATGAGATTATCATTTCTCAGAAATAAAAACTTTTGTAGAATATGCCCTCATAAAGCCGGATCATTTATCCAATCTTGACTAACCTGGACGAGCCGGGACTAAAGAGGATAATGATTTAAAAACTCCTACGGGGAAAATATCCCGCATGGCTTTATTTCTAAGATCAGATTTATTTAAGTTCTGCTAAAAAATAAACGAATTCAATTTTTATGTGCCTATTTGAGGGTTTACCCCAAAAAAAGCCGCTTTGCGGGATGTTTGAACAAAAAAAAGTAGAATATCCAACAGCTGAAATGAACAAAATGTTGGTTAGTTATGGCTCCTAAGCGCCCAAAACACGATATTGTCATTCCGGGCTTGACCCGGAATCCCGGGAATTGAAGAATTCCTTATGAGGAGTGATGAATGAATGAGTCATCCATGACAGGTCGCTGGTGTACGGGATGGCGGATCAGGCCCGCCATGACAGATTGGTGTACGCCATGATAAATGGGTTCCGTCAAATCAGATTGATCGTATGCATTAGCATGTCAGATGTATACTTTGGTTAACATTATGAATTGTAGAAAAAGGGATGTAACACTGTTCTACCTAACCTGGATACGCCAGAACCAAAGAGGAAAATGATTTAGAACCCCATACGGGCAGGTCCCTACGGGAAGGCCCATACGGGCAAGCTCATACGGGCAAGCTCATACGGACAGGCCCCATACGGGCAAGTTCATACGGGCAAGCTTATACAGGCAAGCTCTGATCAAAGATTTTTAATTTAAAAGTCCAATACATCTTTAATATAATTCGTTCATCCTTGCCTGCCCCGTTGGATATGCATCCTTCGGAGCAAATATTGAGTCTACTCCGAAAAGTCTTTGCCCCCTAAATCCCTACTGAGGTTTACAGTCAGCACAGGAACTGACGTTTACAGTCAGTACACGCCTAAAAGGGGACTTTTAATTTGTTGATTTTCAATTGTTTCCCTTTCATCTTGTGCTGATCTTTGACGCCAGTAGGTCGTGGCAAAAAACGAATGAAAATCAACAAATTGGACTTTTCGGAGCAGACTCAATATTCTATTGGCTTTATTTCTAGGATCAGATTTCTTTAAAATTCTGCCAAAAAAGACACGGTTTCAATTTTTATGTGCCAAAAAAAGTAATATCCTGACATTTCCCTTGAACCTGAAAACTCAAAATAATCCTATTATGGATTAAATAACTGAATTGACAACTCCAGATAGCGTAGGGTCCTTTTACCTTTCTATTATCATCCAAAGCCATCAACATTCATTTTCTCTTTATTAACGAAGCCATATTCTTCGAAAACGAAGAACATTTTATACTTCGTTTTTGTGCTTAAAAAATATTATAGCGCTGAATTACAATGAATTACATTTC
>DDTL01000144.1:0-1773 GCA_002344345.1 Saprospiraceae bacterium UBA2365
CCAAGCATTTAGGGGGTTGAATAGACAGCAACCAAACATTTTATCCAGGAACTCCTTGGATTGGAGGAGGAACCCGAAAAGCAAACACATTATCAGTATTCAGAAAACGATCTTTTAATTGACAAAACGAATTTGGTTTTTTCAAAAAAAATAAAAGATTGGGAACCCGATTCCAGCATTACATTCAATTATGATGAAAATTCCGGTTTGACAAAAATTACAGAGTATGAAATTTTTGATGGAAATGGGCAAATGAATCCTTTCACCAAAACATCCATCAATTACATTGATCCGGATATGATTCAAAGCATTGTCATAGACATATTTGATCCTGTTTCTGAAAAATGGGTGCCTTCGAAAATGATGGAAAATGAATATGATGATCATAAAAAACTACTTGCGGAAATGTTTTATGAATGGGATGATTCTTCAGAAAGCTGGCTATTATTATATCAGAACCAGTTGAATTACGATGATTCAGAGCTGCTGATATCTTCAATTTATTCTAAAAAAGATAGCATGAGTGTGAATTGGATCCCTGAGGTCAAATACGAATATCTGTATGATAATTATGGGAATCTATCTATCGACAAAAGTTTTGACTGGAATCCTGACAAACTCAACTGGGAAGCCGGTACCATGATCATGTATATTTTTGATGGTCCTGATGAATTGGCTTACGAATTAATTTATAAATATGATGATGAACTGTCCGAGTATTATGGTACTTCCCGAAAGGACTATACCTATGATAAAAGCATAACTTTTTTAAAAATGGTTTTACCGTATTCTTTTCTACCAAGGTATTTTCATCATAAAGTGGTAAATACTTTTGAAAGTATCGGGGGTAAAAACCCGGGAAAATGGAGAAATATGCATAAAGGTTACTACTATTATTCTCCAATCCAAATTACGCAAATCCATGCGCCACAGGACATGCAGCTTATGTTCTTTCCCAATCCTGTCCAAAACCGGGTAACCTTAAACCTACAGGATCAGTTTATTTCAGGCACTTTTGAATTATTTGACCTTTCCGCGAAAAAAGTGCTGATAAGGCCCATTCAGAACAATGAAAGTTTCGATTTATCCTTTTTGAAGGCAGGATCATACTTTTTCCATCTAAATGGTCAGTTTAGTATGAATTCAGGCATATTGATCAAGGAATAATTTTTTAGATTTTGTATTTTTATTAGGCTAAAAAAAAATAAATCCGCCAAAATCCATGTCAGGAGATCGCCTCATCTGCGTACCCTTCACAATTATTTTTCCAACCAAATGCTTTTGTCCATCCACAAATCAACTAAAATACAAATACATGAGTTTGCTCACTGGACAATTGAGCTAAACTCCACGGTCCTCCGTGTAACCACTATTTTGAACCAGAAAATTCAATAGCAACGTAGTTGACGCGGATGCTGCGCAGCACGGATCNNCGGATCAGGTCCGCCATGACCGAGTATAGATAGAATACAGTAGAATGTAAAAAGTTTATAAAGTTTTAAGAACCATTTTCATTACAATCAAAATAAGATATCCGGCACATTAGAATATTAACAACCAGAGCCAGAATAATTTCGCTTATCTGCCTTGAAACAAAGATGTATTTTTTTTAAAAGTAAAATAGGTTTTTCCCGCAGATCCCGCTGATTTTCGCAGATTCATTTGTTGACGCATAATAATCCACTGCGTAGATCTGCAAGAACTGAAAGAAACAAACAATGGTGAAGAAGACATCATCATTTTATGATCTAAAAAATGAAGTCGCTTTCCTCT
>DDTL01000144.1:1911-15123 GCA_002344345.1 Saprospiraceae bacterium UBA2365
AAAAAATGAAGTCGCTTTCCTCTTCTCGCAGCCGTCATTCCGGGCCTGACCCGGAATCCCCCCACCTGTTCCATATCATCACAAAAAAATGCAATACAGAATAAAAGTTTGCTACATAGCGCGGCATGGATCCAGGAAGGTAAATTTGAACCATTTACCTTTCAACACAACTTTAAAACATTTTTGACAGCTGTTGTATACCATGAATATAAACATTACTTTAGCCTGATAAATATATCTTTTGATCGCAAAAATTTTAAGCATAACGCTGTTTCTCAGCTTTGTTGCGCCCTTTCCGGCAAGTTATATGCTTTTGCATTATCAGAAAAAACAGGTCAAAAGAGCTGTTAAATGGAAAATGATCGCCGACATAGACAAGGATGAACTCGTTCTGCTCAAATTGTCAAAAAACGAACAACTGACACAACTTCATTGGGAACATGCCCGCGAATTTTCCTATAAAGGCGAGATGTACGACATCGTATACTCCAAAAAAACCACTGACTCCAGCTATTACTGGTGCTGGTGGGATCATGAGGAAACCAAACTCAACAAACAACTCAAAAATCTGGTCAGGCAGGTTTTCAGCCATAATCCTCTTAAAAAAGACAGAGAAAACAAATTGTTGAATTTCTATAAAAATCTTTACTTTCCCCCACAACTTATAATAAGCAGTCTTGCAAATGAATTTTTAAACACATCAAATAATTACACCATCACCCTGTATTCGGTATGCCCAAATCCGCCACCCAAACCACCACCTGAATCGCAATGAAAAGACTACATACTATGCAAGCTGTACTTTAATTGGTGTACAGCTGGATGAAGAATTCTGTTTAATTTCAAACAACCAGGTTTGATCCTTTTTGTACATTGTAAAAGAAAGATCTTAACCTGGTTCAAAAAATATTATTGTAATGAAAAGAGTGATAATCTTTTACACTTTCATTTTATTGGGTTCGATGAGCATAGGCCAGACAGTTACTGTCAGGGATGTTCAGACCATGGAGCCATTGGAAATGACTACCCTGAGTCAACATGAAAATGCGGTTTCAGTATGGACGAATGCCAGAGGTCAGGCAGATCTGGCTGAGTTCCACGGATTGGAAGGCATTGACATACAAAGGCTTGGTTATAAAACGATCAATTTAAATTTCAGCGACGTTGAAAAAATGAATTTTGAGATTTTGCTGAGTCCCATAGCCTTTCAAATGGATGAAATAGTGGTATCAGCCACACGATGGGGATTGAGCTCCGGAAAAACACCTTCAAAGATAAGCTCCATTTCTCCAAAAATGGTTGCGCTTCAAAATCCGCAGACTGCAGCAGATCTGTTAGCTTCCTCAGGCGAGGTATTTATCCAGAAAAGCCAGCAGGGCGGTGGCAGTCCGATGATACGGGGTTTTGCTACCAACCGTTTATTGTACACGATCGATGGTGTCAGGATGAACTCGGCGATTTTCAGAGCCGGTAATCTGCAGAATGTGATGTCATTAGACCCATTTGCAATTGAAAAAACCGAAGTCTTTTTTGGCCCGGGGTCAATCATATATGGGAGTGATGCGATTGGGGGTGTCATGAGTTTTCAGACATTGTCTCCTCAGTTCTCTTTGGGCGAAAAACCATTGATAACAGGTAAAGCGATCAGCCGTTATGCATCAGCTAATGATGAGTTGACAGGACATTTTGACCTGAATATCGGTTGGAAAAATTGGGCTTCAGTAACAAGCTTGACTTATGCATCATACCAGGATCTGAAAATGGGTTCTTTCGGCCCGGATGAATATCTGAAACATTTTTATGTTCAACGCATGAACAACGGGGATCAAATGGTAGAAAATCCTGATCCTGAAATCCAGCGTCCAAGTGGTTATGATCAGATCAACCTGATGCAAAAAATCAGGTTTAAACCTGGAAAAGCATTAGATCTTGAGTTCGCTTTCCATTATTCCGAGACAACAGACTATGCTCGTTATGACAGATTGATCGAAAAACAGAGTAATGGTCTTCCTGCTTCCGCAATATGGAATTACGGCCCACAAAAATGGATGATGAATCATTTTTCGGTCCGATCCGATCAGAGGACAAAGCTATACGATTCCATGGCACTCAGGCTTGCTCACCAATACTTTGAAGAAAGCAGAATTGACAGAAAATTCAATCACCATCGGTTGCGAACCAACCTGGAAGAAGTTCAGGCATATTCTGCCAATCTGGATTTTGAAAAACTATCAGGAAAACACCAGTTTTTCTATGGCGCTGAATACGTTCTCAACACTGTAACCTCAACAGGTTCAGCTGTAGATATCAGAGATGGTTCAGCTATCTCCGTTCCTGACAGATATCCTCAATCTGACTGGAGCAGTTATGCTGCATATCTCAACTATCAGTTTGTACTTTCAAGAAAAGTATTGATACAGTCAGGTTTAAGATACAATGCTTTTGATATACAGTCAGATTTTACCAGGCATCTGGAGTTTTTCCCGTTTGATTTCACCGAATCCTCCATACGGAATGCAGCCCTGACCGGTAGTTTTGGTGCAGTTTTCAGCCCGGATAAAAGCTGGAAGATCAGTCTGAATGCCAGCACCGGCTTCAGGGCGCCCAATGTGGATGACATCGGGAAGATCTTTGATTTTGTGAGCGGAGAAGTGATTGTACCCAATACATCACTGAGAGCCGAATATGCTTACAATGTTGAAGCGGGCATTTCCAAAGTTTTTGGAGATGTTCTGAAGCTGGATGTAAATGGTTTCTATACTTATCTTGATCATGCCATGGTGCGTCGTCCCTTTCAGGTCAATGGACGGGACAGCATATTATATGATGGCACATTGAGTAAGGTTTATGCCATACAAAATGCTGCATATGGGACTGTTTACGGATTCAATGCAGGTGTTGAAGTCAGACTGCCGGCAGGTTTTGGTTTGTCATCGAGGTATAATTATCAGTTGGGACGCGAGGAAATGGATGATGGAACTTTGAGCCCTTCAAGGCATGCTGCACCCGCTTTTGGGTTGACTAAACTGACTTATGAAAAGGATAAATTATCCTTGCAGTGTTATGCAGTTTATTCAGACGAAGTCAGTTTCGACGAGCTAAATCCAGAGGAACAGGGAAAACCTGTCATCTATGCAAAAGATGAGGATGGTAATCCTTATTCTCCGGCATGGTATACACTCAATTTTAAGGCGAGTTATCAATTTCATCAAAACATGACTGTGATCTCCGGAATAGAAAACATTACCGATCAGAGATACCGGCCATATAGTTCAGGCCTGACTGCACCCGGCCGTAATTTTATACTGACGCTGAAAGTTCAGTTTTAATGTTTTGACCCACTGTTCGGTTGACCGGATGGTGGGTCTTTTCAATAATATTTTTATTCATTTCAGCCAATTACCAACTATCAAAATCTCATTCCTGGAAATGTACACCGAGTGATTGGCAGTGAAAAAATTCTAAAAAAATCATTTGATCTGTATTAGTATTTCGTTTTACTATAGCCAATTCATCATTTTGCTTTTAATATTGAGGACTTGAATCATACAGGCTGACAAAACGTGATTCTGGTACGAAAATTTCTTACTTCCCAAAACTCGCTGAAAATGTACTTTAATTTGTTGGTTTTAAAATGTTTGCATTCAGTCTTGCGACGATCGGGGAAGTCAGTAAGTAAGTGCGAAAAACGATTGAAAACCAATGAATTGGACTTTTTGGTGTAAACAGAAACTACTATAAATACATCAACTCTATCCCGCTTTGCTCAATGTTTTTACAAATCCTTGCCTGGACGAGCAAGAATCACAGTGGAAAATGATTTAAGAACCCTGAGCCGTTTCGCTACGGGCTTCGACCCCTTTGGATTTCCATCCTACGGGGTAAATATTCAGTGCGGCTTTAATTCAAAATCAAATTTCTTTTAATTTCTGCCATAAAATACACGCATTCAATTTTTTTCAAGACTCTGAATACTCCATTCCGGACTCAATTAATGCATTCAGCATTTACTCATTCTAACCTTTAATTCCGGATAAATCCCAAATTCACATAATATTTGGAGCAAAACAGTTCTATAAACCAAACTCTTTAGTACTTTTACGTTCATTCATAACGATTTGATCCAAAATTGAGTCTGCTTCGAAAAGTCCAATTTGTTGATTTTCAATCGTTTTTAACACCAATCCACTGACGTCAAAGATAAGCACAAGACTAAAGGGAAACAATTGAAAACCAACAAATTAAAAGCCTCCACTCAGTAGGATTTTCAGGGGGCAATGACTTTTCGGAGCAGACGCTCATTTAATACATTTAAATAATTGATATATGGCATTCAAACTTAAAGTTCCGCATACTTATGTCATCGTTTTTTCCATTGTGATCCTGGCAGGTATGCTTACATGGATCGTTCCCGGTGGTGCCTACGATTATGAAACCCAAACTGTGCATGGCATCGAAAGAAATGTCGTGATCAACGGAAGTTTCCATTATGTGGAAAACACACCTCAAACCTGGCAGATATTCTCAGCTATTTTCGACGGTTTTGTGGACAAGGCAGACATCATCGTATTTATTTTGCTCATAGGTGGAGCGTTCTGGATCATGAATCAAACCAAAGCAATTGATATAGGCATTTATTCATTTCTCAGACGAACGAAAAAACTGGAAAGGTTCAAGGCGCTCCGGTTTTTGGGCATAGACAACATCATCATTGTGTTGATCATGTTGTTGTTCAGTGTCTTTGGCGCTGTTTTCGGAATGTCGGAAGAAACCATCGCTTTCACCATAATATTTGTTCCATTGTCCATAAAAATGGGTTATGATTCCATTATTGGACTTTCTATGTGCTTTGTGGGAGCAGGTTTAGGATTTGCCGGCGCCATTTTGAATCCATTTACCATTGGCATAGCACAGGGACTTTCCGATCTTCCATTATTCTCGGGGATTGAATATCGTTTATTCAGTTGGTTGATCATCAATATAACCGGGATCTCCTATGTATTGTGGTACGCCAGAAAAATCAAGAAAGATCCTGAAAAATCCGGTATGTTCCAACTCGATGAGTATTGGCGCAAGATCACGGCATCCGGCGAAACCATTCCGGAATATCATACGCCGACTTCAGGATGGTTCGTTTTTGCCGTGCTTCAAATCGTTCTGGTGATTTTTGCCTGGCAAAATCCCCAAACGACCATGACCATCGGATTATCCGGTTTTACTGCACCGCTCCTACCCATATTGGCAGGCCTGTTTTTTATCTCCAGCATCTTGTTGCTTAGAAAGTCCATACATTTTTTCATCATCAATTTACTGATGTTCACCATATTATATCTGATCGTCGGAGTGATGGGATATGAGTGGTATATCATGGAAATAGCCACGCTCTTTTTTGTGATGGGTATTGCTTCAGGGCTGGCTTTTGATTTCAAATTAAACGAAATGACCAATCATTTTCTCGATGGTGTAAGAGATATTCTGTCTGCAGGCTTGATCGTGGGATTGGCTGGCGGCATCATCATCATCCTTCAGAAAGGGCAGGTGATTGACACGCTGCTTCACGGAGCCTCAACTGCGATGAGTGGAATGGGAAAATATGGTTCACTATCAGTCATGTACATCATTCAGACAATGATCAATCTGGTACTTCCGTCCGGTTCTGCCAAAGCTGCATTGACTATGCCGATCATGTCCCAGTTTTCAGATCTGATCGATCTTTCCAGACAAGCTGCAGTCATGGCTTACCAATTGGGTGACGGCTTCACCAATATGATCACACCTACGTCAGGTGTATTGATGGGTGTCCTGGGTGTTGCCAAAATCCCTTTTGACAAATGGGTCAAATGGATCTGGCCATTGATGCTTATACTGATCATTTTAGGCTTTTTACTGTTGATACCAACCATCACCATTCAGTTGAATGGCTTTTAAAAGTTATTCTTATGTTAAACAGATACGATGAACGGTTTAATGAACAATGTAAGTCGTTGAATTTCGTTTTGGCTTTGATAAATATATGGTTTTAGATCAAAGTATTTTAAAGCTCAGGATTTTATCAGACATTTGTTTTTATAGAAGTCAAACATGTGGTTTGATAGTTAAGATTTCTAGAATAAATGCCTATTTTTGCGAAAATTATTAAACAAATACATTTACCAGTGAAAAAAATTATCGTGTTAGCTATGATGTTGCTCGTTGCAGCAGCCTGTAATAACAAAAAATCCGCAGATGGAAAAGATGGTGCTGACAAAGCAGATTCAACCAATATTTCTGAAAAAGATACCGCAGCTTTGGAAATAGACTCTGACAAACCCATTAAAAAAGTCTACGAAATAGAAGGAGTTCCTGAAGGTCAGAAAATCGTCTATGTCAATCTGGATTCACTGCAGGAAAAATACCAGTATTTTGTGGATGAAAATGACCGAATAAAAGCAAAACTATCTTCATTGGAAAAAGAGATGGCGGGCAGAGAGAAAAAAATAATTGATGCTCAAAAAGCCTTACAGGTTCGTTTTCAGGAATTGCAGTCCAAAGCCCAGACTTTGACAGGCAATGAATTAAAAGCGGCTGAGGTCGAATTGCAGAACAAAGAAATGGACATCCTCAAAATGCAGGAAAATTACCATAAATACAAAGAAACCAAAGAGCAGGAATTGTTGAAAAGCCAGGAAAACACCAATAAAAAGATACGGGAAAGGATCGACGCTTATCTGGCGAAAGTGGCTGAAGAGAACGGTTGGGATTTTATTCTGAGCTATTCAGATATTACGAATCCGGTGCTGTACGGAACCAAAAAACTGGATATTACCTCACAGATTTTAGTCGGATTGAATGAGGATTATAAATCGATCAAAAAATAACGACCAGTTGTAAGCGAAGGTGGATTAAAAAACGATTTTGGAAAGTTGAGTCTGCTCCGAAAAGTCTTTGCCCCCTAAATCCCTTTAAAAGGGGACTTTTAATTTATTGATTTTCAATTGTTTCCCTTTAGTCTTGTGCTGATCTTTGATATCAGTATGTTGGGGCAAAAAACGTTTGAAAATCAACAAATTGGACTTTTCGGAGCAAACTCAAAGTTTATTTCAGAATCGTTTTTTTTTTTGAAAAAGTCTGTAAGCTTTTAGTCGAAGTAAACTTCATTTCCAAATTTCCAAATTATCAAATTCCTGTCCCCTTTCTCATCCTTCAAACAAATCCTCCAATTCTCCAAGTTTCTTTAATTTGATAAAACAACGGGCGGCGGCAATGACATCTGCTCTTGCATTACCGGATGGGGTATATTTTTGTTGAAACAGGACAGCATGTAATTCGCTCAGCGAAGGCCACTTCAATTTACCACCTTTCCCGGGCAGGGCACAGTAATAGGTGCTTTCCCTCATTAAACAAAAGTTCTCCTTTTTGAACAGCGTATGCTTCACCCCGGTTCTTAAAAATTCTGCTCCGGCAATGTTTTCATTGTACTCCTGGTTGAAAGAAAAAACATAATCTGCTTTCTCAATATCTTCAGCAAAACGTTGCATGATCAGTTTGACATCTGTTTTATTCGCCTCATATTCTTCCGGTTCCAAATGAACGCTCTCAAGCATTTCCTCCCCTACCCGCAACTCCGGCTGCTCCGCATAAGCATTGTAATCAGCTATTGGTTTAAGGTTCTCGTCCAGCAATATCCATGAAATATGCAATATTCTGGGCCAGTTGAAAGTATCTGTAAAAGGCGCTTTCCAGTTGGTCACTGCTCTGTGACCGCTCACATCGTATATAAGGTAATTCATTTAATAAATTCTATGGTTTACCAACCTTAAGCTAACAGGATATATTACCTTTGCATAAGATTTAAAACACAAAAATAGGACAATAATCCGAACTCATCTTCTAATTATTCACTTATGACCAGATTGAGTGTAAATATCAACAAAGTGGCATTGATCCGTAATGCCCGGGGAGGAAATACGCCGGACTTGTATCAGGTTGCGAGAGATCTCGAGGCATTTGGCGCTGATGGCATCACGGTGCATCCGCGCCCGGATGAACGGCATGTAAGATTCTCTGACATACCGGTATTGCGTGATCTGGTCACCACGGAATTCAATATTGAAGGATATCCATCCCCGGCATTTCTTGATATGGTTTGCAAATATAAACCGGATCAATGTACCCTGGTACCAGATCCACCCGAAGCGTTGACATCCAGCACCGGCTGGGATACGCAAAAAAATATGGATTTTCTGCAGGATGTGGTGAAAAAACTTCATGCCCATGGCATCAGAGTTTCCATCTTTCTGAATGCTGAACCTGAATTGATCCTTTCTGCCAAAAATACCGGAACGGATCGAATTGAATTGTATACAGGTCCTTATGCTGAATCCTACGAAGCTGAGAGGGAAGCGGCGATCGCACCCTTTATCGCCACTGCCATTAAAGCGAATGAATATGGTCTTGGGATCAATGCCGGTCATGATCTCAATCTTGACAACCTGAGATATTTTCACCAAAATATTCCAGCATTGGCTGAAGTATCGATTGGTCAGGCATTGGTTAGTGATGCGTTGTATTTCGGGTTCCACAATACGGTACAGATGTATAAGAACCTGCTGAAATAGGCGCTTAGAAACCATAACTAACCAACAAATTGTTCCTTTCAGATGTAGTTTAACAAGATTTGGCAGAACAGTGTTACATCCTTTTTCTACCATTCAAAATGGTCACCAATGTATACAACTGACATGCTAATACGTACAACCAATCTGAAATGACGGACACCCATTCTATCATAACGTACACCGATCTGTCATGGGGGATCTGATCCGCCATCCCGTACACCAGCGACCTGTCATGGCGGACTCATTCATTCATTTCTCTTTATAAGGAATCCTTCAATGCCCGGGATTCCGGGTCATGCCCGGAATGACAATATTGTGTTTAGACGCTTAGAAACCATAACTAACCAACATATTGTTCCTTTCAGATGTAGTTAAACAAGATTTGGTAGAACAGTGTTACATCCTTTTTCTACCATTCAAAATGGTCACCAATGTATACAACTGACATGCTAATACGTACAACCAATCTGAAATGACGGACACCCATTCTATCATGGCGTACACCGATCTGTCATGGCGGACCTGATCCGCCATCCCGTACACCAGCGACCTGTCATGGCGGACTCATTCATTCATTTCTCTTTATAAGGAATCCTTCAATGCCCGGGATTCCGGGTCATGCCCGGAATGACAATATTGTGTTTAGGCGCTTTGAAACCATAACTAACCAATGTGTTGTTCGTTCCAGATGTTGTTTATACGCAGTTATTCAGGTGGTTAGATACTATGTCTGATTGCCTTTTAGTCTCTTGGTCCTGAGTGAAAACATTGAACAAAAGACACCATATTTATTCTGGAATCAGCGGTTTTAAACCTTGGAATACATCATTAGCTGATAGACTTAAGACTAAAAGACTTTTGAGCTAAACAATGGCGGTTAACTTAAATTGCTGTCCTGACTTCCCGGAAAGCGCCTTTTTTGGGGGTAAGCCCCCAAAAACACAGGTTCTTGACCGTATCAATAAAGCAAAACTTTTTTTGTAGAAATATTGGAACCGCTCCTGATGCTAACAAAATAAATTCCAGTTGGAAACCCATATTTACTTAGGTCAAGTTCGAGCTTTTTTTCTCCGAAAAAAGGTGGATTAAAGTCATAAGCAATGAGATTTTGTCCCAAGGCATTGAGGATGGCAAAATGATGAAGCTCATAATTATCTGATTCATATTCAATACTTAAACGTTGACTTGCGGGGTTGGGAAAAATGTTTTGTATGCTCAAATCTCCGGAAGATCCCTCACAAAAATCTCTCAATCTGGTAATGGCGCCCAAAACGTTCAATCGTCCTCCGGAAGAAGTATAGGCTCCCAAACCAGCGATTTTATCTACGCCTTCGAGTATCATTGAGCGGATGGCTGTAGCTGCAGCAGCGGGTTCGTTTTTATATAACCGGGCAAAATTTTCACATGGAGCTCCATAGAGCAGACCAACGGTACCGGCCACTTGAGGTGCCGCATTGGAAGTTCCGGTAAATGAATTGTATTGATGATTGGTCGTTGTTGAATAGATTTCGCTCCCTGGAGCAGCCAGGTTAACATGCACTTTTCCGTATCCACCCTGTTCATCTTTTAGATCATCCTTTTGAGTCATGGTGACTTTGATCAGGAAAGGAGAACTACAGGTGCTGGGCATATCTCCGACAATATCAATATCCACGTGTCTGTTGGGCACGGCATTGATATTGATCACCCCTGCTTCACCCAGTTTATCATACAAGGTACACCATTCCTGAAAAATCGGATTATCATCCGGAAATGCATCATCTATCCCTGCAGACAGGTTGGTTGCCACAACAAATGCACCTTTGGCTCCATTGGTTTCGTTATACAATTTCCTGAGCGCCAGAACATATTCATACGCAACGATGACATTGCTGGCAGAATTGGCTTCGCTGATCAATAAAAGTTTAACATTCCAATTGATGCCGCTGACCCCTTTTCCATTGTTGCCTGAGGCGCCGACCAGACCAGAAGTGGCAGTTCCGTGTGATCGTAATGGATGGTTGTCTGCGCCTGTGGCAACATTCAGCCCGGCAAAATCATCCACATAGCCGTTGTTATCATTGTCTTTGCCGTCTCCGGAAATTTCAGCATAGTTTTTCCATACATTGGCTTTAAGGTCTTCGTGATTGGGCATAAAGCCATCATCGATCACAGCGATCACGATGGTATCACCGGATGGTGTCAATCCGCCGGTTGAAATATCCCAGCTGCTGAAAGCGCTGATCTTGTCCAGATGCCATTGCTGGTTGATATAGCTGTCATCGGGAATCGCACGAAATTCCAATGGTACATCTTCAACAGCCCAGATCACATCCTGAAGACGTTGTAAATGCTCCAGCAAGGATAGTTTTGATTCATCCGCTACCTTAATAGAATAAACAGATGATTCCTGTGAAATACATTTAATTGTCGAAATAGTCCTGGCTGCAGGAAAACCCAACTCATTTTGAAATCGACTGATATCAACATTTTGCCTCAGTTTCACAAGCAATGGCAATTCAATCTCCTGTCCCGACAAATGAACAGCAAACAATATGAGTGACGACACAATCCATTTTCTCATTTTTTCCGGGCTAATTTTAACGGGCTAATTTTCCAAATTTGAATTAAAATCTGAATGACGAATTGTACGACTTAAGCTGGACTCCACCTCTCGAAATGGCTGTTTTTCAATAAAACCCGAGCCAAAATTGATATCAGCGTTTCTCCTATCCGCCTATCATTCACTGTAGATAAAAACTGCCAATCATCAAAACATCATATATCAACAGTGGATCCTATCCACAAAACTTTATGCAAAAACCAACAATTCTGCTGCAGGAAAGTGAAGATCTATGAACAAAAAACCTACATTCTGGATAAAATCAGGCCACCTACACTTTTCCCGATGTTGGCAATATTCTTTTTCTGAGCATCATTTCTCACAAACATGACCACTACCACTTCATCATCTTTTCTGGTCACAAACTTACCCATATTAACACTATAGGCTGCGTCCAGTCCAACCCCTGAAAGTCTGGTATATTTATTCGGCTTATTATCAGGATAACCCATTTCACCATTTTCAACCAATGCATTGATAAAACTGGATGCATAATTTTCCAATTCACCATGTAAGGGATTTTTTTGAAACTGGATAAACAGGCCCATTTCCTCACCTTTCTGATCCCAAGTAATGAAACAAGACTCAGCGAATCCCTGGCTTCCTTTCATGTCAGATTTGTTGGAATTCACAGATTTTGGATCGATACCAAACAATTTCCCCAGATCTTCAGGGCTTATGATCGTACAAGGGTCAGGAAGTTCAACCGGACTTATATTGAGACCTGCATTGACATCAGTTGTATCAACTTTTTCAGTTCCCTCTGCATTTTCTTCATTTTTAGGCTCGTTTTTGCATGAAACAAACGCTGCCAATAAAAGCAATAAAAAAAAGATATTTTTCATGTTACACGTTTTAATTATACTCTAAAATGCTCTTCAGTTTGTTTAATAAATATGGATATTATTCGAAATAAAAAACGAAAGGCAAAGGTATTAAAAAAAATGATTAAGTATAATAATGAGTAAAAATCATTTATTACAATGGTTTTACGGTATTTATTCTCAGAATCCAACATCGCTGATCCTTGCCTGACCGTATCTGTTCTCAAATCAATTTCCTCTTTGGTACTGGCGCTTCGAGTTTAGAGTTTACCATGATAACTTGACTTGATTGAGCATTCTCTCTCGTTGATGTTTTGCTCTGACTTTTTTCAATAAATTGGAATTCGGTCATTAAAATACACAACCGTTATTGATGATCAGAACTTATAAAGAAACGCATAACCAAAACTCAATGGAAAAAACGTATTTGATGATGTTGGATGCACATTGTACAAAACAACCCATTCCGAAGTCCAGGAGGTTCCGTCACCGCTGCTCAAACCACCTCCGATATAAGCGAAAGGATACCATTCCCTGGTATTATAAAATCCATTGGCTCCCATGCTGATGTAATCGTATTCAAGCTGAGCAAAATACTTCCTGCCAAAAAATTTATATTTGGTCAATACCCCGGGGCCATGATCCAAAACGTGTAGGTTGTCTGATGTGCCACCAAACCAGTAGTAACTGTAATTTAATTTATAGGTTGCTCCGATTGCCCAATCCTCAGTGATTTTGAATCCTCCCATCGGAGCAAGCCCTAACGTTGCATAATTGGTACCTATGCCAATATTCCCAAGACTCAATCCATACCAAAAGCGGTCATTGATTGTCATTTTTACCTTTTTTGATTGTGCAGAAGCTGAAAAACTAAAAATAATTATTAAAAATGAGCAAAGTAAAAAGTGCTTTTTCATATGTATGATTTTTGTTTTTAAAATATGGCCATCACCGACAAGCCAACTCATTAACGAATTAAATCCATAATTGTATATAATATCCCGACGAGTAATGCATTTGAAAAAATGTAACAACCGGTCAGGCATTAAAAGATTCTTTTAAATAAATTCAAGACTGAAAGCATTTATTTGAATTTCAAGACAACAGTTTGCCATAAAAATGTATTCTTACGACATATATTTTAAAACAAGTTTATTTTTTTAATGCTTATTATTGGTAAATGCAGCAT
>DDTL01000145.1:0-51500 GCA_002344345.1 Saprospiraceae bacterium UBA2365
CTGAAGCGGGATTTAGTTCAACAACAAGTAGGTTCATTGCCGCAGAAATTTTCCAGCTATTCGTATAAATCAGTGCAAAAGCGGCACTAAACCTACTTGTAACCGTTGGCATTCATTCGACACACTGAGAAGTTCAGTTAAATTCTTAAGCTAGCGAAGGAGCCATTGAAATTTGGATATTTTTGTAAATTAATGAAATTGAGCATATTAAACCAATACAAATTTGACGTTAGTCAGAATTGTAAAAATAGACCGCAGTCTTTTATTTCAAGACAAAAATTATCATAATTTTGAAAAAATAATATCAGAATAGTAGAAATTTAAAATGAGTAACACGAAAATATCCATTCGTTTCTTTGACGACCGAGAAGTACGAGCTATATGGGATGAAGAAAATGCCAGGTGGTGGTTTTCGGTGTTGGATATTGTTGCATTGCTTACCGACCAAGACGACTATACAAAAACCCGCAATTATTGGAAATACCTTAAAGCAAAGTTAAAGAAAGAAAACAGCAAAGTGGTTAGTGCCACTACCCAGTTGAAATTTCTTGCTCCAGACGGAAAAAGACGTTTTGCTGATATGTTAGATTACAACGGCATTATTGCATTGGGTAAAGAATTCCCCGGAAAAAAAGCCAATCGATTTATTGAATGGTTTACATATAGTGATGAGAGTATAGACGGAAAAAGTAAAACAAAAGCGTATGCTTTATTTGAAAGTTCATTTGTTGAAAGCATTGAAGTTGGGACAGCCAAAGGGTTACAACAAATTCATGCGTATTTGTTTGGAGGACTTTATGATTTTGCGGGACAAATCAGACAAAAGAATATTTCAAAAGGAGGTTTTCAATTTGCTGTATCACGCTTTTTAGGCGACACATTAAAACAAAGAGAAGCATTGCCTGAAAATACATTTGACGAAATCGTAAATAAATATGTTGAAATGAACATTGCCCACCCTTTTATGGAAGGTAATGGAAGAAGCACCCGAATATGGTTGGATATGATCCTAAAAAAACGACTCAAGAAATGCGTAGATTGGAGTAAAATAAGCAAGCGAGATTACATGAACGCAATGATGCAAAGTCCAACAAAAAGTAATGTTTTGAAAAATCTTTTAGAAAATGCACTTACTTCAAAAATCAATGATCGAGAAATGTTTATGAAAGGGATTGACTATTCCTATTACTATGAAGAAAATGATTAGAATAAACAACGAAACGCCAACACGCGGTATAAAAATTTGCCGGTTCAGCAGGTTATTCAAGGGTTGTAGCCCGCTTCATCTTTTGTGTAACTTGACAGGAAATCACCCGCAATCGGCAACTTTTCATACCACCACCATATAATACCAGCTTCATTTAAATTTAGCGGCAAAATAACCGGCATAAACAAAATATTTAAACAAAACGCAATATACTGCTGTTTTGGTTCTTTTAGCTGATTGATCGGTGTTGAATCTCTTTTGAACACAGCTTTAAGTCAAATAAATAATCATGTTGAAAAAAATTAGCATTGAAATCAAATGGGCAGTCATTTTCTCTGTTTTGGGGTTGCTATGGATGCTTTTGGAAAAGCTTTCGGGTCTTCATGGCAAATACATTGACTATCATCTGTATCTGACCAATTTGTTTTACATTCCAGCCATTTATGTACTGGTGCAGGCATTAAAGGCCAAAAAGAGACTTTTTTACAATGGACAAATGACCTATGTACAAGGATTGATGTCTGGCATCCTATTGTCCGTTCTCATTGCATTGTTCAGCCCGTTGACTCAATGGATCACAAGCTATATCATCACTCCAGAATACTTCCCGAATGTGATCAGGCGATCGGTTGAACTGGGCTATTTCAATACCATTGCAGAAGCTGAAGCGAACTTTAATTATGCAAATTACGCCAAACAGGGCGCAATAGGAATGCTTTTCATGGGAATCTTAACCACGGCAATTGCCATGATCTTTATCAAAACTAAAAATAAAAAAGATGGAAACACTGGAATTTAACATCCGGATCAATGCAAACGCTGAAAAAGTCTGGCAATCACTTTGGGATAGTGAAAATTACAAAAAATGGGCCAGCGTGTTTTATCCCGGAAGTCAGTATAAAACAGATGATTTTGCACAAGGCAGCAGGATTTATTTTATCTCACCCATAGGTGACGGCATGTTCAGTGTGATTGAAAAAATGGAGATCAACAAAATGGTCGTTTTCAGACATTTAGGCGAAGTGAAGGAATTTGTTGAACAGGCAGTGACCGATCCATCCAAATCCTGGGAAAATGCTTTGGAAAGTTATAAGCTGCGACAGGAAGTGACAGGAACAAGCCTTATAGTGAAGGTAGATATCCTGGAAGATTTCAGGGATTATATGAATAAAACCTTCCCGTTAGCCATTCAGGTAATAAAACAAATTTCAGAAACCATCTAAAACTTAATAAAATGAATACAAATCAGGTTGATTTACACAGAGTGATCAGCGCTCCTGTTGAGAAAGTATTCAGGGCATTTTCTAATCCTTTGGCGGTTGCATTCTGGAATCCGCCTTATGGTTTTATATGCGAAGTTCACCAAATGGATTTCAGGCAGGGAGGTCGGTTTAAGATGTCTTTCCATAATTTCACAACTCAAAACAGCCATTCTTTCGGCGGTAATTATTTAGAAATAAAGGAGTTGGAGAAAATCCGCTATTCAGATTCATTTGATGATCCGGATTTACCGGGCGAAATGATCACCACGGTTTTGTTCAGGGAAGTTTCGTGCGGAACAGAGATCAGGATTACGCAGGAAGGTATTCCTGAAATGATCCCCTTGGAATTATGTTATTTAGGTTGGCAGGAATCTTTGGACAAACTCGTAAAATTGGTGACTCCTGTGATCAATGATTAAAAGTTAAAACTAATGTAACAGCATCAGCCTGTAATGGAGGTTTGTTCAAGGTTTTATCGGAAAAATCTGGTGCTTTCCAACTTTCAATGTCAATATTCTCCCTGATAAATAATGGAAATAAAGATCTTCCTAAATATGGCGGGCACTTATTTGCCATACACTGCCTGATATTATCAGATGGCAATACTCTCTGAGCAGAAAGCAGAAAGTTATTTAAGTAGCGGTTTGTTTTCACCCTGAAATTTGTAAATCAGACTATATTTTGGAACAATTTCTCATCAAGGAGCATTTGAGGATGAAATAATTGAAAATTTGAAAATCCGGTCCAAATATCAATCCTGCTTTTGTGTCCCGCAGATCTCGCAGATCAGCGCAGAATCTGATTGAATTGCCAAAAAAAAGATTGAAAATCTGATGATTACTTACGTTGGGTTAATCATTGAAAACATGGATCTCCAGCAACAATTATCTGAAGAATTAAATGGTTCAGACCGAAAAATCATTTGCTTCAAAACAAGGTGTTTATTTTACACTAACGCTGACGTGAAATGAAAACTCAAGGCATGAATTTCAGTTAATTTCATTTCAGTCAGGGTTATACCATTATCGTGATTATTTGTAGTTATTCAGTTGATCAGCTGATCAGTGTGTTAGCCTGTTAATCTCCTGGAATTGAGGGTGTACATTGAGCAAAAAACACCAAATTTGTCACGGGATCAGAGTTTTCAAGCCCGGTAACAAATCATTCGCTAATAGACTAAAGGCTAAAAGACTATTGAACTAAACAAATACGATTATTTACCATTTGGAAATGGTATAAGCTAATAATTGCTTATTTTTGAGGCCGGTTATGCGATTACAGGATCACGATTCGGGAAATGCTGAAAATCCTGAATTCTGGTTCAAAAAATTAAAATTCTGACCTGATGAAAACACATATTTACAGCTTGGTTTTAATAACAGCCTTCCTCACCCTTGGCAATCAGTCCTGCAGGAAATCTAAGGCGCTTTTTACCACTGATGATTCCATTGCAGGCCTGGCAAGTCCGGTACTGATGCATGAAACCGAAACGATGGTTTACCTGGATGATTATTTCGATGATCCGGTCGATTTCGATTCCATCACCGGGGCCGCAGGCCTGAAAATTGACCAGAACAAAGATAAAAGGACGCTAACGCTTACTGAAGACGGAACATTGGCTCCTGTCAGCGTCCTGAGTTTTTTCAGCGGCAAAACCAAATGGGATATTCCCTTATACAAGACCAGGAAAAAGAAAGTTCCCTTCTCATTTAACCCGGGTAAAAAGACCTATAAGACTGTGCAGATCAAGGGCGATATGAATGCATGGAATCCTTCTGCTACCGCCCTGCAATTCGAAAATGGTGTGTATAAAACGGATTTTTATGTCGTTCCGGGACAATATGGTTACCTGTTGCTGCTGGACGGAAAAGAAGCTCAGGATCCCGGCAATCCCAAAAAGATCGACAACGGCATGGGCAAATTCAACTCCCTGCTGGAAGTTCCCGGTGTTCCGGGAGACCGTATCCCTTCCCTTGAAGTAGCCAGGTATGAAGGCAACGAATTGATATTCGAAGCAAAACAAGCCAATGATCTGATAGTATTGTGGAATAATTACAGGATCGATGCGGTTAAAAAAGGTACGTCCTTTTCCGTGACCATACCTGAATATGCTGAAAAACACGATCGTTCCTTCATCCGTGCCTGGGCTTACAACGAACTGGCCGGCACAACTTACGTCAAAATACCTTTGGAAAAAAGAAAACCGCTGATGGATCCAGCCAAACTCACACGTCAGGACAAGGCTGCCAATATCATGTATTTTGTTTTTGTCGACCGCTTCCATAACGGAAATACTGCTAATGATAAAAAGATCAATGATCCGGAGATCCATCCTAAAGCCAATTATCTGGGCGGCGACCTGGATGGGGTGATCCAAAAAATAAAGGACGGATACTTTGAAAAAATGGGGATCAACAACATCTGGCTCTCCCCTATTGTCACCAATCCGGAAAAAGCTTACGGCCTGTATGATGTAAAAGGTATTCGTAGCAAATTCTCGGCTTACCACGGCTATTGGCCCACTTCTTTCACCAAAGTAAATCCGCATTTTGGCGATAGCCTGAAACTGAAGGAACTGATCGACCTAGCACATTCCAAAAATATGAATGTAGTACTCGATTTTGTGGCACACCATGTCCATGAAACACACCCGGTCTATGTAGCCAATAAAGACAAGGGCTGGACCACCGATCTGTACCTACCTGACGGGACCCTGAATACGGAAAAATGGGATGAACACCGGCTCACTACCTGGTTTGATGTGTTTTTGCCGACGCTCAACCTGGAAAAACCGGAGATCACCGAAATGTTGTCGGACAGCGCTATGTTCTGGTTGAAAAACTATGATTTTGATGGTTTCCGGCATGATGCTACCAAACATATACCAGAGATTTTCTGGCGTACACTGACTAAAAAAGTGAAAGCTTACGAAAAGGAAACGGGTAAATCTTACCTTCAACTGGGTGAAACTTACGGAACGCCTGAATTGATCTCCAGCTATATCGGTTCGGGAATGCTTGACGGTCAATTCGATTTCAATGTTTATGATGCCATTTCCACGGCTGTAACCCAGGAACAGATCGGTTTTGAAAATGTGGTCAGAAGATTGCAACAAAGTCAGGAATACTACGGTACCAATCACATCATGGGCAATATGAGCGGCAATCAGGACAGAACACGGATCATGGCGCTGGCCACCGGAGAGGTCAAACCGGAGGAAGACTCGAAATATGCCGGCTGGAGCAGGAGCATTCAGTTGCGAAATGAAACCGGCTTTAAAAAAGTTGGACTCATACATGCCATCAACATGACCATTCCCGGTATCCCGGTTGTTTATTACGGGGATGAGATCGGGCTGACCGGTGGCAACGACCCGGACAACCGGCGGATGATGTATTTTGATCAATGGAACACTATGGAGCAAGCGCTGGCTGATGATGTAGGACTGACAGCAAAGCTGCGCAAAAGCAAAATGAGTCTTTTGTATGGGAATCTGAATTTCCTTTTGGCTGAAAAAGATGTTTTAGTATACTTGAGAAAGTATTTTGATGATTTTGCGGTTATTCTGATCAACAACAGCAATAAAACGAGGGAAGTAAGCGTAAATTTACCGCTCAACAATCCGTCCCAAAACCTGAAAAATCTGAAAAAACAAACTTTCTCCATGAAGGGGCAGACATTAAAGGTTAAGTTGCCGGCACACAGTTTTGAAATTATTTATAACTAATTCGATTAACAAATTCAAATTTTATCCTACTTATGTTAGTCAATCAGATTACCGAAAAGATCATTGGGTGTGCCATCGAAGTACATAAAAGATTGGGGCCGGGACTTTTAGAATCGGCATACGAAGAATGCTTATCTTATGAGATAGAAAGGGCCGGACTCACTATTGACAGGCAAGTCCCTGTACCGGTAGTTTACAGGGACATAAAACTAAAGTGTGGATACAGAATTGATATTTTAGTTGAAAAGACGGTAGTTTTGGAGCTGAAATCAGTTGAAGCGTTTACACCTGTGCATGAAGCTCAAATTTTAACATATATGAAATTGTCCAATAAAACAATAGGTTTACTGATAAATTTTAATGTATTGTTACTAAAAAATGGTATTAAAAGGTACATGTATTAACTCAGTGGCTCTCTGTGCCTACTCCGTGAAACTCAGTGTAACCTGTATTTATTACACAGAGCGCCGCAGAGCAGGCACAGAGCATCACAGAGAATTTTCATTTCTTTAGCTTATATTTAACAAATAAAAATATCTAAATTAATTAATCAAAAAATTGACAATGAAACAATTACTTACAATAGTCGCCATTTTAACGGTTTTCCTGGCCGGTTGCGGAAAGTTTAAAAAGCCCGAACAGATCAAAGCTGAGCCCGATTACAAATTATTGGAAGCACCTGATTGGTCCGCCAATGCAAATATTTATGAAGTCAATATTCGCCAGTATACGCCAGAAGGAACTTTCAATGCTTTTGCGGAGCATTTACCCCGGCTGAAGGAAATGGGCGTGGATATCCTTTGGCTGATGCCGGTCCATCCGATCAGTGAAAAAAACAGAAAAGGTTCTTTGGGTAGTTATTATGCAGCTCAGGACTATAAAGCCATCAACCCGAATTTTGGTACGGAGGAAGATTTCAGGAACCTCGTTGCCAAAATCCATGAGTCAGGGATGAAGATCATACTGGACTGGGTGCCTAACCATACAGGATTTGACCATGTCTGGACTAAAACAAACCCTGATTTTTATAACAAGGATTCTTTGGGCAATATCACCCATCCGAAAGACACTGACTGGACGGATGTGGCTGACCTCAACTATGACAATCCGGACATGCGTAAGGCGATGACAGATGCTATGTTATACTGGATCACTGATTTTGACATCGACGGATACCGCTGCGATGTGGCTGGATTTGTTCCGAACGATTTCTGGGAAGCCAATAACAAAGCGCTTTTTGCAAAAAAGCATGTTTTCATGCTGGCAGAATGGGAGGATCCGGCACTACATGAAGTTGGATTTCACATGACTTATGGCTGGGGTTTTCACCATTTGATGAAGGAAGTAGCCCAAAAACAAAAAGGCGTAAAGGATATCCTGGCTTTTTTCAAGGATGAACAGACAAAATTCAAAACATCGGCATATAAGATGAATTTCATTGACAATCATGATGAAAACAGTTGGAATGGCACCATGGAAAAGCGTTTTGGCAAAGCGGTGGATCTGATGGCTGTTTTTGCTTTTACTTCACATGGTATGCCCTTGATGTACAGCGGACAGGAAGCAGGTCTTAACAAGACTTTACTGTTTTTTGAGAAGGATTCCATCGACTGGAAATACAAGGATAAAACAGCTTTTTACAAAACCCTTTTGAACTTAAAGCACAACAATAAAGGCATCTGGAATGGCATTCATGGCGGTCAGATGACCGTGATTGACACAGACAATCCGGATAAGATCCTGGTGTATGAAAGGGAAAAAGACGGTGAAAAGGTATTGGTGGCGCTCAATTTCTCCGATAAACCACAATCTTTCAAAACGGTCAATGCATTGGCTGCCGGAGAAATGAACGAGATTTTCCAAAACAGGAAGATCGATCCCTCTTTATGGAAAACCACCATAACGAAGTTGGGACCATGGTCTTATCTGGTGCTTAGTTCAAAATGACAGGATAAATCTAATTTGAGTCTGCTCCGAAAAGTCCAATTTGTTGATTTTCAATCGTTTTTTGCCTTAACATACTGACGCCATTGATCAGCACAAGGCTAAAGGGAAACGATTGAAAGTCAATAAATTAAAAGTCCCTTTTCAGGTATATGCTGCCTGAAAACGTTAATAGGGTCTTAGGGGACAAAGACTTTTCGGAGTAGACTCAAATTTTAAATGAGCTTAATTGTTTAGC
This sequence comes from Saprospiraceae bacterium UBA2365, assembly GCA_002344345.1. Lineage (GTDB taxonomy): Bacteria > Bacteroidota > Bacteroidia > Chitinophagales > Saprospiraceae > UBA2365. The sequence goes on from DDTL01000145.1 coordinate 8,379, forward strand.
TCAATAGTCTTTGACCTTAAGTCTATAGTTAATGATTTATAATATGGGTCAAAGCCTCTGATTTCAGACCAAATCACGTGTCTTTTGCTCAATGTACTCGCTCAGCCCTGATAGACTAAAAGGCTATCAGACTTAATATCTAACCACCTGAATAACTACGAAAAATCAGCACAAATCAATTTCTTATCGCCATGCTTTATCCGTGTTACCGTTGATCTTTCAAGCAAAGAAATTATTAAATTATTCCCCGAAAGCATACATCGCATAATTATTTTCAAGCCACCTCAGAGCCTCAATCTGTTCGGAGGATTCGAGTGGAGATGGCCGGAGTTCAGTTATTTCCTGTAAAGACTTATTTCTGAAAGCGTGCAACGGAAGGTATTCGTACCATGTTCCTGAACCCGGATTTTCATTACGGTTATAAGGGATGGCAGCCCTGCTCACAAACAACACTTTGTTGTACCGGTCACAAACTACTTTAATGGATTCCGGCTGATGGAGTATCGTAAGGTCTGCGATCCGCTTTCTAATACATGCTATCTGCATCCAACTGTCTTCCAACATCTTACCTTTCACTTCATGCAATGCTTTAACTACTTCCGGTGAAATGTCCAGAGGAATATCAAGGATGATATCGGAGCTCCAAAACCTGCGTGCTACCTGAGCACAATTTTCAACCGTGGATGAGTTGGATCTGAATGTTTGTTCATAATTTAAGCCTTCAGCTTTGACCCATCCAAGAATTTCAATATCCGAAGTAGCAATAATGATGTCATCCATACGATCAAATCCTTGCAAAACTTTCCTGATCGCGCTTATCCTGCTCAACAATAATTGGTGATCAAATGAATTTTTCATTTGTTCCATCACAGAAATAACTCCAATCACCCGGGTCATCCTTAGCTTTTTTTAAATGATTTAATACTTACAAATATACCTGATATTAAGTTCATGAGGATAGCGAATGAAAATAAAATGTTAAAAACCAGGGAAAATGCTGAATTTTGGTCACGCAAAATAAATATTACGAATTATTATTATATATTTGCAATTATTTTATAACTATTTAAAATGAAAGATATATTTAACAATAGATTATTCGTGGCGGTCATTATCAGCATTTTTACTTATGGAATTTCAACCGCACAATCGGTTATACTGCCCAAAACGATCATAGTTGAGCATCATGCGGCACATGGTCTATGCACAAATTATCTTGTGGATAAAGGCAATACCGTATATTCGATCGCAAAGGCTTACCAGGTGGAAGTCCTGGATATCATTGAATCGAATCCGAAAAAAAATCTGGTAAACCTTCAACTCAACGACAGGATCACGATACCTGTCAATCATAATTTCATCGATGATTTCACTGTCGGAGGAGATCCTCGCGATAAAATTCCGGTATATTACAAAGCAAAAAAAGGAGACAACCTGTTCCGTATATCCAGGATCTATTTCGATCTGAGCATTGAAGACGTGAAAAAGTTCAATAAAATGAGCAATATCAGTTTGCAACCCAATCAATTGGTACTGGTTGGATATAAAATGAAAAAAAATCCTTCAGTGATTAAGACCCAAACGGAATCTACTACACGAAAACAGGGCAATGAATCCAAAAAAGTAACAACTAAGGAAGCGACTGATTCCGGATCAAAAAAACAGGAGATAGCCAAATCCAGCAGTGTAAACAAGCAAAAAGATACCAGCTTAAAAAGCAATGAACCCGGCAAGATGAAATTCGATAAAATAATTGCAAAATCTGACAATGATGAAAATGAAGAAGTGACTGCAGATGAACCTGAAGCGCCTGTAAAAAAAGTGCGTAAAGATAATGGCATTGCGGTCTGGAATCCTCAAAGTCTGGCTACGGGAATTTTTGCACTGCACCGGGATGCCATACCGGGAAGTCAGATAGAGGTGTACAATCCTTTTTCAAAGAAAAGCCTGAGCGTAACGGTGATAGGAGAAATTCCGGCGACCGCCTATGCTGACAATGTTAAAATCATCATTTCACCTGAGACTGCAAAAGCACTGGGTGCATTGGATGAGCGCTTCTATGTCAAAATGAGTTATGTCAGATAACAAATATTGCTTCTGAGTAAAGGAAAGTCAGCAAAATAATAAAAATTAAAAAATCCGGAATTGAAGATACAAATATTTTAATAACGCCGGGAAAACAATATTTTTGTTCCATCGTTGTTTATTCAATACTTATAAAACACATAGCATGACTGACATTAACGAGTTCAACGAAAAGGCCATCAGAAGATATACGGAAGAACAGCAGTTGAAGCCTTTTCAAGGTGAACTGTTAAAGGTTCAGGCACATCTGGAAGCTCATCAGAAGAAAATGATCATTCTTTTTGAAGGAAGAGATGCCTCTGGAAAAGGAGGAACGATCCGACGGGTAACCAGATATATGAATGAAAAACATTATCGTGTGGTTGCTTTGGGAAAACCAACACTGGAGCAACGAACCCAATGGTTTTACCAAAAATACGTCCAGCAATTCCCACGTGGAGGTGAAATTGTATTATTCGACAGGAGTTGGTACAACAGGGCAATGGTAGAACGTGTTTTTGGCTTTTGTACTGAAAAGGAGTACACTGATTTCAATAAAGGTGTCAAAGGCTTTGAAAAAGATCTGGTCAGACAAGGTATCATACTGATCAAGTTGTATTTCAGTGTCACCAAAGATGAACAGGAAGCCAGATTTGAGAGGAGAAAAAATGATCCGCTCCGCCAATGGAAACTAAGTGAGATCGATGTACAGGCTCAGGAACATTGGGATGATTTTACCGAGATGAAATATAAAATGCTTCAAAACTCGCATGCATCTATCACACCCTGGACCATTATCCGGTCCAATGACAAGCATCTGGCAAGATTGAATACCATAAAAGTGATACTGAACAGTGTAGATTATGAAAACAGATCCACTGAACTGGATTTCAGCGTGGATGAAGATATAGTGGTTTCAGGAGCTCACGAATTGGAGATCATGGATAAGCATCTGAAAAAAATGGGGAAATTCATATTCTGATTTCCCCATTTTTTCCATCATCAGGTGTCAAATCAGTCCCATAAATCACGGGGATAAACACCATTCGCTATCATTCCGGACAATTTTTCCACCACAAACGGTTTGTCTTCTCTATAAGTAACCCCAAACCAATTGGAATCAGAAGATAATATTTTCACATCAGCTTCACCTTCCGCGATCAGTAAATCGATCAGATCCGGGATATAATACTCGGATGTCAGGTCATCAATATTGAGCTCCAGAAATTTTGAAAATTCCCTGTCAAAAAATTCGAAATATGACGGATAAAAACCCCACATATTCATGGAAACGATATCGTTTTCCTGTAAAAACCGGGGAGTACCGTCACTTCCGGGAAATGAGATTTTCCCTTGATCGTCCCAGCCAATTTTTTTGCATTCCTCAATACTGACCAGATTCCCATCTGCATCACCTTTGCAAACGCCTCTGTTGACCGTACCAAATTCTGACAATGTATTTACAAGTTTATAACCAATGACATTGTACAATTTTTTGCCCTTTTTATCATCCGGATGCTGCATGAAAAAATCAGCTGCCACCTGATAAGCTTCCACGCCGTAATAATCATCTGCATTGATCACCAAAAAAGGTTCTTTTACCACCTCAGAGGCCATCATGACAGCGTGCGCTGTTCCCCAGGGTTTGATCCGGTCTTCGGGACACTTGAAAGAAGCAGGCAATTTGTAAAGTTCCTGAGAAACAAACTCAACTTCGATTTTACCTTCTAGTTTTTTGGAGAAAAAATCAACAAATGCTTCTTTGAAAGAATCTCTGATGATAAAAACTACTTTGCCAAATCCTGCCCGGATGGCATCGTAAATCGAATAATCTATAATGGTTTCGCCATTGGGACCAAATTCATCCATCTGTTTCAGCCCTCCATATCTGCTACCCATTCCTGCTGCGAGTACTACTAAAGTTGGTTTCATATATTCGTTTTTATGTTATTAATGTATATGTAGTTTATTTAGTTTATGATGTTTATAATGCTTAGCAGGTTTAGGAAGGTTAATGGAACGTTCGTTTTTTGAACAGAGCCACATGTGATAGTAAACCTCTCCTACCCGATTCAGGAAATTATCAATTGCCTGCGGTTGTATATCCCGATCACTTTGCCCGTTAGTTCCATATCCAGATAAGGCGCATTTGCGGATTTGGACTGAACATCTTCTTTAGTAAATATCCATTTTTGATCAGGTTGGAAAATAGTCATATTGCAATCGTTGCCGGTCTCAATCGTTGCCGGTTCAAGTCCAAGCACTTCCCTTGGACCATTGGATAATTTATCCACTAAAATTTCCAAACCGACCACATCCTGAAGTTTTGACCGCAACACTCCAAACATTTGTTCCAGGCCCAGCGCTCCAAAAGCAGCATCTGAAAATGCCTTCCTCTTTTCTTCCAAATCTATAGGTGTGTGGTTGGAAACAATGCCATCGATGATGCCTTCTGTCAATCCTTTGATCAAGGCATTTCTTTGTGCTTTATTCCTTATCGGAGGCATGACTTTGTGATTCGGGTCAAAACCCTTTAGTATTTTACTTGTTTCTACCAGATTGTGCCAGGAAACCGTTGCTTTCACTTTCAATTCATCCCTTTTTGCCTGTTTGATCAGTTTTACGGAATCTGCCGTGCTGACCATGTGGGCGATGAGTGATCCTCCTGTATATTCAGCCAATTGTATGTCTCTTTGCAGCATCAGGGTCTCCGCAAGTACCGGCATGCCCGGCAATCCGATATTCACCGCATCAATTCCCTCATCCACCATGCCAATTTCGCTGATCGTCCTTTCATCAGGTCTGTTGATAACAGATAGGTTCAACATTGAAGCATACTTTAGCGCTCTCAGCATGACACCGCCATGCTGTAGGCTTTCCTTTCCTTCTGAAAAGGCGACTGCACCTGAACTATGCATATCAAACATCTCAGCGAGATCCTTACCTCCGCAAGAATATGTAACAGCGCCTACCGGCATTATATCAACGGCAAAATCTGAACTTCTCTTTATGAGGGCATCGATCATAGCCTTGTTATCAATGCTGGGCTTTGTATTGGGAAAGACAGCTAAACCGGTAAACCCACCTTTCAGGGCAGATTGCTGAAGTGAATGGAGGTCATCGAGATCTTCGTGTCCAGGTTCAGTCAGTGTTGTGCCAATGTCCAGCCACCCCGGACTGATGCAAAGTCCTTCAAATCCAATTGTTTTAATATTTTCAACTATAATTTCATCACTGATCTCCTCAATTTTGCCTTTTTTGATCAAAATATCCACGATTTTCCCATTCCAGGAAGAATTTTTGTCAATAACCCGTGCTTTTTTTATTAAACAGTTCATTTAACCTTTGATTTTAGTTGATATATGATACAAACATACTGCACTTAAAAATTCTGATCAATCCTGCTGAAGGTCAGGTTTTAAACAGTCTCAATATCAAAATTTCAGCCAAAAGAAATCCGAGTGCTAAAATAATAAACCATTTCCATAGAACCACTCCTTTTTCCTGCGACCTTATTTGTTCCGTAAGATTTTTTGTTTTATACCCAGATTTCAATATGTCCAATTTATCTCCTGACATCCTTTTCAGCTCGTTTTCGTCTGTTCCTCTCAGATCAGACTCCATTCTGTTGTAGTTGAACGCAGCAATTTTAACCATTTTATCTTCCTGCAATACTTCATATACCCCGGCATTCTGAATGGGGATATCGAGATTGAGGTAAGTTTTCCCTCCCACATTCCTTGCTGTGGGTATGAATTCTTTTTCACCGGAAATGATGAAGGCAACTTTATTCTGATTGATTTGCTGATCTACAGCGATGACGCCCCCGGCTCCGATGGTATAGGAAAGCGGATCTCCCAGATCGCTGCTCAAAGCCATTTTATATAACATTGGAACAAAAACCGAGGCATTTTTGGTGGTCAGGTCATTCAATTCCGGATCAAGCGGTGCCGTAGATAAAAACAAAGAACCATTCCCGACAGCATAAGATTCTATCATTGCACTTCCATCTGCAAAACCGATCACTTTCCTTCCCGGCTTATTCTGATGTGCCGACATGAGCAATCTTTGTCTGATTTTTGGTAAAGTGATCTGTTTTTTTTCCTGCTTTTCGAAAACATCTTTGAAAACGAATTCATCCTTGTTGAGGAAACTTGCCTGCATTTCCTTTTTTTCGATGCCGCGGATTGAATTTATTCCAAAAGAAGCAAAATTTCCATTTAAGGCTTCAATATCGGGTTCTTTTGAGGGGAAAAGCATCACGATACCACCGTTTTCCATATATGTTTCAAGGCTTGATACCAAACCGGAAGAAAGTGAGGTAACGCTTTCAAGGACAACGAGTTTGTACTTGCTCAAGCCAGAATGGTCAATATTTGTTAGTCCGGTGATTTCCGGCACGAACACTTCAGACAATTTAAAAACTGCTTCGCAATAAGCATTCACTGCATCTGACTTCACGATCAAAACAGGCAATGATGTCGCCACACTAAAAGCTATGTGATACACATCATCAAATACAACCGGATAATCCTTTATTTCAAGCCTGCCTGCATTCCATCCCTGTTGGCTCAATCTGAAAGATAAAGTATCGATTACGGATTTCTCTGCTGGAATGTTCAGATTCGCTAAAGGGAAATTCTGGTTATCGTATTTAAAATTGAGGTTCAGATCTTCCACATTTTTTTCGCTGTGGTTGGTCAGCCGGACGACCAATTGCCCCTGCTGACCAGCAACAGGAAGTGGCGCGATCCACCAGGCTGAGTCAATGCTGATATTGCTTTGATCGACACCTGCGTACATAATTGCCCTATATCTGGTCAGCGAGTCAAAATCCTCAGGTTTAAAATCCGTAATATTTCTTTGAAAATCGCTCAGCCAATAGACCTGATGGTTATAATTTCCTGCCAGATAAAATGCTTCCTTTTGCATGGAAAGCACCTTACCCAATTTCTTTACTGTAGCTGTAGACCCGATCTGTTCAATTTTTTCGATGGCTTCCTCCTGGGTTGACCATTGTCTTTGAACAAAATCATGATCATTGGTCAATATTTGAAAACGGTCGTCCCTGTCATAGGCTTTTACAATACCTATGGCGTCGAGTTTTGCCTTTTCGATCAGGGTGATATCCTTTCCTGCGGCGCTCATGGAGAAAGAATTATCAATAAATATACTTACCGCATCCAATCCTTTTTCGTTGTCTGTGCCTTGCGGAATAAAGGGTTGGGCAAATGCCAGCACCAGGGCTGTTATGGCTAGAACCCGCATGATCAGGACTAGTAAATTCCTGATCTTGTTACGGTTGGCCGTTTCTTCCTTGATCTCCTTCAAAAAGCGGATGTCGGGAAAATATACCGTTTTGAAGCGTCTGAAATAAAAAAGGTGTATAAGTATTGGTATACTTATAGTGGTCAAAGCCCATAGAAAACCTGGATATAAAAAATGCATATGCAAAATTAATATTTAAGCTAAGTTACTAACAACAATTTAGCAAAAAAGTTAATATTTCGTAATTTTTTAGCTGGTCAACTAATTAGTCAGGGTGTCTGTATGGTTATAAGTCTCCCGGAATTGAGCATATTCAATGGGCTATATACAATAAATCTGTCCTGGAAATTGAGGTATATACCCATGATAAAACTATTAATGCGAATCAAGGGTTAAAGTTAATTCTGCAGATAAGCAGGATTTTCTCACTTTTTTGCCTCGATCCTAAAGGATGAAAGCGAGAAAATCCTTTATCTTCCTTTAGGATTGAGGCCAAATAAAGGATTTTCGGAGCTTTTTTTCAACCCTTGATTCGCATTATTAGCTAAAAGACTAAAGACTAAACGACTATCCAGCTAATCAATTACAATATTTCCATTGAAAATCCCAGAAGAATGAACTATGTCATCCTGCTTTGAGAAAAACGTTCGAGGTTTCTATAAATTGTTAGCCGGATCCATATCCCTGGCAGGATGGAAATGTTGATCATCAAGCACTTCAAAATAATCGTCAATGTAAGGGAACATGGTATCACAGCCGATGATGGAACAAACGATCTGACCGCGTTGATTTCTGAAGGTATCCAATTGGTTGTTTTCTTTAAGCATGTCAATTTTTTGATGCAAAGCAGCCAGTTGCATACCGGTAGAAGGCCCGACAAAAAGGCCCAGTCTTATCAGTTGAAGACTGTAATAAAATGCATTATAAGCATTGATGGAAATGACCTCATCCGTCACTTTTTCCCAGGGTATGCCAAGCTTGTGGATCATTACTTCTCCCCTCGGACCGGGAATGGACGAACCTTTTTGGATAGCTGTACCCAAAATAAAAACATTAGGGTGTTGCTGTTTCAGAAAAGATCCTGAACCATAAATCGTTCCGCCTGTTCCTATACTGGCCACAAAAATGCTCAGGTCGTCCCCTATCTGATCCCAGATCTCTTTGCCTATGTATTTATAGGAAGCATTTTTATTCTCTTCATTGATGTATTGATTGAGATTATGCCAGGATTTTTTCTGACCGATATTCTTAGCTTCCCAGATGCCTCCTTCTTGTGCAAAAACATCCGGACTGGCAGGTCCATGAGATATGAGCAGATGAGCTCCAACCAGTTGCAGCAAACGCTTTTTGGAAGCTGGTACATCCGGTGTGATGATGGCGTGCATATTCGGAATGCCGAAATATTGTGCAAAAACAGCCAGGGACAATACGGTATTTCCGGAAGAATACTCAATAAGATCAGTTATCTCATCCAGATCTTCAGGCCGGATATTTGCCAGCATATTGTAGGCAGGCAACGCTTTGATATTGAAAAGAGGCATGAATTGTACCATTTTAATAAAAATCCTCACCTGATCCCCGTTGTAAGGATTGACCGAATCCGGCAATTCTATAACGGGTGAAAACCCGACACCCGCTGGTTTCAGAAATGAATGGACCGCATCCTTGCCTGCATAAATCTTTTTATCTCTGTCACTTAACATTTTAGAAGTTCTGTTTTTCTTGTTTTATTTTATTCTTTCAAGACAATTCATCCAAAAAATACCGAAATCATTCGCTCTGCAAACAGTACTATTTGTTGAATGCACTTGATTTACTCACATGTGGACCAAACAACCGGGATCTATGACAAATTGAAAGACCTCGGTTGAGGCTGCTGCATACAAAATGGTTATCTGTTCTTTTCAGAAGTTCAGCTCCAACCGGAACTTTACATTGAATTCAAAACATTATTCCATATTCAATGATAAAGAACCTTATTAACAACACAAATATTATATTTCAATTTAATTTAAAATAATATTTGGTGTAAATTTCAAGAAAGAAATGGAATGTTTAAAGCCGGTCAATGGGTTTCGAGAAATCTGTTGATATCTTTATTGTGTCCGAACAATACCATAATATCGTCGGCATTCAGGATGAAATCTGGCTCGGGGACGCCTTTGACCCTGGATTTTAAGGAAGTTTTTCCCAACATATTGGGCACGCTTTCATTGCGAATGACAGTGAGTATCAATAGTTTATATTTTTCTCTCAGATTGAGATCCTGAATGGTTTTTCCTTCATACTTTTCAGGAATATTGGCTTCAACTATACTAAAATCTTCATTGAGTTCAAACGAATCCACGACTTTCCTCAGACATAATTTTTTTGCCCATCTTTCAGCAGTTTCTTCTTCCGGATGCACGATCTCATGCACGCCGATGGCCTGGAGCACATGCTCATGCAAGGGGTCGATCGCCCTGCTGATAAGTCTTTTAACATTCAGATTCTTAAAAATGGCTGTCACCATGATATTTGCACCCTGGTCTTCCCCTATGGCAACGATCACTGCATCTGTATCATGCAATGGCAATCCAGCAACTGTATATTGATCCGAAGCATCCAGGCAAATGGTATGTGAAATCTGATCCTTCAAGGCATCTACTTTTTTCATACTGGCATCAATCCCGATCACTTCATTACCATGAGCTGTTAATTTTTGCGCGAGAGATGAACCAAAACTTCCCAATCCAATTATAATATATTTCATCAAACTAAGTTTATACAATCAAACAAAAAATAATTACAATAGCAAGCATACCAGATATTTATAAAAATTTAACTTCAAACTATTCCGCAGGAAGCCAAAATTCAGTTCAGGATAATATCTTCATCAGGATACTTGTAATTCTTGTATTTTGCCTTTCTGATCAATGCCACCAACAGGGCAAGCATCCCGACCCTTCCTATGAACATCAGAAGAATCAGTACAATTTTGCTTTGCACGGTCAAAAACGGTGTGATCCCAAGGCTAAGTCCAACCGTACCGAAGGCTGATACGCTTTCAAAAATTATCCTGGTAAGTCCCTTGTCTCCATCTTTGGATACCACCATCAGTATTCCAAGGCCAATCACAATGATCGATAAGACAATGATCGCAAAAGATCGCCTGATGGTACTGTCCGGAATTTGTCTACGATACAATTCTACTCTGCTTTTACCTTTTGAAAGACTTATGATATTCATGAGTGCAATGGCGAAAGTACTGGTTTTAATACCTCCTCCAGTTGAAGCAGGGGATGCACCAATCCACATCAGCAGCGTAATGATCATGATGGAAGGTAATGTCAGGGATGTCATATCTATGGTATTAAAACCCGCAGTTCGGGGGGTTACTGCTGTAAAAAAAGCTGTGACCATTTTCCCATACCAATTATGTGACTCCAGTGCATAATAGTATTCCGTCAAATAGAGCATAAGGGTTCCTCCGACGATCAGGAAAAAAGTCGTGTATAAAATAATTTTTGTACTCAGGTTGATAACCCTTGGCCTGTATTTCTTAGACTTTCCGATAATAGGAGCCAATAAGTTCAACAATCTGTATTTCAGATAATAGATCGTATTGGAGACAATTGGAAAGCCTAATCCACCTAATATAATCAGCCAGGCGACAGAAAGATGCAGATTGTAATTATAGCGATATCCCGGTTCGTATAAATTGTTGGTCAAGGTGGAAAATCCTGCATTGCAATAAGCTGAAACTGAGTGGAAAGCCGCGAAGAAAATTCTCGAATAACGATTTGGCAGAATTTGATCATCCAGACTGAAATATATAAATAACCCACCGGCAAACTCGATGATCAGCGTAATTAATATAACATTTTTCAGCACCTTATATACTTCGCTCAATTTATCAACATTGGTCATGTCTTTAATGACCAGCTGATTTTCAAAAGTTGTTCTGCCCTTAAAAAAATAACTAAAATAACTGATGAAGGTCAAAATACCCAATCCGCCGATTTGTATAAGCATCATAATGAATGTCTTGCCCAAGTAAGTAAAGTGGGTCGCTGTATCCACCACGGTCAATCCTGTAACACAAACGGCACTGGTCGAAGTGAACAGCGCATCAATAAATGTAATTTTCTCAGTGGTTGCATTCGGAAGCATCAATAGAAATGCACCTGATAGAATGATCACCAGAAAACTTAGTACAAACAATTGGGCCGGATTCAGAAAATCCCTTTGGAAGTTGATCTTCCGAATTAAAAATTCACGGAAAAAAGTGAATAAAATGGATAATTTGAAAAATGTATCTGAATAAAAGTCATTATTCTCCTGATGACCTATCCTTTTAAAAAAAAACTGACTCAGGATATAGAGAACAAGCAGATTGGTGATGAAATCAAAAACAGCTACCTTGAAACTCAGATTTTTCCATTGGAGCAGATATCGGTAGATGGTGATGAATACGCCTGATGCAAGTACTATAAAATAATATCCGTTGAAAATGATTTCTGCTTCAAAAACCAGGTCAAACCCAAAATCCACGATCAGCAGGACAAGTCCAATCAAACTAATGATGAAAACTATCCTCGATATATTATCAATACTGAAAAAATCTTTTTCCGGCTTTTCCACCTCAAAAACTTATTGGTTTTATATATTCACAACAAAACTGATCGAAATTAAAGTATTGTTCAATATTTTGTCTTTTCCTAACCAACTTTTTTCAAAAAATTCACCAGTTTTTGCCAGCATTAAAATACCCGAATCCAATACAGCCACTATCACAGTTTATATGCCACTGCATTGATGTTCATACCAGCTCCGACTGACGCAAACAATACTACATCTCCTTCATTTAATACATGATTTTCCAATTGTCCGGTTTTTACCAGATGGAAAAGGGTCGGAACGGTGGCAACTGAACTATTGCCCAATTTATGTATGCTCATTGGCATAATGTATTGCGGCGGTTCATCCTGCCCGAATAATTTATAAAAACGGAGGATCATCGCTTCATCCATCTTTTCATTGGCCTGATGTATAAAGACTTTTTTAACTTCATCAATATGAACTCCACTGTTCTCAAGGCATTTTTGCATGGCGACAGGCACATTGGTCAAGGCATAATTATAGATCTTTCTCCCGTTCATTTTAATATATCTGATGGCGGGGTCAGAATCCTTCATAAAGGATTGGCCTAAATACAGATAATAAGCTTCATTCAGTGTGTTTGACTGAGCTGCATGGCCCAGTATTCCTTTCTTATCCGGGCTATGAATGCCCTCAAGAATCACTGCCCCGGCTCCATCTGAATAGATCATTGAATCCCTGTCATGCATATCCAGGACTCTGGAGAGCGACTCGGAACCAATGACCAAAATACGGTTGGCCAATCCGGAATCGATAAATGATTTTGCATGAATCAGGGCCTGAACCCATCCCGGACAACCAAAAATCAGATCATAAGCAATACAATTCGGATTGTTGATTTCCAGCCGGTATTTTACCCTGGAAGCGAGACTTGGCAAAATATTGGTCTGAATTGTATTTTTTTTGATGTCTCCAAAATTATGAGCCACTATGATATAATCCAGGGTCTCTTTATCAATACCGGCATCTTTGATCGCTTCAATCGCTGCTTCTGTTGCCATATCAGAGTTTTTCATATCATCATCCAGATATCGTCGCTCCTGAATACCTGTAATTTCATAAAATTTCTGAATGATCTCCTTGTTTTCAACAGTAAATGGCTCCTGTTTTTCTGTATAAAATCTTTCCTGGCAGAAGTCAGCATTCCTGACTATATTTGGCGGAATATACGCGCCGGTTCCTATGATGATTGTATTTTTTTTCATCTTGATTTGTTTTAATTTGTATTGCAAACCAATTGCAATAAAACTGTAAAATTTGTTTACAACCGGCAAATATCTTAAATTATCCTTAATACATTTCTAAAAATTAAAATTTAGAAGCAATTTGAAATGAAAACCGTATCCATCGGAATCCATATATCTTAATTGTTTAGATATTTATTTTATTATATATCAAATAAATAAATCATTCAAAATCTTAGAAAAATCCGAATATGATTATTTTATTCAAATTAACTGAAATTTAGCAGCGTTGCTGAAAAAAATACCTTCTTGTCTTCAACTGACAATCGTATTAACTTTTTTCAGGGCTGAAGGAGTAAAAGATCTTGGGGTAATATCAAAATTCTCTGGTTTGATCACAAGTTTAACACAAAAAAAACTGAAAAGTCATTGATCTTACTGCCAAAATCTTCAAAAAGGCTATTAATTGTGATTCACAGGTTAATTTCTGGAATCCGCAATGCTGAAAAACTATGATCATTTCTGAGTTTTTCTTCATTATTTAGCCAAGCATTTTACATCTATTCTTCAAGCCTGGATTTCTATTGAACATGCCATTGCAGTTACAGATGGAATGATATCAAAAATAATCTCCAAATACGATAATTTAAGTCTGAGTAACTTTTGTTTAGTCCGATCAATATGAATTGATGTTGGATTTTCAGCAAATTCTCCTGCTTTTTACTGAGTTTGTTTGCAGACAATCATAGACATATATTGACAACTTCAAAAAATCTTTGAGAATCCCTTATCATCTTGAACCAACTGAAATTCAATTTAAACAATAAGTCACACAGTTTTTTCACCTTCATCATTCTGGTTGTATGTCAAAAAACTTTGGATTATATTTGTCTTTTTTAGAAATCAAACATGTTTAATACAGAATTGATGCGCTCAGAAAGGTCAAAAAACCTGGATTTAAACGCGTAATGTTAAAAAGGATCAAGGATGAGCATTTATTGTATCATTCAATCATATCAAAAAAAAACGGAATAAATACTTTTACCAGATGAATAAAAAATACTTACCATTACTGTTGTGGATAATCCTTGCGGGTTCGGGAAAAATGAATGGCCAGCATCAGAATATAGAGATAAATTCCTGGGGTTCACCCAATGAGCCAACCATTATGATTGATCCTCAAAATCCAGATATTGTGGTGGCTGCTTCCAATCTGAATTTATATTACTATTCCTCTGACGGAGGTAAAACATGGACGGTCAACACGTTAACTTCACCTTATGGGGTTTGGGGAGACCCTGTAATGGTGGTAGATACAGCCGGACATTTTTATTTCTTCCATTTATCCAATCCGCCCAATGACAGTTGGATAGACAGGATCGTCTGTCAGAAATCCATCGATGGAGGTAAAAACTGGTCATCAGGCACCTTCATGGGCAAAAACGGATCCAAGGCTCAGGATAAGCATTGGGCAGTAGTAGATCGCAACAACAACAACATTTATGTCACCTGGACTCAATTTGATAAATACGGAAGCACGAGTAGTCAGGACAGTTCTCACATTATGTTTTCCATGTCAACGGATGGAGGTGATTCCTGGATGACGGCTAAAAGGATCAACAATAAAGGTGGAGACTGTATTGACAGTGACGGAACTGTTGAAGGTGCCGTTCCTGCAGTTGGCCCTGATGGTGAAATTTATGTATCCTGGGCTGCTCACGAAAAAATATATTTTGACAAGTCTTTTGACCGGGGTCAAAGCTGGCTTGAGCAAGATCAGGTCATCGCCGAAATGCCTGGCGGATGGGATGTTGATATCCCGGGCATCATGCGCTCAAACGGATTTCCGGTCACTTTATGCGATTTGAGTGGTGGTCCGGCTCATGGAACGATTTACATCAACTGGGCTGACCAACGTAATGGAATCAATGATACAGATATCTGGCTGATCAAATCCGTTGATCAGGGTGAAACATGGAGCCAGCCTGTAAGGGTCAACGATGATCCTCCGGGAAAACATCAGTTTTTCACCTGGATGACCATCGATCAGACAAATGGATATATTTATATAGTTTATTATGACAGAAGCCACTATGCAGACAACCAGACAGATGTAGTTGTCGCCCGCTCAACGGATGGCGGAGCAACTTTTAAAAGCATAACCATCAGTGAAAGTCCGTTTTATCCGATAGAGAACATCTTTTTTGGAGATTACAACAATATATCTGCTCATGGCGGAGTAGTCAGACCGATTTGGACGCGTTTGCACAATGGTAAGCTCAGTTTGCATACAGCATTGGTTGATTTGAATACATTTGATGAAGTAAGCATCGAATCAACCGAAACTCAGGTCAATACTTTGGAACAAAACTATCCAAACCCGTTCAGTGACACAACTTACATTTCATTTAAAATTCCTAAAGAAAGTGTTTTGAGCCTGGACATTTTGGATACAAGAGGAAATCACCTGGTCAACATCTTCAGGGACAGGACATTCAGCGCAGGACAACATATCATTGCACTAAAAGATGAGGTCAAATCTCTTCCTTCCGGCACTTATATCTATACGCTCAAAACGGGTGATCAGATTTTCCGGAAAAAAATGGTCAGTATCAATCATTAATATTTTTGTTTAATTGAATTGAGTTCAGTCTGTATAATAGAATGTGCGTTTTAATTATGGAAATTATTTTGATAATTATTTGGATATTTGATTTTATTGATTTTTATTGTAGCCGATATTGAAAAAAGATTTAAAATTGAAATACATCCGTTATAAATCATCTTTTATTTTGATAATTATCAGGTAGTTTTAATATATGATTTCACAGGATGGCAATTAAGGCAGTTATCCCGGATGAAAATCGGGAAGTTTTATTTTAAAATAGAAAAATTTTAGAATTATTTAAATCAAACCAGGTGGTTATACCAAGTGAAGTTTAAATTTATTTTATGAAGCGTGTACAGATTGAAATGGAATTTATTTTTAAAGCCTCTCCGGCTATGTTATATTCATTTATCACTTCACCTGAAGGTTTGGTCAGATGGTTTTGTGATGCGGTGGATATAGTGAACGATTACTATCATTTTTACTGGGAAGGTTCAAGAGAAACTGCAGAACTGATCGATGATATTGAAGAAGAAAGGCTAAGATTCCATTGGGTCAAATCTGATGCCAGGTTTGAGTATTTTGAATTCAGAATGTTCAAATCTCCGATCACCAATGAAACCATTTTAAAAGTGATAGATTTTTGTGACGCGGATGAAGTGGAAGATCAGAAGGAATTGTGGGAATCTCAAATAGCTGAGTTACAGAAAGTGATTGGCGGGTGATCATAACTGATTTTCAAGGTTTTGCAGCCTGGCACGGATTTCTAATAGTTTTTTGCGCAATGCATCATTACCCATCATTGATCCAACACGTTTAGTGCCTTTTATTTCATTTTTAGCACCCTCGATGGTATAGCCCATGCTTTTAACCAATACATACACCCTGGAAATAGCTTCAATGTCTTTTTCGGAGTATCTTCTGTCCCCTCTTTTATTTTTAATTGGACTGATGGTTTCAAATTCCGTTTCCCAATACCTCAACAAAGAATTGGAAACGCCGAACATTGCGGCGACCTCTCCTATTGAATAATATAACTTGTTTAGTTCCATACTGTCCTGAAAATCTTTTATGCCGGGAAAATAACCGACTATACCAGAAATTTGATAAACTATTTAAACACAGAGCATTGTAAGAAATATGCCAATGGACCGAGCAATTTGTTTGAAATCCAGAAATATCATGAATCATTCGGTCTTAAAATCCAACTGATATCCCGGAACATTTTCCATCACATTTCAACAAGCCCTTTTTTTCAGTTAAATGTACATATATAATATAGTATTCCAAAAAAGAAGATTAAAATTATTTTCAAAATTTGGAGATATGCCATCAGCTTCAAGTTCATTTGAATCTCATCCGGATAATTTTGACATTGATCCCCTGATTATCTGTAAGACATATTAAAACTCCCGTTTGTTATTATACTTAAAATCATCAGGCATATACATGATAAAGATTGAAGAATACAATTCAGGCAAATGAACACATCAATGCCAATGTACAACCCACCTGTTAAAACGAATACCCAATTTGATCGCCTTCCAACTGATAAATCCGTAGGATGTTTAATTGTATAATTTATTCATCAGGGTCAGACAAATATAAAGATAAATTTTGAGTATGCTCCGAAAAGTCTTTGCCCCCAAAATCCCCACTGACGTTTTCAATCAGTACATGCACTGACGTTTACAGTAAGCACAGGCACTGACGTTTTCAGTCAGCATATACCTAAAAGAAGACTTTTAATTTGTTGATTTTCATTCATTTACCTTTAGTCTTGCACTGATCTTTGACGTCAGTAGGTCGGGGCAAAAAACGATTGAAAATCAACAAATTGGACTTTTCGGAGCAGACTCAATTTTCAAGCAGCGTTCTTTAAAACTCCGAATGTTTTAACAAAAAATGTTTGAATGTAGAACCTCGACGAATAAACATCAAAGGGAGCTGATAAGGAGTAAGGGAGGTTGCATCGAATCCCGGATCTATTATCTGCAATCAGTGTTCCAGTTTTTTAGTTCATTATATTTTTAGGTCATCCATTTCCGGCACGGGAATCCAATTTTTTATTGTTTTGAAATTGATGTGGAACTGCAGCTGTATGTTAAATCATGTTTTTCCATTGGATAGACTCCTTCAATGATATAGGTTCAATGACCAGGTTTTAAAAAGAACCGGATCAACTCCATTCTTCTCAATCAAAGTATCCTGATTACAATTTTGGTACGGAATTTGCCTATATACATATGCATTAAATATTTTTTACATATTTACAGTTTAAAATTTATATATAACTGATAATTAATGACTTTTAATTTTTGCAAAACAAACATTTTATTTTATCACAATATTTATCCGGTTTTTAGGAATCCAAATTCGGTCAATCACTGAAAAAAAAATAAATAAAACCGATAAAGTTCAGATTAGTTAAAAAGGGAATTCACTATTCTTTAACGCATGCATTCTTAATGGTTGAACTAAAGTTTACAAAATGAGAAAAATAACCAAAAATTTAAGATTTTTATTTCACACCTTGCTGGTTGGGCTACTGGTCCTTTTTTACAACCAGGGAGAGATGATCGCTCAAATCAATACAGTGACGATCCAGGTGGATCCGCCAAGGTATTATTCCGGAGGTGTTGCCGAAATGGACTACACGGTCACTTTCGGAAATATCATGTTGGAAAGGGCTGATTTTATTGAATTTGTTGCGCCAGCAGGAGTGACATTAACTGATAATTCAGCTGAGCCATCCATTTTTCTGGGGTGTGGATATAATTCAGGTCAACCTATGCCTGCTAATTCCGGAGACAACGGCATTGGATGGGGGCATCCTGTATTTACGGACGGAAATAGCGGCTGCGGAGTTTTTGAAGCCAACATACCACATACATTTCGTCTGAAAGTCCAGGCATCGGCTGCAGTTACAGGTAATATTCTTATTTTTGTAAGGGTTTACGGAGATAACGGAAGTATCGCAAGTGCAACCCTCGGTCTGACAAACGCCGCTTGTAGTCTTTCAGCACCTAATGACGTGATCACCACTGCAGATAACGCTGCATGTGAAGCTTATGTCAGCTTTCTTGGATTCCAGAGCGGTGCCTGCGGCAATGTCACCATTGATCATTCCGGCTACTACCCTGTCGGCACTACTGAGGTTGTATTCATCGCTGCAGAAGGAACCGTGAATGAGATCAGGGCAACGAGATACGTAACTGTTATTGACAATCAGGCGCCGGTGATCACCAACTGTTCTAACCGTGTGGTCAATCTGAGTTCAGGAGAATGTGCAACTGAAGTTGACTTCAATTTCCTGATCAATGAAAACTGCGGCGACCTTGAGAGGAATTTGCAGCAGCATTTGCTGGATACAGTAGATAAAACTGTCAATTGTGCAACAGGTCCAACGCACTATTTCAGGGTTTTTGATCTGGATGCACTTGGGATAGACAACGATTTTCAACTATCATCCATAGATCTGGGTGTATATTTTGCTTCCAATGGTGCTCAAATAACTGTTAATATTTATGAGCTGAATGGTCCCTTCAATCCAGCCAACCTTAACCTGATCAGTAATTCCTCCCATTTACTGCCTGGTTCCAGTCAGCAAATTGTCAATTTTGCTCACCCGGCTTTAATTCGGGGTCGTTCAACTTTCGTTGTGGAAGTCATTGCTCCTGTATTTGGAGGTATTCAGGGAAATGTTCGGGTTGGTTTCAATGAAGCGGGAGAAACCGCTCCAACATATATTATGGGCTCAGTTTGCGGTACATCTACACCTGAACTGGTTGAAAATGCATTTGACGGAACCCAAACCGGAAATTTGGTCTTGACTTTGCATGGTTATGAATCAGCCATTGGCTTCAGCGCATTACATCCTTCCGGATTGTTACCGGGAGATATTTTTGAAAGAGGACAATATGATCTGACCTATATGGTTACTGATGCAACCGGCAACAGTTCTACATGTTCTTTTACCCTTACTGTAGTTAGTCAGACCGGATCGACTACCGCTTTAGCATGCAATGACACCATTCAGGTTTCTCTGGATGATGAGTGTCTGGTTCTGGTAACTCCTGACATGGTTTTGGAAGGTGATCATTACGGTTGCGCGGATGATTATCAGGTGATCGTGTATGACCAGTTTGGCAATGCCATCGGAGACGTGATCAATGCTGATTATGCCAATCAGCTATTATATACAGAGGTTTATGATCTGATCACTGGCAATCATTGCTCCAGCATCATCAATCTCGAAGATAAATATCCACCGGTATTCATTTGCGATCCGGTCATTACAAGTTGCTCCGGAGAATTATTACCTGGCTCAGATGTTCCTGATAATCTTGCATTTAATTATAAGCCATCACTGAATACCATTCCTGCCAATCAAACTGGAATAACTGAATTTGTCATTCCTATAGATGGCTTGGGCGAGGCAGTGATCACCGATCTGGACGTTTTTCTTGATATCGAACATACCGGAGTAACTGAACTGACTGCCAGGTTAATACATCCGGATGGCACGAGTATTGTCCTTTTTGCAAAACCAGGTGATAATGTATCCTGTACAACACCGAATATCCGTTTGACAGTGAAGGATGATGCATTGCTTTCGTCCACTGACCTGGATAATGCTTGCGAAACAACTGCTCCCGGAATTAGCGGGGATTATCAGCCAGTCCAATCACTGGCCAATTTCAATGGCAAATCTATTAAAGGTGACTGGATCCTGGCAATTACTGATGATGCCATTGGAAATGGTGGCAAATTAAACAAAGTAAGTTTGATCTTTACCCAAACCGGTGCAATTTTAAATTTACCCATTCCTGTGACTGCATCCTTCGAATATAACGGATCCAATACTTTTACGGCTTACGGTTTCGATGCCTGCGGTCCTGTTCATATGACCTATGAAGATGTCGAGTTTGACCAGGATTGCAATTCCATGTTCTCTAAATTAATACAAAGACATTGGACTGCTGTTGATCTATTCGGCAATACATCAACCTGTACACAATTGGTGCAGGTGGTCAATAACGGGGCAGCATTCCTTGAATTTCCGCCTGATTACGACAATATATCGTTACCTGCATACAGTTGTGATCTTGGTCAGGAATTTTATCCTCATCCGATATATGCCGGATTTCCAACTGGTGATTTTTGCCCTGACATTGATGTTTATTACGAAGATATCGTTTTGAATGATTGTCCGGGAACTTTTAAAGTATTGAGACAATGGAGAGTTACCGACTGGTGTACCGGTTCCGTAATTGAACACATCCAGCAAATTAAAGTTTTGGACAATGAAGCGCCTGTGATAGTCAAAACAATTCCTGACATTGTAGCATATACTGATCCTTTTGACTGTACAGCAGATGTTGACCTCCCAGACCCATTCGCCTATGGTATGATTATCTATGATTGCAGGTTTGAAGAGATCACTTATGCAGTTGAATATAAGTATGCGGACGCCAACGGCAATATCCCAGATGATGGCTTGCCATGGAACAGAGATGGTAACCTGGTAAAAGTAAATACTCCCAATGGAGGTTTTTATTACAGATTTCTGAATGCTGCTACCACTCCGGTTTGGATCAAATACATTTTTACAGATCCTTGCGGCAACTCCAGCGAATTGTATTTCAAAGTGATCGTCCAGGACGAATCCAAACCAATCGCTGTGTGCGATTTGAGAACACAGGTTGTATTGGGACCATCAGGCGAGCTGTATGCTGATGCATTTACATTTGATGACGGTAGCCATGACAATTGCGGCGAACTGACCTATGAGGCCAGGAGAATGAATGCTGCTTGCGGTTTTAACACGAATTTCAACGATAGAGTATTTTTCTGTTGTCTGGATGTGGGTACCATACAAATGGTAGAAATGAAGGTAACTGATGAAAGTGGCTTGTTCAATGTCTGCATGGTTGAAGTCGAAGTCATTGATAAATATCCACCCATTCTCATTTGCCCGGATGTTGTTGTAATCGAATGCAGGGAAGATTACAATGATCTCGAACTAACAGGCACTGCTGAGGCACTTGATAACTGCAGGGTTTCCAATCTGACACATACCAATACGAATGTTGATATCAGTTCCTGCGGTGTTGGAACAGTCACGAGACAGTGGAAAGCCACAGATCACCTTGGATTGACTTCTATTTGTTATCAGACGATACATATCATCAACACGGATGAATTTGACGGAACCAAAATCAATTGGCCTGCAGACATCACCATCGATGCATGTATTTCTGATATCACACCAGATAAAACAGGTAATGTATTTGTAGATGATGATTATTGCAGTCAGGTTGCAATTACTTATAAAGACCAGGTATTCGACGTGGTTCAGGATGCCTGTACCAAAATTCTTAGGAAATGGTCAGTTCTGGACTGGTGTACTTTTGACCAAAGCAACCCTTATACTACAGGCTATTGGGAACACACTCAAATCATTAAGATCTTTGATAATGTCGCACCGGTTTTTGATCAGTCTTGCAGCAATCAGGATTTTTGCACGTACGATCATTGTGAAGGAAATATTGAATTCATCAGGACAGCCACAGATGACTGTACTCCGACCAATCAATTGCGGTGGATACATCGAATAGATTTATTCAACGATGGCAATTTTGACTATGCAGACAGATATTCCAACAATGCTTCAGGAAAATATCCCAACGGTACACACCGGATCGTATGGATCGTGGAAGATGGTTGCGGAAATATCAATACCTGCGAACAATTGTTTACTTTGAAAGACTGCAAGAAGCCTACCCCACTCTGTTATTCTGTTCTGGCTACAGTCGTGATGGACATCAGTGGCATGGTAGAGATCTGCGCAGAAAGTTTTGATCTTTGCAATTGTCATTCTGGAAGTTATGACAATTGTACTGCACAGGAAGATCTGATCTTTTCTTTTAGCACAAATGTAAAAGATACCTGCAGGATCCTTGACTGTAATGATATTCCCAACGGTCAAAGTGCACTGATCGAAATGCAGATATGGGTCACTGATGAAGCCGGCAATCAGGATTATTGTACAGTAACTTTGGATCTCCAGGATAATGAGGCAGATGCATGTCAGGATATTGATGCAGGTTCCATCGTATTGAGTGGTATGATAATGAATCCTCAGAGTCAGCCATTGCCAGGTGTTGAAGTGGAAGTCAGCAATAATAACAGCAATATTGGCTTCCCAAAATTCAGTTACACGAATGAAGCAGGCAGATTCAGTATGAATGGACTCTATGCAAGTCATTCCTATGTAATTGAACCGTCAGATAATTCAGATATCACCAATGGTGTAACCACACTTGACCTGATCTATATTCAGAAACATATTTTGGGTATTCTGGGTCTGGAAAGTGCATATCAGATCATTGCGGCAGATGCGGACAACAATCAAAAAGTTTCTGCGAATGATATTTATTCTATCAGGAATGTAATTTTGGGTAAAACCGATGAATACCCCAATGATCAGCAATCTTGGAGATTCATAGCAGCTGCTGCTGAAATTCCGAATCCGGCTAATCCGTTCCCGTTTGTTGAGCATGTAAGCACGAAAAATCTGAAAGAATACAAAAACATCAATTTTACAGGTGTAAAAATCGGTGATGTAAACAACAGTTCAACGACCAAATTGAACGATCCCGCCATCGAAACAAGATCGAAACATCAGATGAATATTCTGGTAGACGACAGGTTCGTGCTTCCGGGAGATCAAATGGTGATAGATTTCTATGCAGAAGATCTGACCAATGTGATCGGCAATCAATTTACCATTGAATTTGATAAAGACATTCTCAGTTTTGTAAGCTTGGAAGGAGTTGGCCAGATGATCAATGAACAAAACTTTGGCCTGGATCTGTCTGGATTCGGATTGATCACTGTGAGCTGGAATACCAATGAGGCTCCTGTACTCCAAAATAATAAACTATTCAGTTTGAGGTTCAATTCCATTTCTTCAGGTGAGTTGAGCAAACTGATCAGATTGACAGACCGAATCACCAAAGCTGAAGCTTATTCAAGTGAGCTTGAAGTGATGGATATTGATTTAAAATTCAGAAATGGCGATTCGTTTACCAATGAGTTGAAATATACATTGCATCAGAACATTCCGAATCCTTTTGGGGACAAAACCCAGATCCATTTCGAATTGCCTGAAGATGCAGAAGCTTCGATCCAGTTTTATGATGTGACCGGCAAGGTGTTAAAAACCATAAAAGGAAGCTATAAAAAAGGATTGAACGCTATAGAGATCACCAAAAATGAGCTGGGTATAACCGGAATTATTTACTACAAACTTGAAACCGGCGTCTTTACTCAAACCAGGAAAATGATCAGCATCAATTAAAGAACATTCCTATTTCAATTTTACCGGGTTAAAAGCCCGTAATAAACCAATCTTAAACAGCCTCCCAAAAGCGGGAGGCTGTTTTCTTATATTATTGATAAACAGATCCATAAGTCTTAATGGTTTTGGGGGTAAGCCCAAAAAAAGCTGCTTTGCAGGATGTTTGAACAGAATTTTGTTTTAGCTAACATTTGAAACTAACCACATGTTGGTTAGTTTTGGTTTCCAGGCGCCTAAACACAATATTGTCTTTCCGGGCTTGACCCGAAATCCCGGGCATTGAAGAATTCCTTATGATAAGTAATGAATGAATGAGTCCACCATGACAGGTCACTGGTTTACGGGATAGCGGATCAGGTCCGCCGTGACAGTTCAGTCCACGCCATGGTATATGGGGTGTTCTTGATGACAAATTGGGTTTACGCTATAACATGACAGACGTAAAATTTGATGTCCATTTTGAATTGTAGAAAAAGGGTTGTAATTATGTTTTACCTAACGTGGACAAGCCAGAAACAAGAAGGATATTGATTTAAGATCCCCTGGACGCTTCATTTCGGGGTAAGCCCCAAAAAGGCCGATTGGCAGGAAGTCAGCAACGCATTTTAATTTAACCGTGATTATTTAGTTCAAAAGTCTTTTTGTCTTAAGTCTATCAACTAATGATTTATACCAAAGGTTAAAACAGCTGATTCCAGGACAAATCCCGTGCTTTTTTCCTCAATGTACCCGCTCAGTCCATTGAGACTAAAAGCCTAACAGACTTAATATCTAACCACCTGAATAACAACGTTTAATCAACATCTCAAATGTACATCATGTTGGTTATTTATGGCTTTTGAGCGCCTATTCCCTTATAAACTGCTTGTACCTGACATTTTCAATTCTGCCAAGATTTTGCAATTTCCCGGAATCTACATCTTTCATTTTGCCTGAAACGCTTATGATCAGCGGTTGGCCTTTGATTTCGCGATTATAAAAAGCTACGATCTGATCAAAACTGATGTTTTTGAAATAAGCAAACTGCATTTCCCCGGGATCCATTTCATATTCCATCCTTCTCCAATTGGCAACACGTGCACCCATGCTCCTGAAATCAGGGAAGGAAGTATACGAAGAAAAAGTCAGTCCTTTTTTAATTCCTGCCATTCGCTCTGGCTTTTTGGGCATATCGAGGATCAGTTGACTCATCGCTTCGATCCCTTCAGTGGTTTTATCGCTTTGGGTATTGAGATAACCAGTCAGGTAACCTGGTTTGTTTTTCAAAAGTGGCCTTCTGTAATTTGCAGTAGCTGTATAACCCAGTGAACGAAATTCCCTGATCTCCTGAAAAACAATTGAACTCATCCCGGATCCGAAATATTCATTAAAAGCTGAAATATCGCCATAATCATTTTCTGTCTGTAGTATTTTACCTTCAACAAAAAAGTGAATATTGCTCTGTCTTGCTTTTTTATTATTGTAAATGTACACTACCGGTTCAAGGTATTTATTTCTGTCCAAAACTATGTATTCAACGTTCACTGGCTGTTCTGACCAAGTCAATCCATCTTTGAGCAAACCCGCCAGTTCCTTCATTTCTTTCTGACCTGTATATAGTATGGTCCCGGAAAACTTTGTAACTTGCCTGAACGCTTCTGCCAATTCCTGCGCTTTTATTTTTTTTGCTTCTTTCAATGTGACTTTCCGGATGAAAGACGAATTTTGCCCGTATAATGCAAATTCATTCAATGCGGATGCAATTTGCATAGGATCTTTTTTGAGCATTTTATTGGCAGCTTTCATGTCATCCAACATCCTTTTCATGCGGTTCTCATCCGTTTGCGGTTGTGTCATCAGCTCATTCACCAGGGTCAGGACATCTTGCAGACTTGACTCAATACCTTCAACATGGATGGAGAAATAGTTGTCTGAAACGCTGAAATCGATGGTTGCACCTGATTTTTGCAAAGCTGATTTGAATTCCTGAAAAGTTTTGACGGAAGTTCCGGTTTGATTGAGATAATCTGCTACCAGACTCAGTTTAGGGTCATGAAGTTTCCCTTTATGAAAGCGGATCTCCATGGTAAAAATATCATTGTACGGGTTAAAAGTCCTGTACAGATTGTATCCTGTCACTAGTTGCTGAAATTCCACATCTTTTCCAAATCTTACAAATCTTGGTTCGGTTTTCTTTTCTTTCATGTTATTGATCTGCCTTGCAAAATCAGAGATAGCTTCGGTGTTCTTTGGAACTACAGGTTTCCAGTCCGGTTTTTCAATTTTATCCTTTGGTGGCATTCCCATTTTGGAATAATAGACCAATCTGTCATTACCAAAATACTGTTTGCTGACCCGCATTATGTCTTCTTTGGTTACAGCTTCCAACTGTTGGATTTCAGTAAGCATGTCTTCCCAGCTACGGCCGTTGATAAAAGCCTGCATGATCATGCCATACCGGCCATCCATTGTTTCGAGATTCCTCAAATATTCTTTTCTCACTTCGAGTTTTACTGCTTCGAGCAATGACTCTGAAAAATCACCGTTTTTCAACTGATCCAGGCCGATATTCACCAATTCCTCTGCCTTACCAAAACTTTGACCAACAATTTTGGGCACAAAAAGAATAATATAACTTCCGTGATCATAAGACTGGAACGAAATGGGCTGAATTGCCATCACTTTATTTTCTACCATCATTTTATCGAAGATTCCTGTACCTGAACCATTGCTCAGCAATCTTCCGGAAATATAAAAAACAGGACTATCTTCATGACCGTATGGCACGCTTCTGAAACCCGTCAGACCAATTCTGACCGGACTCAGTCTCACTTGTTTGAACTCGCGTCCAACATAAGGTTTCAAGGAACTTTCCGGCAATTTCGGAACATCGCCCTTCCTCCATTGACTAAACTTTGATTCAATCACGGGCAAAATCTCTTCAGCGCTAAAATCACCGATCAGTACCAAGGCCATATTATTAGCTACATACCAGTTTTTGTAAAATTCCATCATTTTGCTGATCCGCGGATTTTTGAGATGTTCGGTGTATCCGATGATCGGACGTGCATAAGGATGTCCTTTGTAATGGGTTGCCAAAAAATCTTCTAACATACCCTGTACGGGGACATCTGAGTAAAGGTTCTTTTCCTCATACACGACTTCCAGTTCAGACTGGAACAATCTGAAAACCGGATTTCTGAATCTTTCAGCATAAATCTCAAGCCATTTTTCAATCTGGAAGGAAGGAAAAGTATTGTAATAGGTGGTCATATCAAAGCTCGTTCCAGCATTCAACTTGTCACCGCCCAGATCGCGCAGCATGACATCAGTTTCATTCGGGATGGCATATTCAGCAGAATTCAATGACAATCTGTTGATTTCCATCAGCAATTTCTTTCTTTCACCTGGTTCACTCTGACTGGCCAATTGATCATAGAGCAAGGAAATACTATCCAGCAAAACACTTTCTTTTTCCCAATTGGTAGTGCCTATTTTATCCGTACCTTTAAACATCATGTGTTCAAAGTAATGCGCCACACCAGTTGCATCTTCGGGATCATTCCTGCTTCCGGCCTTGACGATTACAGCACCAAAAATTTCCGGTTTGCTGTGATCTTCATTGAGATAGACGGTCAAACCATTTGACAATCGATAAGTTTTAACCTCCAATGGACCATTACCGGAAGCTTCTGCATTCTGAGCCAATGAACCGGCAGTCAATGAAATAAATAAGGTAAAAAGCAAGCAAACACGGAGTAAACTTGCCTGTGATCTGTTAATACCAAGCATTCGTATTCAGTTTATAATCATAAAAATTCTATCAGGAAGCTAAGGTATAATTATTAAGTGATATCTGCTTTAATTATGGCCTGGGACTGGAAATATTTCATCTTCAACTAATGAAAAAGGAAAAATTCAGGAAATTAAAATAGTCAGGAGAATGAAACTTTTGATTGTGTTTAATTACAAATGCGAATAAAGGGTTGAAAAAAAGCTCCGAAANNTTAACCCTTGATTCGCATTATAAAGTTGAAACGGATTCCACAAAATGTCTTGCATTTGCCGTATTGTCATATTTGTCTTTGATCAGTTTTCTGGCTTTGGAACCTATTTTTTGAACTTCTTCCGGGTGTTGAATGCAAAACAATATTTGATTAATGAATTCTTTAGCCGTATCTGCAAGTAAAACCTGTTGACCGTGCTGTGCAGAGATACCTTCCAAACCCAATGTAGTGGAAATAACAACTCTGCCAAGCGCCATAGATTCAAGAATTTTCACCCGCATACCGCTACCCGAAAAAAGCGGAACAATGGTCAATTGGCAGGATTGTAAAAAACCGATGGCATCCTCTACTTCACCATGTATATACAAGTTCCTACCATTCATTTTATAAAGCTGGTCCGGCGTGTTTCTACCTGCGATGTGCAATTCCACCTGTTTTAAATTGTCTTTATACGGAAGCCAGACTTTTTCGATAAACCAGTTCAAACCTTCCATATTTGGCATCCAGTCCAGGGAACCAATAAAAGAAATTTTAAGAGATGCATGTTCAGAAAAAGCCGACAGCGGATAATTCCGGATGTCAATACCGATGGGCACAACGAAACCCTGATTATTAAAACCAAGTTTAACGAAATTTGCGAGATCCCTTTTGGAAACAGTGATGAGATAATCATACACATTCAGGTTTTTCAATTCATACCGTTTGAGTTTCCATACGAGATACTGAATATAGATCTTTTTGAAAGAAAATCTCATATTGTTGAGCATACGTTCCCAAATTTCGTATTCCAGATTGTGTGAACGCATGATGATCTTAGCTTCGGAAAACTTTCGGATGACCGGGACATAAGGAGTCAGGTATAGCGTTTCGAGAAGGATCACATCAAAGGATTCATTTTGCAGCAATGTTTTCAATTTTGCTGCGTAAGTTTTTGAAATGAACCTGGTCACGTGGTAGGAATTCCTTGAAAATAAATTCAAAAAAGCGCCTGCGACAGTGATCCTGTTATCTATTTCCACCGTTTCGATCCGCCTGTAATGGTCATAAGAGCCTGGCAGACTTGAAAGATCGAAATAATGTTTGGCTGTATTCATACTGAGCAAAGT
This sequence comes from Saprospiraceae bacterium UBA2365, assembly GCA_002344345.1. Lineage (GTDB taxonomy): Bacteria > Bacteroidota > Bacteroidia > Chitinophagales > Saprospiraceae > UBA2365. The sequence goes on from DDTL01000145.1 coordinate 37,601, forward strand.
GATATCACAACCCAGTTGGGCCAGTGCACTGCTCAGGTAATAAACCGCAATTGATTCACCGTCTTTGAGAGGAAATGGAAACTTTTTAGTCAGTTGAAGGATTTTCATTTTACGGTCTATTAAAATACAAATGTACGATCTTGTTTTTATTGCCGGCTAAAACCAGACTGAAAAGAGGATATTTTTATTTTTATCCATTACTTTTGGCTTGTAAAAATTCAACAGGTATGCTTATTGCAAAAAACATACATAAATCTTTCAAGAATCTGCATGTTCTTAAAGGTGTAGATCTTGAATTGAAATCTTCGGAGATCCTATCCATAGTAGGCAAATCCGGAACAGGGAAGAGTACTCTTTTGCACATCCTGGGCACCCTGGACCAGGCCGATGAAGGAACACTTGAGATCGGCGGCCAAATGATCTCATCTATGTCAAAAAGGAAACTGGCCAATTTCAGGAGCAGTAAAATAGGATTTGTTTTCCAGTTTCATCATCTGCTGGAGGATTTCAACGCCAAGGAAAATGTTATGATGCCAGCCATCATTGCAAAAGTAAGCAAGAAAAAGGCCGGGGCATCAGCTGAGCGCTGGCTGGAAATACTGGGATTAAAGGACAGGATGCTTCACCGACCCAATCAGCTTTCAGGTGGTGAACAGCAGAGAGTTGCTGTAGCCAGAGCGTTGATCAACCAACCTGACATCATCCTTGCTGACGAACCTTCCGGCAATCTGGATCAGGCTTCATCTGAAGATTTACATGATTTGCTGTTCAGATTGAGGGATGAATACAGCCAAAGCTTCATCATCGTAACGCACAATATGTCGCTGGCCGAAAGAAGCAACCGATTTCTGACCATGAAGGATGGAATTTTGGTCTGATTTTCAGACTTAAATTACTCTTTGAACAACATTTTCTATTGAGTACCAAATCTTAAAAGTAAAGGCAAAGTTTTTCACATATTTAACCTTCCCCCGGAAATCCAGTTAGGATTAATCAATCCTGTCAGCCCATCCCTATTTCAAAAAAGTAAGTTTAATTACTGGTTGCCTTTACGATAATCTTCCAGAAATTTAGCCAGGCCTATATCTGTCAAAGGATGATTGAGCAAGCCTAGTATCGGTCCCAATGGACTCGTGATCACATCTGCTCCGGCTCTGGCGGCGTCTACTATGTGAAGAGAATTCCTGATGGATGCTGCCAGAATTTCAGTCTGATAATCCTGCATGGCATAAATCTCTGCGATCTCCCTGATCAATTGCATACCTTCCCATCCCGAATCATCTATTCTCCCTAAAAAAGGTGAAAGGTAAGTGGCTCCGGCTTTTGCTGCCAAAATAGCCTGACCGGCTGAAAACACCAGGGTGCAATTGGTCTTGATACCCAGATCATTGAACGTGCGGATAGCTTTGATGCCTTCTTTTATCATGGGCACTTTAACAACAATATTGGGGGCAAGGTCAGCCAGTTCTCTGCCTTCCCTGATCATACCTTCATAATCTGTCGAGATGACTTCTGCGCTGACATCACCACCTTCCACCAGGTCACAAATAGCTTTATAATGCTTCAGAATGTTGTCTTTTCCGGTTATTTTTTCCTTAGCCATCAAAGAAGGGTTCGTCGTGACTCCATCCAGGATCCCCATCGCTTTGACTTCTTTGATTTCATTTAAATTGGCGGTATCTATAAAAAACTTCATGATATGATTTTTAAGTTTTTAAATTTAATAGGGAAAAGCAGCCTGTGTCTCTTTCATTCAAGCATAAAAAAAAGTGAGGAGACACACCGCACCGCTCAACCTCCTACCCTTGCTGCATTTCTACCCTGGGGGAGTTCAGAAGGAGCTGGTCGTATGACCCTCACCGGGTGCAAAAGTAAACAGTATTGTGCTTATATCAAAATAATGGATTAAAAAACACGAAATCAGGAAGAGGACACCTGGATCAATTGGATAATAAAACAAGTTATCGTCTGAATATTATGGATTGAAAATAATTGAATCCATTCAGATTTTGAGGAAACATATAATTGTGTAAAAATTTTTACTAACCTTCATTAAGGTCGGATTACTCCATTTGATCCATAGCCTTACAAGAAGGTTTAGTTTTTTCTTTCAGTATCACCTGACTTTTTCAAACAACATCAGCAAAAAGACAAATTTCATTTACGAGTGGATAAACTTTGATGTTTGAAGATCAGAAAATATCCCATTTACAGGTTTTTCTCATTATTGATGATCTCCTGAAGCAGATTGTTTGGATTCGGAAATTTATTGGCCAAAATCATGGAAGACATGATATAGGTTTCAAGATGCATTCGCTTTGCAATGTGGATATCCAGATTCAATTCGGTATAGTCGTTCCCGGAAATTTCAATATCGGTTTTCTGTTCTGCAAAGCTCACAGGCCACCGCATGACCAAAGCTTTCCCTTCTTTTGTCAACCTTAGTTTTTTAGGGGTTAAAATCCATTTGCGCGGATTAAATCCCTGATGGACTTCCTCCGTGTTTTCTTCAGACACCAAAACGGACTCTTCAAAAGAAATTGAATCATTTTGTGAAAGCTCTGAGAAGGGCGTCGAAGCCCATGGGATCAGATATACAATATCAGCATCGTTAAGAGATTTTTTAAAATGCTGACTCTGCCTGAACTTCCCTTTGCTTGTTTTTGTACTTCTCAGCGCATTCGAAATCGCGTCTTCCGGAAGTTCATATCCTGGCGGATATACCAGATGAACATCCATACCGAATCTGCTGAAAAGCCTGATGACACTGACCGGAAGTGTCCTGGATACAGTATAATCCGGGCTGTATTCCCATGAAATGGTGATTTTTTTCCTTTTCAGCGTTTTAAGGCTTCCAAAATGATCTTTCAAAAATAAAAGGTCTGTTAATGCCTGAACAGGCCAACCGACCGCACTTCGAAAATTGATCAGACCTGGACGGTTCGATATCAGGTTATTTTGAACGCAGAGATCAAGATATTTTATCATACCTTTAACATGAATTTCCTCAACCTGCGATTCGTCCTCATCATAAATAGCGATCAGATCTGCCTCTCCGGCTATTCTACAAAGTAACTTATAATCCCATTCTTTGTCAAACATTTCAGACAACCTGACGATTTCGGGAAATATCCCTGTCTTAGCACATGCCATCAGAAAAGAACATCTGTTGTTAAAATTGTCATCTGAAAAAATACCAATCCCGGTGGCAGTTCCGAAAAAACGTGTCGACATCTGATGGTCCCTGAAAACTTTCAATTTCTGTGCCAGATAGATGATGATTTCAATCTCACCAATAGTCAGTAATTCAGTACTAATGATGTCCTTACCCAACAACCCGGGTTTCTCTATCTTACCAGGTTTTTGTTTTATTTCTCGGATTTTTTCAGGCATGGGTTGAATAAATTGATTTTTTTGAGAAATCCAGGTTGTTTTACCTACTTACTTTTTGTCAAAAATAGGCAATTTTTTTAAGTTAATCATACAATGTACATATGTATCAAGTTTAGGGATTTTACACTTGCTTCCAATGTTCAGTTTGCAGTTGAGCTTGACAAAAACGATGGCCGCACTGAATATGTTTTGCTTTTTGACATTACATCCGTTCGAATAATGAATAGAAACCAATCTGCTTTCATTTTCAATGATTTCAATTTCTTAAAAAGGTTCCAAATGTCAAAAACAATTATCATGATCTTTCACCAAAAATTACCTTTTGCCGGTGCAAATATCATGACAAATAACTTTTTTTCACACTCAAAAGTCAGTCTCAAAGGTTTAATTTTAAGCCAGGTTGTACAATTTTATCCTAACATTTAAAGTTATTGTAATCAATTTATTACTTTAGCCTTCTATTAAAATTTCTATAGATGCAATACAGGAGAATAATCATATTTCTATGCTTGGTTTTCAGTTTGGTTGAGGTAAAGGCACAATTAAGTTTTCTAAGCAAAATTGACAGCTTTCCCGGAGAAGCCGCTGAAATGATACCCCTTCCTGAAGGATTTTTGTTTTTCAGTGGTTACCCGGCAACTGTTTCCGATACAGTATTCAGCCTCACCCGCTTTGACAAATGCGGCACCCTGGATTGGCAGCGAGTTTTCAGAACAGGCACGGACCAGTTTAATTCCTTTTCCAAACCTGAGGCGATTCTTGACAGGAACAATGAGTTATTTGTTTTACTGTCAGATCTGGCAGAAGAAAGCAAAGGATACAATCTGGTTAAGTTGGATTTGAATGGGGCGATCATCTGGTCCTATTATCTTCACGGCGTTGAAAATTCGCCCAGATCCAAAGGAAATATACTATATAATAATTTCAGAGATACCATTGTATTGACCCTGAACAATGAGCATGGTTTTACAAGTGTCGTCAGAATAGATAAAGACGGGAGTTTTATTGATCAAAAAGAGATATCCGGTTTCCGCCACCATTCATCCAATATGGACAATCAGGGAAATATTATTTTGCTTGGTGATACGGCAGTTGTCAAACTAAACTCATTTCTGGATCTGGAATGGGCTAAAAGGCTCAATGGCACATCCTTTTTTGTGCAACAGAACAAACCGGTCATCCGGGCGACCGGACATATACATGCAGTGGTTGTAGACACATTTGGAATGGATCTGGATTCATTTTACTATTCTATGGTGAGCATCGACAAAAATGGAGATCTACAATACAGCACTGACAGGATCAGAGGCAGAGATTTTGGTGATATCGAACTGTTACAAACCGGCACAAACAATTTTGTATTTTTGGACAGATCATTGGCAACTACTGTAGATAACCTGACCAGATCCATCAAAAAACAGACTGATTATGCTTTTTGCGAAGATACTGTGGCATTTTGCAGTTCAACAATGAATCTCTGTATGGACAACTCCTTACTTTTTGGCGGTTTTTATTACGATCACCCCGATTCAGTTACATTTTACCAGGGAAAAACAGATCCGTCCCTGAATCTCAATTGCAAAGAGAAAAACATCAATCCCTTAGATACCATTGTTGCATCTGAACTTACTTTGGATTCTATTCATTTTGAATTGAATGATTATGCATTTTTACAGGATACGTTGGTATTTCAATTTATTCATTTTTCTCCTTCAGGGCAGGAATTTCCTTGTTTCAATGCGATCGTCAAGAAGGAAGACAACGAACAAAAACCATGTCCCTGCGAAGTCATTTCAGTTGGCGTAACGTGGTTAAAATCTGCTGAATATCTTTGGAATACCGGTGCAACGTCAAACAGTATTCAGGTGGATACCTCGGGTATTTATGTGGTGGATGTCAATTTGTGTGGAACAGAACAGAGGTCCACGATCAAAGTTGATTATAAAGCACTTACTTCCTGCCTGAGTTTTGCCGATGACAGTCCACTTTGTCCCGGCATTCCCACATCGCTTAAAGTGATCCATAATTATGATAATTTACTGAAAACCAAATGGTTTGACGGAACAGATAATGACAGTACATCCGTATTTAAGGCTGGGCAATACTTAGTGGATCTTGAAGCATGTGGATGGAAAGATCAGTTTGTTTTTGATATAACATATAAAAGCATAGAAGAAGAAGAATGTATTCCTGTTAAGATTCCGAATGCTTTCATTCCTTCCAGCACCACATATGAAGACAACAAAGTCTTCAAAATCTATACACAATTGGATATCAGTGCATTCAAAAAATTCAGCATGGTTATTTTTGACCGTTGGGGAGAAAAAGTGTATGAAACTGAAGATCCTTTCATGGGTTGGGATGGCACCTTCAGAAATTCAGAAATGCCACCGGGAGCATATTTGTACAATATTTCCTATGAACTGGATCTCGGAGGCGAGATTTATGTTGAAAGTAAGAACGGACAATTATTGCTGGTAAAATAAAACCTGTAAATAGTATCAAGAATAAAAGGCTGTCAACCTGAGCTGACAGCCTTTTACAATGACGTGATATACGTCTAAAAACTCAGATATACTTACTAATCAAGTACACCAAGATCACCAAGCATTTCGTTCAGTTTTTCATCCAGATTTTTACTGACAGAAGCAAAAAGTTCATTTGATTTTAAAGGTGCATTCACGCTGCAATAGAACTTAATTTTGGGTTCTGTACCTGAAGGCCTGGCCGAAATGATGCTTCCATCTTCCATAAAAAACTGAAGGACATTGGATGCCGGCAGGCTGATGCTGGTGGTTAAACCAGTAAGTGGCTGGAAAGAAATTTTATTGAGGTAGTCTTTCACCAATACAACATTCACTCCACCCAAAATACGTGGCGGCTGAGTCCTCAAACTCTCCATTAATGCATCGATCTCTTCAGCTCCTGACTTACCTTTCTTGGTGATAGAGATGAGTTTTTCCTTATAATAACCAAACTCTTTATACAGCTCTAACAATACATCATTCAACGCCCATCCTTTATCTTTATAATAAGCAGCCATTTCTGCGATCATGGCACAGGCAACAACAGCATCCTTGTCTCTTGCATGATCACCGATCAGGTATCCATAACTCTCTTCACCACCAAAAAGGAAATCTTTCTCACCTTGATATTGAGTCATAATTTCACCGATATATTTGAATCCGGTCAGTGTATTGTAACATTGAACACCTTTCGATTCCGCCATCCTGTCAATCAGGTAAGAAGTCACAATGGTTTTTACAATATACTCTTTCCCAGTTAGTTTACCTGATTCTTCATATCGGGTCAACAGATATCTGACCAATAATGCTGCTGTCTGATTTCCATTGAGCAGTAAATAATCTTTGCCCGGAACTTTAATTGCAATCCCAACCCTGTCTGCATCAGGATCGGTCGCCATCAACAAATCAGCATCAACTTCCTTCGCTTTATCAAGAGCCATAGACAACGCTTCACGTTCTTCAGGATTGGGATAAACCACTGTAGGAAAATTTCCGTCCTGCACCATCTGCTCTTCAACCAATACTACATTTTCAAATCCGAACAATTTCAAAACAGGGGGCACTGAAACACCACCAGTACCGTGTATCGGGGAGAATACGATCTTCATATCTTTTTGTCTTTCAATAGCTTCCGGTGAAAGTGACAATTTGGTCAACGCTTTAAAATACTTTTGATCGATCTCATCAGAAAGCACTTCAATTAAAGATTCGTTCGCTTCAAAATTGATTTGACTATTGTCTTTAATTTTAAGCACTTCTTCCATGACCATTTTATCGTAAGGTGCCAACAATTGACCTCCATCGCTTCCATAAGCTTTATATCCGTTGTATTCCTTAGGATTGTGGCTTGCAGTGAGCATAACACCGCTATGACAGGATAATTCTCTGATCGCGAAAGACAATTCCGGAGTTGGCCTCAATTCTTTGAACATATAAACATAGATTCCATTCGCAGAAAATACTTCTGCAGTCAATCGGGCAAACAAAGCAGAATTATTGCGATTGTCGTGGGCGACCACTACTTTTATTTGTTCTCCGGGATATTTTTTTATCAGGTAATCGGATAAGCCCTGAGTCGCTTTGGCAAGGGTGTACTTGTTTACTCTGTTAGTACCCACACCCATAATTCCTCTCAAACCTCCGGTTCCAAACTCAAGGTCTTTATAAAAAGCGTCAGTAAGTTCAGTATATTGAGCGTTTTCCACTAAATTCAAGATTGTTTTTCTGGTGGTTTCATCGTATTGTCCTTTCAGCCATTCCTGTACTTTTTCGTTGACTTGTTGATCCAATTGTTCCATTGACATATTGCTAAAATTTTGGTGATTATTTTGCCTGCAAAATTAGTTGATTTGTCTTTAAACAAACCAAAAAGAGAAACAAATATTCAAATGGCTTAAATGATTTCATACAGTTTTAATATGCAAGCAATTGTTAAGTTGCCAGAATTCATCCATTAAAAAAGAATTGTGACGTGGGTAGGAAATCGAAATAAAACACAGACGATACTTAATATTTCTGTTTTAAAAAATTTCAGGATAATTTTTTACCAACCAACCATCATAGTTTTTTTTTCAAAGTTTCCATTTGGCTGAAAAAAAGTAGTTATTTAGGTGGTTAGCTTATTAGTCTGTTTGCCTGTTAGTCTCTTGGAATTGAGCGAGTACAATGGAAAAAAGACAGCTAATTTGTTCTGGAAACAGAGGGTTTGATCCTTGGTATAAATCATTAGCTATTAGACTTAAGACTAAAAGACTATTGAGCTGAACAATTACGAAAAAACTATAGAAAGCTTACCTAAAAAGATAAATGGTCTCATTTTGATTCCTATACGTAATAAATTGCATTGATTGGAATGATATAAGAGTGAGCAGATAAGATAAGTGGTTTTTTATTGAATAAAAAAACCATATCCAGCCTTCCGACGAAGACCGGATATGGTACAAAAACTCTGCAAATTACTAACAAAAACAAATAAGACTATTGCGGCTTAAATACCCATACCCAGCCGGTAGCCCATGCGGCATTGGCTACGTAAAGTACTAATTTATCCTTTGAAAGTTCGATGATTTCAAAAACACCACTATTTCCACCGCCATCTACAGAACCCAGGATATTGGCAGGGCCTTTAATGGTCAATTTGGAATAATCAGCATTGAAACTCCAGGAAGAACCCTTTACAGGATCTGCAGTGGGTGACGCAAAGTATGTAAAATTCGCTCCTCCATCGAGATCGAAGGTCATTTTTCCCGTTGCATCCGGAGGCGGGCAACATTCTCCGGCAGCGTTCCACCACATTTCTTTCCAGTTGTATGGAGCTGCCATATACCACCAGAGCTTTCCATCTCCTCCTGTTCCGTCAAACACCCATGTCTTGCCTTCGAGATTGTCACCAACCAAAGAATAATAAGCTGGCGGTAATTCATGGTCCAGTTTATCTATCTGAACATCGACTGTTTTAGAAATATATTTGACTTTAGAAACATCGCCGTCTTCAATAAATGCAGTACTGACATAGAAAGTAAAAGTGCTTTTTCCAGGAATTGGATACACAACTTCAACCCGATCGCTGAATTTTCTGTCTATCACATAATCCCAATACCCTGCTATTCCCGGAGTATTCATCTGAATGGAAAGCTCATTTCCACCCGGGGTTGATTGAACCACTTTTAGTTCTATATCATTCGGATCAAAGCTGTTGGATAGCGTATCCCTGTCTTCGATTGGTTCGCAACCAATCAGGAAAAACAGTGATCCTATCAGAAGCATATAGATGATATTATATAATTTCATTTGTAAAAATTTTGTATTTAAAATAATTTACTCATCGTCATCAGATGCTGTTACCAACCAGGATTCTGATCATAAACGCCATTGGAGAGACGAATTTCAGATTCAGGGATAGGAAGCAATCCTTTAGTTTCAGGACGGTAGTTGTTGGTATACACTGCAGGAATACCGGAGTTGCTGACATTTGCCGGTTTTGTAAAATAATTTTTTGAAGGATTTTCAACATCGCCCCATCTGACCAGATCGAACCAACGCAGACCTTCAAACGCAAATTCATACAATCTCTCCTTTTTCAAATTGTCCAGTGACCAGGAAACAGGTGACAAACCCGCACGCGCACGAACAGCATTGATACCATTGGCAGTTTCAGTCAATTCTGAATGCATCAACAAAATATCGGCAAATCTAAGGTAGAAAAAGTCCTGAGCTGCCCAGAGCTGGAATGGATCTCCATGTGACCAGCCATACAGGTAATAGAACATTCCTTTCACACCTTCTGCGCCTTCATGCTGCAAGGTAGTGTATTTTTTGTTGAAAAACCCGGTTTCATGATCTCCTTTATTGGCCTGATAACTGTCAGTAGCCTGTTCAGCTACGCCCATTGGCAATACGGATCCTTCTTTTCTGATGTCTTCATCCGGCCATTCAGCAAAGAATGTCGGGTGTACGGGACCCCAACCCCAACCTTGACCAAACGGGATCATGTTGTTTCCCCTTATACCGAAAAACAAAGGCACACGGTTGTTGTATTTCTGACCATTAGACCAGTCCCAGTTACCAAATGCATATCTTAAGGAAAACATCACTTCATGATTTCCTGTTCCAACTGCAGCATTTGGACCATCCTGCCCTACCCAGTTCAGGCCATTCGTTTCAGCCCATGGTAATACAGTTGCTCCTGCACTTGTATTCACATAGGAGTATGGCCAAAGATTCCTGAAATCGGCAGCGAGTGCATAACCGCTGTTATCGCGTACATCTTCAAGATGTTGAACGACCATACCCTTAGTAACTTCACCACCTTCGGGTAACGGGATCACTGCCGTTGCCTGCTTCTCAATATTGGTCATATAACCCGTGTAGAACAAATAAGTTCTGGCGAGATAAGCTTTAGCCACCCATACGTTAGCATGTCCGTATTCACTTAGCGGAACAGAAGACGGTGCGATTTTCGGCATGGTCTCAGCAGCTTTTTTGAAATCTGAAGCGATCTGTCCGAATGTTTCGGTAAATGTAGATCTTGCCACATCTCTTGGCGCATCTGTTGCATTGATCAATGGCATTCCGCCAAAGAATCTTGCTGCACGATACATGAAAAACCCTCTCATAAAATGCGCTTCACCCAAAGCCGTATTTTTGAAATCCTCAGCTTCAGCAGCAGTATTAAAAAACTTGGAGTAGTCATTTTTATTGACTGCCTCGATGATGGCGTTGGCTCTGTACACACCATTGTATGTCTCCACCCAGAGACTTTTGTATGTATCTTCAGCCGGGTCGATAAACTTATCAATATTCTTTGCCGTGATATCGTCCGGTCCGCCACCACCCAGCATATAATCGCTGAGCAAATTGGCTGTGAGGTGTTCTTCACTTAAAACGTCATTGACGAACAGTGAATTGTAAACACCACCCATTGCCTCCTGAATGTCTTTTGGAGTCTGGTAAAAATTCTCCAAACCTTTCTGATACAAATTATTTGTATCCAGAAAATCGTCACTACAGCTGATCACTGAGAGCAGCATCAAGGCTGTAATTAAATATTTTAATTTTTTCATATTTATTTGATTTTGACCAAATTAAAATTTCACATTTAATCCAAATATCACTGTTCTCGGTAGTGGATACAATCCAAGGTCTACTCCTGAAGCCCATGCAGCATCATGTCCGAATCCAACTTCAGGATCCATTCCGTCGTATTGTGTGAAAGTGTACAAATTATTGACAGAAGCATAGATTGAGGCTCCCTGCAACCAGGTCCATCCCTTCAGTACTTCATTGAATTTATAACCAACAGTCAGGTTAGTTACCCTCAGATAATCAGCATCATGCAGATAAATGTCAGAAATATAATTCGTATTACGGTGTGAAGAAGAGCTCAGGCGGGGAATTCTGTCAGAAGTACCTTCACCATGCCATCTTCCAAAAATCTGTGTGGTATAGTTTTGGGTAAAATTGTCTGCAAATGAGCGATATGACTGCATCACCTGCATTCCAAACTTACCTGTCAGTGTAGTCAGAACAAAGATACCTTTGTACTCTGCATTCAACTGCAATCCAAGTTCGAAATCCGGATTGGGTTTGCCCAGCATCACTTTGTCATCATCATCGATCACACCATCATTATTCTGGTCGACAAAACGAACATCACCCGGACGTTGATCTTCAAAATAAGGTTTGCCCTCAGGACCAACATAAGCATCCACTTCATCCTGATTCTGCAATAGACCGTCCGTTTCAAAGCCATAGAAATAACCGATCGGAAAGCCCACTTCAACTCTTGAAATGTACGCTGTACCTTGTGACAAGACATGTGCAGGACCGGTAATGATCCCCTCTGCATTTGCCAGTCTGGTGACTTCATTTTTATTATGTGCTCCGCTGAGGGTTACACCATATTTGAATTGTCCGAAATTGTCATTCCATATCAGAGACATTTCAATCCCCTTGTTTTCAATATCACCACCATTGATATAAGGAGCTCCTGCACCGGCAGTACCGAGGATCGGAGCCAGAACCAGCCAGTCTTTGGTTGTTTTTTGATATACATCAGCCACCAAAGCCAATTTTCCTTTCAAAAATCTGGCATCCAGACCAAAATTCAGTTGTTCTGAAGTTTCCCATGTAACATCAGGATTTGGTACGTTGGCCGGAACAGCAGTTGCCGTTGAAACCAGCTTATTAGGTCCGAAATAATAACCTTGTGCCCTGTATTCAATATTGGAAGTATAGATAAAATTAGGGATATTGTGATTACCGTTTTGACCCCAGCTAAAACGAAGTTTACTAAAGTCCAGCCAGCCAAGATCTTTCATAAATTCTTCTTCTGAAAAATTCCATCCTGCAGAAACTGAGGGGAAATAACCCCACCTTTTACCTTTGGCAAAATTGGATGATCCGTCCGCTCTGAAAGTGACATCCAGCATATATTTATTGGCGTAATTGTAAGTAGACCTACCGATGTAGGACAACAAACCGCCGCCCTGAGCAGCCCAGTCAGCTCCCCATGTATTGATATCACTCAGGGATTCCACGTTAACGTTATTCAGAAAAGCGTATTCCGGCAGTCCAAATATAGAATTGGCTTTTGTACCTCCGACTTCAAAGTTGAGTTTGTTTTTCAACACTTCAGATCCGACCAGGAAACTGAGGTTGTGTTTTTCCCTGATGGAAAAATCATAGGAAAGGGTATTGGTGAAAGTGTAATCCACACCCTGATACATACTTTGTGTCACCCCATCATTGGCGTTGTTGTATTGAGCAGAAAGGGCATAGGTCGGTGCCCAGGAACGGCTGTTGCCAAACCAGGAATTCAGACCAAAAGATGATCTGTATTTCAGGTTTTTGATCGGCTCAAATACTCCGAAAACATTACCTGCAAGAGAATTTCCTCTTCCCCAGCTGTATTGGCTTCTGTTGTAAAACATCATAGCCAATGGGTTCGTTTGTCCTAATGAAATACCTTCCAAAGTCGGAGTAAAACCATTCGGATCAGGTGACTTATCCCAATAAGCAGGAAGCAATGGATTGGTAACCAAAGCATTATGTAAATCATTCCAATAGATATTGGATGTGGCTACCCATTGATTTCTTGAATTGTTAAAAGTGAGATTTTCTCCGATCGTGAGAATATCATGCCTGCTGTTTTTAAACAGGGTCAGCTCAGTATTCATTCTGGCAGTGATCCTGTTCAAACCTGCACCGATCAGATCCCCACCGAGGATACCTTTCTGATCGAGGTATGAAAATCCGAGCGCATAAGTCAAATCGTTGCTGGCACCTGTAATATTCAACGCATGGTTCTGAACAGGAGCATTCTTCATGGTCATTTCATTGACCCAATCTGTTCCTTCCCATCCGTCCTGGAGTTGATTCCATACATATTGACCAAGTTCTTTACCCAGTTCACCGGGGTAATTATTGTTCAGATAGCTGTTATTAAGCAGCATTGTTTCCCAGTCATAGGGAGCCAATCCGTCATTGGTGCGTCCTTCATTCTGAATGAACATGTATTCCTGTGCATTCAGCGCCGGAAGTTTTTTATACATATTCTGGAAACCTATGTAGTTTTCATAGGTGACAGATGGTTTTGTGCCTTTCACTCCTTTCTTGGTGGTGACAAGAACAACACCGTTTGCAGCTCTTGCTCCGTAAATGGCAGCAGAAGCAGCATCCTTAAGGATATCAATGGTTGCGATATCAGATGCATTGAGGTAGTCAATATTTCCCACTGCAACTCCATCTACAATATACAGCGGGTTGGAATTACCGATGGTACCCAAACCGCGGATGGTGACCTTGGTTCCTGCGCCAGGCGAACCATTGTTCCTGGTTACATTCACCCCGGCAGCAATACCCTGCAAGGCTTCCATCGCTGTGGTCGTATTCATTTGTGAGATCCTGTCTCCCTGTACATTGACATTGGCTCCGGTTACAAGCGCTTTCTTTTGCACTCCATAACCAACCACTACCACTTC
>DDTL01000145.1:51534-52026 GCA_002344345.1 Saprospiraceae bacterium UBA2365
TGGCATCGATGGAATATTTTCCGTCAGCATCGGTGATGGCTCCGGTATTGGTACCGACAACCTGAACATTCACCCCCGGAAGTGTCATACCATCCTTTGCATCGGTCACTTGCCCAGAAACCCGGACATTCTGACCAAAAGCATACATGCTTAAAAACATCAGTAGCAAAAGTCCTAAAGTTTTTTTCATAAAAATTGTTTTTTGTTTTGATAATACCTGTAATTGACTGATGGCCATATCCACTTTTGGCCATGATGACCATCAAAATAGGGTAAAAATATTTTCATAAAAAACAAATTGATAACTTCTTAAGTGAGGCTTATTTTTCCATAGGCATTCCTATTTTAATCATAAAAATATTGTGTGTATTTATTACACAGTAACAAACTTAATAAAAAATTAAATAGCAGGCTGTTTTTTTAATTAATTCTTAATAATTTAAAACAATTCAAAATAAAGATATTCGTAACAACTCAATACTATATATATAT
>DDTL01000006.1 GCA_002344345.1 Saprospiraceae bacterium UBA2365
AAATCCTGCTTATCTGCAGAATTAGCTTTAACCGTTGATTCGCATAATTAATTAGTATTTGAAGTATTCGTTTCTATATGTGTATTCTTAGCGATTGATACTTTTCGGAGAAGACTCAATTTTTCAACACTGAGTGTTTGAACAAATTCGCATAGAACTGTACAAATATTATTGAATAGTCAACTTTACAAGAGGATTATTGAGTTACGCAATGTATTGATTCACAATTGTATTAAGCTGATAAAGAGGGCCGAATTTCTCCATCGTCAGTTCTACGATATTTTCCTTAAACCAAAAGCTGTTATCCACATTATGACCGACCGCATAATGCTTATATTTCAGCAAATCAATGTGTTCGTAAGATTTATCAAATCCTTTTGGAGGTGTTTTCAGTTTTTCATCCATCAAACTGCCATATGTTTCAATAAACTCCTGGTCATGAAGCACAGAGATCAATGGTTGTGCATTATTATAAATGCCCTGTCTGATAGAGGATAATACAGACGGTTCAGGCATATAAATACCGCCGCCTAAAAAGGACGCATCGGGTTCAAAATGAATATAATAACCCCCAAAGCGGCTTTTACGGCCTCCTTTTGCGACAAAAGCACCCATGTTTGTTTTATAAGGTTCCTTATTTTTGGAAAAACGCACATCACGGAAAATCCTGAAGGTACATTCTTTGGCGCTTTCCACGTCGATCGAAGGATCCATCATTTTTATGGCAGGTATCAGTTCGTCAATAAATAGATCAAACTGCGCTTTTGCCTGTTTGTACCGGGATTCATTATCTTTGAACCATTCGCGCGTATTATTGAACCTGAGATCCACCAGGAAATTAAAAGTATCGTTAAGATTAAATGTTGCCATCACCTATTGTTTAAATAAATCACAAAATAAATGTTTTTTAAATAAATGGAACTTTTCAGTGAATTTAGGTTTAATTTGCATATTAATTTATTGTAAACCGGGAATTTTTACCAGGCTGCGGGCACATTGCCAAAGGCAACAAAACGAGAATCCGGAAAGTAAACCATCAACCAGACCATAATTAATTTTGTTATGCAAATATTAAAAAATATACCGAATGCCCTGACCATGCTTAACCTTTCATTAGGTTTTCTGGCCATTTTGATCAATGACACGATGATCAGTCCGCTGTTGATATTAGGTGCGGCGGTTGCTGATTTATTCGATGGTTATTTTGCCAGGATATTGAGGGCGCAAAGTCCGCTCGGAAAGCAATTGGATTCATTGGCTGACCTGATAAGTTTTGGCGTAGCGCCGGCCTTCCTGTATTATCAATACTTTCTGAATGAAGGCATTGTTGGAATGCTTTTTGCAACATTATTGCCTGTGTTCTCGGCTATCAGACTTGGTATTTTCAATGTGGATACAACCCAATCACTACATTTCAGAGGTTTGCCCACACCGGCGAACGGACTGTTTTTTGCTTTTATGGTTTTTGCCAAACAGGAGCTTTGGTTCGATGTTTTTTCTGACTGGGTATTCTATTTTCTGATCATTATGTTCTCTACTTTGATGGTAGCGCCGATCACCATGATTTCTTTAAAAAAATATGAAGACAAGCATTATACAGAGAAAATGATCATATACGTATTGGTTGCCATGATCATGCTTGTCCTGGTTTTCCTGAAAATTTCAGGCATTCCTTTGATGGTATTTTTGTATATTTTTGCTTCAATCATTTGGCACATTATGTTGCCAAAGGTCAGTCTATTTTGATTCGATTGATGATGGACTGGATCAGGTCGGTGGAGACACCGGGTCTTTTGACGTTATTTTTAATAAAATTCCTGAAGTTCATTTCCTGATCGATCAACTTAGGATATTCAGGATTGTTTTCTACTTCATGCATAAAGTGTGCACTCTCCTCATTGTGCATTGCGTGATCCAGGAACAGGTCGATATTCCTTTGTATTTCCAGTTGTTTTTTTGATTTACTCATCATCAAATCTATTTACTATTTATCAAAAAATCACAGGGGTAAATCAGTATTCTATGAATATAAAAATCAATTACTTATTCCTCTTCATTCCGGGATCTTCTTCTTCCCCGGAAATCTTCATATCCCATTTTTTCAGCATATGGTTTCAACAGCTCTTTTAAGGCGTTACGTGCACGGAAAAGCCTGCTACGAATGGTTCCAACCGGTATATCAATGATCTTTGACATTTCTTCGTAGCTGAAACCTTCGATATCGCAAAGCAAAATCACGGTTCTGAAATCTTCAGGCAATTTATCCAGCGCCTTTGTCACTTCATCTCCCAATTCATTGGTATAAATGTCGTCCCTCAGGTCAGCCTTCAGCCGTTCGTTTTGGTTTTCAGTAGTTTTAACCAAACCAACGTCATCCACATCAACTTTTTGAGGAGATTTTACTTTTTTCCTGTATTCGTTGATGTATGCATTTTTCAATATCTTAAACAACCAGGCCTTTGCATTAGTTCCCTTTTCATACTTATCCATGAATTTAAATGCTTTCATGTATGTTTCCTGGATCAGGTCATCCGCGTCTGCCTCGTTATAGGTAAGGTGAAAGGCAAAAGTTTTCAATGCCTCGATGTGAGGCATGAATTCATTTTTGAAGAATTCGAGTTTATGAGGTGTATCTGTCTGAAATTTTGCCATCGAAAACGAAGGTATAAAAAAAGCCTGAATAATTGTTTCAGTAAATCTAATAATCTAACATGAATTCTTCGGTGTCCTGCAAATCTGATGGATATTTTTTATAGGAAGAATTTTAAGAAATATGATATCAGAAATATAGACCACAGCATATCGAACCCAGCAGGAGCCCACCCTGTACCAAAGTGGATTAGGTTCTTCAATCAATGTCCTATCTGGATCTAATTTGTTCTGGTTAGGTGATCAGTGTAATGGTCAGGCTGTGGGATTTTAGACAACTTTGAGCGAAAGGCACTAAAATATCCTCATAAATTTAAGGTCATTTGCAGAAGGGGCGTGATCAAATCCAGGAGACTAACAGACTAATGAGCTAACGACCAACGTTTTTCAACATCAGTTGATCCATTCTCCGGACATCATTTTGAGAAGCCTATTCAGATTATAAATTACTTCTTTCTGATAATGTTCAAACCATCCCTTACCGGCAAAACGACATTTTCCACCCGTTTATCCGAAAGTACATGGCGATTGAATTTATGGATACACCGGGTTGTTTCATCCTGCGGGTCTGAGATCACTTTTCCACTCCACAAAACATTGTCTGCCAATATGATACCCCCACTTTCAACTTGATCGAAGATCCGTTCATAGTAGTCGATATAATCCTCTTTTGCTGCATCTATAAAAACCAATTGATATTTTCCGGACAATGTTTCCAGGATTTTCATGGCATCTCCGAAATGAATGGTGATCTGAGTGCTGAAAGGACTTTTGGAAACGTATTTATAAATGACAGGTTTGAGTTCTTCATTGATCTCAATGGTATCCAAAATACCGTTTTTTTGTAATCCTTCAGCCAGACAAAGACAAGAATAACCGGTGAATGTTCCGATTTCAAGAATGCCTGTCGGTTGGATCATTTTACTGATAAGACTGAGCAACCGACCCTGTAAAGGCCCCGTCAGCATCCTTGGATTGAGTGTTTTAATGTGCGTTTCTCTTTCCAGATCTACCAGATAATCAGGAATATGTGAACTGTTCAATGTACAATAATCTTCCAATTTTTCATACAAAAGGCTCATAACCAAAATGTTTTCAACAATTTAATTGCTTTCTGGCTTTTTCCTGATATTTATGACACGCCACAAAAAGGAATTATTTTTTCCCGTCCTTAAAAGGGTATGTATTAACATCAATGCAAAGATAATCAACATACCCAGATAAACTCTGGGCGAAATTGTTTTATGATCTCCCAGTATCCATGCAGCCATCAACAAGCCATATACGGGCTCCATGTTGAAAGCAAAACTCACATCAAATGCCGATAACCATCGCATAGACATCAGGTAAAAATAATATGCAAAGATGGTACAAACAATGGCAAAGACAAGTAAATAAATCCAATCGATTCCTTCCGGCAATTCAAATTGTGGTTGCCG
Source organism: Saprospiraceae bacterium UBA2365 (assembly GCA_002344345.1). Taxonomy (GTDB): domain Bacteria; phylum Bacteroidota; class Bacteroidia; order Chitinophagales; family Saprospiraceae; genus UBA2365. The sequence goes on from DDTL01000006.1 coordinate 4,089, forward strand.
GATAATTCCTGCAAACAATAAAATCAAACCGGTAGTAATCCAGACAGTACCCAATTGAACAAAAGTAGTGTGTAGCTCTTTTGATTTTACGAGCCATATTTTGTTTAAAATGGAAAAAACAGCCCCTATAAAGGCAGAAATCAACCCGACGAACAAACCGGTTTGCTGAATTTGATCAGCATTGTAATATATTAACACCATCGCCGGAGTAACAAGTAAACTTATGATGACATCAGAAATTTTCCATCGAAAACTGCGCAGAATTACCGGTTCCAACAATGCAGTTATGATGGCTGAAGTGGACATGGTGATCAGGGCAATGGACGCGCTGGATAATTTGATGGATCCGTAAAAAGCCAGCCAGTGTAAGGCTACCAGGAATCCAATAAACATGTGCCTTTTTACAAAAACAGCGCCATTATCTTTTAAAATCCGCCATGGCCGGATAAAAAAGGACATGATGGACACGGTAATAAAAACACGCCACCAGACAATAGATAAAGTGTTCAAATGAATCAAATCACCCAGAATTGCCGTAAATCCGAATAGGAAAACCGAAAGATGAAGAATTGCAAAAGCCTTTGGTTTCATAAAATTGGATAAATACCTGCCGGAAAAAATAGACTTTTGTTTTGCGAGGTATATCAGACTGAAATATAATCCCCACATTAAAAAATCAGCATGCAAAAGAACACAAATAAAAACAAAGAGATCAGGAAATACCGGATTTATTTTTCCCGACAGGTATTTTAGCTATGAACACATAAGCCTCAAAAAGAAGATTACAGTTGATCAGATGTCTTTTGATTCATCGATAATAATGCGAATCAAGGGTTAAAGTTAATTCTGCAGATAAGCAGGATTTTCTCACTTTTTTGCCTCGATCCTAAAGGATGAAAGCTAGAAAATCCTTTATCTTCCTTTAGGATTGAGGCCAAATAAAGGATTTTCGGAGCTTTTTTTCAACCCCTGATTCGCATTAATAACCTGAATTCGGCTATA
>DDTL01000197.1 GCA_002344345.1 Saprospiraceae bacterium UBA2365
CATCTATAGTTATGTATTTATGGTTTGAGAATCATGGCCTGATGAAAACCGGTTGATTCACCCCTATCCCATTTAAGTAAAACTTTTTCAAAATAATTATTAAAATACTATGCAGTATTTTATATTTTTTTTTACTTTTGTTCTTATAAAATACTATTAAGTCTTTTAATAACTTAAAACCTATATTATGCTATCAAAAAAACAAGCGAGGGCGCTTTTTTTAGGAGGAACGGTGGTGACATTCCTGATATTCATCGGGTTGACCGTATTTTCCCTTTCAAAAGCGCAGGATCAGACCAACAGGGAGGACATCACCGAATCGGTAGTCCGGGGAAAACTGATATGGGAGAAAAACAACTGCATGGGTTGTCATTCCATATTCGGGGAAGGTGCCTACTATGCACCTGAATTGACAAAAGTGGTAGAAAGAAGGGGAGAACCACTCATCAAAGCGATTTTGATGTCTGAATCTCCCTGGAATCCGAAAGGAAGAAAGATGGTTGCCTATGGCATGACTGAAGAGGAAGCGAACGATGTCATAGCATTTTTCAAATGGGCGGGGAATGTGGACCTGAACGGATTCGAAAGGATCGTTTCACCACTGGCGAAAGAAAGACTCAGCAATCAGAATTAATTATTTACCACTCAAAACAATTGTTATGAAATATAAAACTCAGAAAATAGCCTATTACTTTTGGGCGCTTTCCATCTTACTGCTGGTTCTGCAGATCACCTATGGATTCATCATGGGTTTTGCCCGGATCGGCATGGAAGGTTTACACGAAATCATCCCGTTCAATACTGCACGTGCAACACACACCAACCTGTTGGTTGTCTGGTTATTATCCGGCTTCATGGGCGCTGCATACTACATTATACCTGAAGAAGCCCAACGCGACCTGGTAAAGCCAAAACTGGCATTCCTACAGTTGATCTCGCTCGCATTGGTGGGTGTAACCGCTATAGTCGGATACCATCTCAACTGGTGGGAAGGCCGTAAATTTCTGGAAATTCCCAGACCGCTTGACTGGCTGGTTGTTGTAAATGTACTATTGTTTTTAGGATTGATACTCGTTACTCTTTTTACCGGAAAAAGGAAAACGACCACCGCATTGGTGTTATCCATGGGCCTGTTTTTCGCAGCGCTTTTGTACTTGCCCGGAATGATACAGTTTGACAGTCAGACGATGGATTCATTTTTCCGCTGGTGGGTTGTTCATCTCTGGGTTGAAGGCGTATGGGAACTGATCATGGGTGGTATTTTGTCCTTCCTGCTGATCAAACTGACCGGAGTTGACCGTGAAGTCATCGAAAAATGGTTGTACGTGATCGTTGGACTGACCTTTCTATCCGGTATTCTCGGCACAGGTCACCATTACTATTATATCGGGGTCAACAAGATCTGGCTGATCATCGGCGGGATTTTCTCCATGCTCGAGCCGCTGGCATTCATGGCGATGGCTTTATTTGCCGTAAATATGTACCGCAAAGGTGAAAAGAATCACCCCAATAAGATCGCTCTTTACTGGACTTTGGGCGCAGCGATCATTTCATTCATTGGCGCTGGTCTGCTCGGAATGGCGCATACATTGCCACAGGTCAATTTATATACCCACGGAACACTGGTCACGGCCATGCATGGTCACCTGGCATTCTGGGGTGCATATGGGATGATCGTTCTGGCGATCATGAGTTATGCCCTGCCCAACCTAACAGGCAGGAAGCGGTATGACACATCAGGCAGCAGGCTGGCGTACTGGTTGTCCAACATCGGAATGCTCGGGATGACACTGGCCTTCGGAGTTGCCGGAGTGGCGCAGGTTTACCTTGAAAGACGCTACGGTATGGATTTCATGGATGTACAGAATGAGATCAAAGTGCATTTTGCCGTGCTGATCATTCTGGCAACCCTGTTTGCAACGGGCATCACTTTTTATGTGATCGAATTCTTTAAGTACGGACTTCCTAATGATGAAGCGCTTGATATGAATCTGGATTAAAGCGTTTGTTAGTTAGTCTTTGAAAGAAAACGGCAGGCACTTGCGTTATGCTCATTTTTGAAACAGTCATTTACCAAAAGTAAACTCCTTGTTTTCAAAAATTTCGCTAGCCTTGTCCTTGACGTTTTCTTATCAAAGACAAAACACAATGAGTTTTACTGCAGACACTATATACCATGAACCGTCTTACCGGAGTACGCTTTTTCTGATATCCCTACTCCTTTAAGGCGGTTTTTCAATTTTAAAAAAAATGCAAATACCATATTATTTACCGGTCAACAAGGAAGTGGAGGTTTTTGAACATTGTTACCGCAGTCGTTTACCGGTTATGCTTAAGGGGCCTACCGGCTCGGGAAAATCCCGTTTTGTGGAATTCATGGCGCACAAACTGGGCAAAAACCTGATCACTGTTGCCTGTCATGAAGAAACTTCAGCTACGGACCTCATCGGAAGATTTTTGCTTAAAGGTGCTGAAACCGTCTGGGTGGACGGACCTTTGACCAAAGCGGTCAAGGAAGGCAGTATCATTTACCTGGACGAGATCGCTGAAGCCAGGCCGGATATCATCGTAGCCATTCATCCGCTGACCGATCATCGAAGGCAATTGTATATGGACAAACTGGGCACAACGGTTGCGGCGCATCCTGATTTTCTGCTGGTCATTTCTTTCAATCCAGGTTATCAAAAGGGTTTCAAGGAACTGAAGCCATCCACCAAGCAGCGGTTTGTTGGCCTGGCTTTCAATTACCCGAAAGAAAAAACAGAGGTGGAAATTCTGTTGAATGAGACCAAAATAGATGAAAAAACAGCCGGCAGCCTGGTCAAAATCGCTTCAAAGATCAGAAATCTGACAGAGCTGGGCCTGGCGGAGACGGTTTCTACACGTTTGCTCGTGGATGCAGCGCATCTGATCGCTGCGGATCTGCCGAAAAGAACGGCTGTTGAGGCAGCTATCCTTCAACCGCTGACGGATGAAGAAGAAACGCTGGCTGCATTGCGGGATCTGGCAAATCTGTATATATGATCATCAGCTTTTAACCACAGGAAGATCTGATCTTCCGGATGATTGACTAACAACGATATACGATGGGTCTTGATGAATACATATATGGTAAGATCTCCAATTATTACCGACGCAAAAAGGAAAAGTTGCTGCAACAGCAGGAACAGACGGTTACGCTGGAATCCCTGAAACCTCGTCTCATGCTGATAGCCAGGGCATTGACCGGGGAAGAAATAGAGATCTTTCCTGCGGAAAAGGAAGGCGGTTGCCGGGACTTGTTTTTCTTTCTTCCTGAAATGTTCTATGCGTTCGACAAGAGGTCAGAAAATGAACGGTTCTACCTATTCAGAACGCTATATCTCGTTGCACAGCACCGCTCCGGCATCAACTGGAAACTGAATGAATCCTATCCTGATGCTGTTTCAAGGGAAAAAGCGGAAGAAATGGCGCCGTTGATCCTGGCTAAAGTTTTTGACGAATTCCCGGCCTATGAACAGGTTTTTGAGGAACTCAAAAAACAACTGGATCAGGAAAACAGTAAAGTACACCCGTTTGACAAAAAATATCTTTATGGTAAACTGATGACGCCTAAAGGTGAAAAGAACGGGCAAACGGGAAATGCACATCATCCGGATAAACAAACCGGAAAACACAATCCAATGCAGGCCAAAACCAGCATCAAAGCCAAAAACAATGTGGAAAACATTGAAAGTCTGCAGGTGAACAAAAAACAGCAACAGGATGCCACGATCTATCACGACCTGGAAAAGCTCAGGACAGCAGATGAATTCGGGGGCAACTGGAAAGATTTTGACGGTGAGGATGAACTGGATCAGCATAAGGAAGCATTGAAGGAACTCAGGATGCAATATACTGTGCGGGTGAATGATGATGTGCACAGTGTTTACCAGAGCGAATTTGTGGAGAATGCCCGGATCGCAGAAATAGCTGACGTGGAGGACAACGGAAAATTCTGGACCTATGATGAGTGGGATCATTCACAGCATCAATATAAAACAGCATACTGCAAGGTTTTTCCTAAAAATAGTTTGCAGCTGAATCGCGGTTATTACGCAGAAACCATTGCGCACCACAAAACCACACTGAATATTTTGCGTAAATCCCTGGTCTCTTATCAAAATAAGATGAAACAAGTGAATCTGCAGCGACAGGGTGACGATTTTGACCTGGATGCCGTCACCGATTTCTCAGTGGATATCATGAGCGGGCACTCACCATCTGAAAATATCTATATTGACAAGCAAAAGAAAGAGAAAGACCTATCCATATTGTTGTTGCTGGATCACTCACTTTCCAGTGATTCGTATGTCATGAACAACCGCGTGATTGATGTCGAAAAGCAGGTTTCGATACTTTTCGGAGAGATCCTGCATGAATTTAAGGTGGATTTCGGAATTGCTGCATTTCATTCCAAAACCAGGAATCACATACATTTTGTAACCCTGAAGCAATTTGATGAAAGCTGGCAGAGATCAAAGCTAAAAATAGGTTCATTGCAACCGGAAGGATATACGCGGATCGGGGCTCCGTTGAGACATGCTTCAGCATTGTTGCAGAAAAGAGATAGCAAAAACAGGTGGATCGTCCTGCTCTCTGACGGAAAACCCAATGATTACGATCGTTATGAAGGTAAGTATGGGCTGCAGGACATCAAACAAGCACTCAAGGAGATGAAAGCAGTTGGCATTCACACCTATGCATTGGCCATTGAAAAGCAGGCAAAATATTATTTGCCCCTTATGTTTGGTCACAATCATTATCAGATCCTGTCTTCACCGACAGAATTATTACACGCATTGATCAAATTATATGAACGCATCAGATATCAACAGTAAGGGACCGGTTTATATCAATTACAGGGACATGTACTATCCACCGGGTGGTATCCTGATCTGGATACTGGTTTTCCTGGAACTGATCACTTTCGGGGCTGCATTGATCGTAATGGTTTACCAGGGAAAATCTGAACCGGATCTGTTTGCTTCGATGGCGGGCAAAATGGATGTTATGGCAGGCACTTTCAATACGGTCGTACTGCTGACCAGCTGATATTTCATGGCTTCCGGATTGAAGCTTTTCAAAAAGCGGGCATATAGGAAAGCAAAGTATCATCTGTTCATCACCATACTGCTTGGACTTGTTTTTGTGGGCATCAAGGTCATGGAATATACGGCTAAGCTGGACATTGGGCTTGCATTGGGAACCAACACGTTCATGAATTATTACTGGCTGCTGACCGGCTTTCATCTGATACATGTGATCACCGGACTGATCATACTTCTGGTCATTCTGTGGCCGATCCAAAAAAATCCTGCTTCCATCGATGTCCCTGACCTGGAAGCAGGCGGAGCATTCTGGCACATGTGTGATCTGATCTGGCTGTTCCTTTTTCCGGTCATTTATTTAATTTTTTAATACATAAGGCATGAATTTAATCAGGCGCAATATTTTATTTGCCAGTTGGCTGGTATTGATGTTACTGGTGTTGATAATGGCGATGACATCTCACTTTGCCGGAAACATCAGATTTTTCGGTTGGATCATCTTCGGATTAACTGCCATCAAATTTATTGTTGTGGCATTTCAGTTCATGGAAATGAAGGCAGCACATCCGTTCTGGAAAACAGCGCTGCTGGCTTATGTGGGTATTTTCATTTTTGTCCTAGTTTTTCTGATATCATAGATGGACATAAGCTATCGGGCAGACAGGTAAAACAGTTTATCAAATCACTACTGACCAACAAAAATTACAGCATTTCCCACTATGCCCGAACCTGTTCCGACCTAAGTGAGGAATCATGAACAAAATATTCTGCCCGTTTTAATTTTGTCGTCTGTAGTAATTTCAAATATCAATTTGACCCAAAATTGATATTATTCCATTCACATCTGTTATATTCACTCTTCACCTGACTACAATGAATTTTTTGAAATTTGCCGGAAACTCTTTAAAACGAATAAAATAATAACCTTCAGGCAAATCAGAAATATCCATATTACCAATATGTGGCAGCCATTGTTCCTTTACAACAAAACCTTGTAAATTGCAGATCTGAACAGTCTTCATTTGTTCCCAGGAAGAAGATACAATAGTAATATAATTATTGGCAGGATTCGGGTAAAAGGAAAAAACAAATAATTCAGTTGACCCCGCAGATGATAAACTGTCATTGAATTCAAAAGCCCCGATATCAATGGAATGATAAATACTTCTGTTTTCAAAATTACAAGTGTCTTTATACATTTTATCGGGTATCAACTGATATTCTCCGACGCTGATATCAATATCCAATCCGGCATCAACAGCTTCAGACTGTTCTGATAAATGATAGTTGTTATTTTCAGGATCCAGAAACCCGCAATCTGCGATGATATCAGTAACAATATTATTCGAAGAATCTATGTTAGACGTTGCTCCAATGATCAATCCTCCGGTTTTGGCGCCAGCAAGAATATTGTTCTTCAGAAATATTTTGTTTGTTTCACTGTTTACATCCACAAAGCTACCTGTAGTTTTTTTATTGACAAAAGTGTTATTTACAATCCAGATATTATGTTGGGCCGAATTGGTAAGTCCTTCTTTACCATAACCTAAGATGTTGCTGTTGGCTGAATTCTGACCTTGTTCAATCACATTTCCCATAATTACTGCAGTACCTCCATTTGGCAGGTCGATGTTTCTGCTGTCAATGGTTTCATAATTTGCAATTGTATTGTACAAAATAAAATTATAATCAGCTCTGCTTTTGAATTCATGCCCTTGTGCAACCGCATTGTAACTGAAGTTATACCTGAAAATCAGTGTATCAATATGACCTATGTAAATGTTATGTTGATATCCCGGATTTTGGGAACTGCCTCCATTCAAAAATTCTGAATATTCTACTGTTATGGTACAATCAGGAATGGCTCCGCATAATATTCCCATTTCGTTCCCATCAAACTTACATCGGTGAACCAATAGATTTGAGCCTTCCTGACGAATTCCTGCTCCATTATGATCTACAACTGCAGCATTTGCAAATTCAATATTGTCAATTCTGACATTGGCCCCGCTGATCACAAAAATACCTTTGCCATTGACCTGATCATTTGCAATAATACTTCCGGCTTCGAGCCGTGGTCTGCCTCCGACACCGACAATATACAGATCATTTTTATTCCATATGACCTGTGGATCATTTTTATAGGTTGCATAGTCAATAGCAATCGTATCGCCATGTTGTACCAAAGGAGCAACCTGACTACAATATTTGTACGTTTTTGAAGGACCAACCTTCCATATAGCTGCAAAAGAAGGCAGACTCAAAATCAGTAAAATGATCGTTATAAAAGTTTTCATCAATATGTTTTTTATTTTTTTCTTTTGCCTTATGGAAAACACGGAAGATGCATCCGGATATCAGCAAAGATGGTATGTTCCCGGCAATTATCGGATAAATCATTTTCGTTTCCTGAACAATACGATTCCGCAGCAGATCACTGCCACAGTTCCCAGCAACTTGAACAGAGCTGAAAATGACAGGATCTCAGGCATGCCGAACTTGACAAAAGAAAGCGTCATCCCTATGAGTGGTATAGCAATACCCAGGTACAAGGCGTATTTTTTGCCGGTAAAGATCAGCAATCCGGTAATGACATAGATCAACCCTACTACCAGCATGGCCGTACTTCCCGGATCACCGGGGCCTTTAAAATACAGAAATACATGCAGTATCCCTGAGAGCAGGATGAGTGATGCGGCTAATGGACGGAGTGAGTTCATAGATAATGTATTTTAATTAATAGTGTCCGACAAATATTTTAAACGTTAGAATTATGTGTTCGAGATTCCTCACTTCGTTC
>DDTL01000101.1 GCA_002344345.1 Saprospiraceae bacterium UBA2365
AGGATCAAACTCTCCATAGTAATTTATCTTTAATTATCCCGGTTACTTGTAACCAGCATAATCGCTTCTCTATTCTTAGTTCAATCCCAATACTTCAAAAGAATCTTCTCTCTCTATTCCTTACCTATTCTCATCACTTTTCCTCCCTCCTTGTCAATTATCTTCTTATGCTCTCCAGCAAAAGGACTGCAAAAGTACATGGTATTTTTTTAACCACCAAATAAAAAGTGAAAAAAAATAAAAATATTTTCACTTAATTTGCACTTAACACAGTTTCAATATCCTAAAATGCTGCTATTCAGCACTTTACATTTAATTAAACTTACGCTTCTTTTCCGCCTTTCAGCTGATCCTGAAGCTCTTTTAAAGCATCCCACTGACCTTCTGCAGCCAGCTTAGCTTGCTGTGACCAGGTGCCAGGATCATGCATTTTGTACCTGCTGCCTGCTGCATCCAGCACTTCCTGCAATTTTTCCGCCGGAGCTTCAGCCAACTCACTAAAAGTCGTGATCCCTGCTTCAGTCAATAATCCGGCAATTTTAGGTCCTATGCCTTCTATGCGCTTCAAATCATCTCCCCCAGCAACTGCCTTTTCTTTCTTTGGCTTTTCCACTACTTCCTCTGCTTCCACATCCGGCGCCTGCTCAACCATTCCGGTATTTCCGGCATCCGCCTCAGCTTTGCTAGCCTCTTCAAACTGGGTCTTCAGATCACTGAATGCACCTAACTCCCCTAATGTGGTTGGCTCTACCTTGGCACGCTGCGCCTGTATGCTTTTCTCCACCTGATGCTGCTCTGTTTCGGCTTCTTTCTCCATCATTTCCTTCGCATCTCGTCTGATATCATCCAGATACCTCCTGTGCGAAACAATGATACGCTTATCCTCTCTGTTGAATTCAATTACCTTGAAGGTCAATGTTTCATCCAGATTCACCAAAGAATTATCATCTTTTCTCAAGTGTCGGGCTGGTGCAAAAGCTTCAAGACCATATGGCAACTGTACTATCGCACCTTTATCGTCTCTCTTCACAACCAATGCATCGTGATAGGATCCTACCGGAAATACATTCTCAAATGTATCCCACGGATTCTCCTCCAACTGCTTGTAACCAAGTGACAATTTCCTGCTTTCAGCATCAACATCCATGATAGATATGTCTATTCTGTCTCCAACCCTGCAAAACTCTGATGGATGGGAATATCTTTTAGTCCAGGATAGATCAGATATGTGAACCATACCACCTATTCCCTCTTCCAATTCAACAAATACACCATACGGAGTCAGGTTCTTCACCTCACCGGTATGCTTGGATCCAACCGGGTACCTGTTGGCTATCGTTTTCCATGGATCTTCTTCCAATTGTTTGATACTGAGTGACATCTTACGTTCATCCTTATCGATGGTCACAACCTTGGCTTCAAATTCCTGTCCTAAATGGAAATGCTCTCTTGCATTTACAGGCTGATTGCTCCATGACACCTCAGATACGTGGATCAATCCTTCTACCCCAGGGGTGATCTCAAGAAATGCACCGTAATCCTCAATATTCACGATCTTACCTTTTACTGTAGATCCAACTTCTATTTCCTGTGATAAAGTATCCCATGGATGAGGCAAAATTTGCTTCAAACCTAAAGAAATCCTCTTCTTGTTTTCATCAAATTCAAGAACTACTACCTGCAGTTTCTGGTTCAACTCCAATACATCCGATGGATGATTGATCCTTCCCCATGAAATATCGGTAATATATAATAAGCCATCAACTCCTCCCAAATCCATGAAAGCTCCGAACTCGGTAATGTTCTTAACAACACCTTCCAATACCTGGCCTTTCTCCAATCCGGATATAATCGCATCTCTTTGTTCAGCTAAATCACTCTCAATCAATGCTTTGTGTGAAACAACTGCATTTCTGATCACCTCATTGATCTTGACTACCTTGAATTCCATAGTCTTTCCAACGTACTGATCATAATCTATAATAGGCCTGATGTCAATCTGTGATCCCGGCAAGAATGTCTCCAAACCTCCACAATCCACGATCAATCCGCCTTTGGTCTTGCTGATCACATGCCCGGTGATGATCGTTCCGTTCAAATGAGAATCCACCAGCATTTCCCATGCACTGATCAACTTGGCTTTCTTCCTTGACAACAACAATTGCCCTTTCTCATCTTCCTTGTTCTCCACATACACATCCACAAGATCGCCAATCTTCAGACCTGGCATATCTTTAAACTCTGAAAGAGGAATCAATCCATTGGACTTGTAGTTAAGGTCCAGCACCACATCATCATCCGCCATGGATATAACATAAGCTTTCACCACTTCAAATTCCCTGATGGATGTCAATGCAGCATCATAATCAGACAGATACTTCGCATGCTCTTCCTTAGTATAGCTCAGGGTGTTCTTCTTTCCGGCATTCCAGTCATAATCATCATGACGGGTCTCTTTAACCGGGGTTTCCTCCACAGGCACAGCAACTTTCTCTACCGGTGTTTCCACTGCTTCCGCAACGACCTCAACAGGAGTTGCAACTGCTTTTTCAATTTCTTGTTCAATCTCAACAGACTCTACTTTTTCTTCCATCTCAGGAGTAGACTCCAATTCATTTTGTTCAAGATTCTTTTCTTCAGACATTTCTAAGAATCAGGTTTGTATGTTCCCCTTTCAGGCAACAGATGTTAATAAAATATTTTTAAGGGTCGCAAAGGTAAGTATATTTGGCAGAATCAAAAGATTTTCAGCGCATTTTTGCATTTTTTTATTTGGGCGTGCCCCTACGGGTCGGGCTATCCGCTTCTATGCCGGCCTCCCGCAAACCCAATTACGGCATACCGCTCCTATCCCTCACGCAAAAACGATGTTCTGATGATCTGATGATCTGATGATCTGATGATCTGATTTGAAGATTTGAAAATTTGAAAATTTGAAAATTTGAAAATTTACACAGGTTGAAAAAGATTATCCAGGTGGTTATTGTAGATTTTTTTNNGGCCGGAATGACAGCTCCGAAAAACAATGAACCCGACTTCATTTTTCGTTTAGCTAAAAAGATTTGCAGCTTTTAATTCGGGTAAAATGATTTTGATTTATTATACTTATTTTCAATTCTCGAATTCTCAAATCTCTCAGATCACGATATTCATCATCGCGACTCGAATTTTCAAATTTTCAATCTCCCTTTCTTTTTCCCACAAATAAAAAAGGTGACTGATCAGGATTCGCTTCCTGACCAGCCACACTTGTTTGTCTTAAATGCGTAAAAATCTATTTCCCTAAAAAATGATTTACTGCATTCATAGCCCGTTCGACTATCGGGTAGTTGACCGCATACATAACAAGCTTTCCGTCCCTGGTCGCTCTGACCACATCAGCGCTGCGCAAAATACTCAAATGCTGCGAAGTGATGGATTGCTCCAACTTTAAAGCATTATAAATCTTGTTAACATTGATTTCCCCTTTTTGATCAATGAATTGCAGAATTTTCATTCTTAGGGGGTGGGCAAGTGCTCTTGCTAATTCGACGGAATATTCTAACTTCTCAACGTCGAAAATAACCTTAGTTTTTTTCATTCCTAAATACTTTGTAGTTTTCTAAATTTCTAATACCTGTCGTGACCTAGGAACAAATATCTATCTATTTTTCTTTTCTGCAAAAGAAATATTAAACTTTTTTTTAATTTATTTAAAAATGGGGGTAAGAAGGGGGTATTTTTAAGTAAATCCTATACCATTCTCTGTTTTTTTCCGTTTTTTAAAGCTCAAATTTATCCAGCCAATTCTTCGACCAAAGCATTGATTTGAGCCAACCTGGATTCATCCAATGAATAATAAATAAATTTCCCTTTTCTCTCTGTGATCACTACGCCAGCCCTTCTCAAAATCGCCAGGTGCTGAGACGCAACGGATTGCTCCAAACGCAACTTAATATAAATATCAGTTACAGTAATTGTGTCACTGTCCTGCAACAGGTCAATGATCTTTTGTCTTAGTTTGTGGTTTACAGCACGAAGGACCAAAACAGCTTTTCTCAAATCCGCATAATCCAACAATATATCCTTCCCACCTTTTTTAAGTGTAACAGTTTCGTTTTTTTTGTTTCTCATAATTTCCATGTATTTAAAGTTGACTGAATACGGATAGTATTGAACAAAACCCGTGCCATCATTTAAAATTTGCTTATTTCTTATGGATAATTTGAAACATTTTTATTTGTCATATTTGTAAAACAGAAATCCGTCAACTTAAGTTCATGATTTATAATAACTTATTCTTTGCCTTTGTAATATTGGGTGATTTGATGTAATTTGGAGAAAAATAAGCAATGTCTGCAAAAAGCCCATTTTCATAATTATACAAAGCTGGTTTTACCAGGTGTTTTGCACTACAAACCACCAAACTCCTGTGAACCGCTTTACCAGGAAACACTGCTTCTGCCTTTGCCGAACCGCTGCCACATATCAAAATCCGTTTTTTGGACTCCAGATATGGATCAAACAGGGTTTCAGTCAAAATAACAGCCTCATTATCAACCATCACACCCAATCCGGCATCATACAGACTCAGGTAGACTTCCATACGTCTCGCATCTATCATCGAACAATAATAATCGAAATCATCCCCGCTTTCTTTTGCTGCTCCAGCCAGCGCATACAATGTATTCACCGTTATCAGCGGCTTATCCAGGCCAAAGCAAAGCGCTTTCGCTGCCGACATGCCTACCCGCAATGATGTGTACGAACCCGGACCCTCACTGAGCGAAACCGCATCCAACTCAGACAAACTGTATCCAGTCTGTTCCATCACCTGCTCGATCATCAGTGTGATCACACGGGTATGATCCCGGATTTCATCGGTTTCCTGTATACTGATCAGCTGATCACCCTCACTCAACCCAACTGAACAAATATCAGTAGCGGTCTCCAGATGCAAAATTTTGAGCATAACTATATAATGTGTAATAACTGCTTGTATTCCTTTTCATTCCTCAACAACTCTACCGCTTTCTCCAATTCAGGGTCATTGCGAAGGCTGTACTGAATTCTCCCCTTCCTGAAATGATATCTGGATATGATCTCCTTCTCTATCTCAAATTGTATGTCTTTTCTGTATTTTTCGAACAATTGATCGATGTCCGTGGTCAGTTTGCTCTCCAAATCTGAAAGATTCACCTGCTTCACTGCATCATCATCGCTTTCTTCAAGCGATTTTTTCAGTTGGTCGAACCTTCTTTCCACATCGTTTTTATATTTCAGATCCAACCCTTTGTAAAATTTTACAAAATCATTGTAACCGGTAAAGGTAAACTGTTCAGATCCCGGAATGCTGTCATGTGCGCGGTAATACTGATTGACATATTTAAAAATAACATGCTGATTGATCAAAAACCGAACAAAATCAGGATTTGTTTTTTTGGGGATCACTACGTCAGGGATGACGCCTCCGCCACCTGTCACGGCCCTACCCTTTCTGGTATAATAAGTTTTTCTGTCCTTTTCGGGAATGTCTACCGGTTCACCATTATTGTATTTTACACTTTGGATCGACCTGCCGCTCGGAATATAATACTTTGATATGGTCAGTTTGATCCTCGAATTGTATCCTACCTCCACTGTGTTTTGAACTGAACCTTTTCCGTAGGATTTTTGCCCGATCAAAACGCCCCTGTCCAGATCCTGAACAGAACCTGCAACTATCTCCGAAGCAGATGCTGACCTGCTATCGATCAGGACTACCAACCTCGTGGTAGTATCATAAGGCGCCACATTGGTTTTGTATACCATATCCCTCTCAATCACTTTTCCTCTGGTAGACACAATTTCCAACCCATTATCCACAAAAACATTGCAAACTGCGATCGCTTCACGCAACAAGCCACCACCGTTGGACCTCAGATCCAGGATGATCCCGTTTAATTTTTTGTCCGCTTTCAACTGAGTAAGAGCTTTTTTCACATTGTCTCCTGCATTCTCAGAAAAAGTCGATAAATGAATGTAGGCAATATCATCTCCTATCAATTGCTGATGTGGCACATTGGGCACGGTGATCTCTTTGCGCAGCAGATTGAGCTTAAGCGGCTTGTCCTCGCCATCTCTTTTAATGGTCAGCTCGACTTCAGTTCCGGGAGCGCCTCTCAAAAATTCTGTGAGTTCGTCAGAACTCTTCTCTTTGGTGCTTTGCCCATTCACTTCGATCACCTCATCACCCAAAAGCATACCTGCTTCCAACGCCGGGCTATCCTCATATATTTCAAATACGACCAGGCCGCCATCCATTTCCCTGATCACCGCGCCAATGCCGGAATATTTGCCTTCAGTTGAGATCCTGAAACTTTCCACCCTGGCTTCGGAAATATAATTGGTGAATGGATCGAGGGACGCGAGCATCGCATCAATACCTGTTTTCATCAAAATGGCAGGATCGATCTCCTCAACATAGTTTTTATTGAGTTCTTTAAAAATATTGGTAAAGATCTCAAGGTTTTTGGCGATCTCATACAGTTTGTCACGGTTGATCGTGATCGCCTGAATGCTGAAAAATCCAAAAATGACTACAAAAATCAACCAATATTTTCTGCTTTTAAAAAACTTCATCTGTTATCTGTTTAATGTATAAACGATCCGGGGTCATGCATTTTTCTTCAAAATTTCGGGTCAGATAATATTAAATCATAAACCGAAACAAAAATGCCTATGCCCTTACCATCAAATAAAACGCAAAAATGAATTAACTTGTTTTAAATGGCAAATCTATTCAGTTTAATTTCCTGAATAAGCTGATTACAAATAAAGAAAACATCTGTATATGAAATTTCATTGTAAATATTGTCTATTTACAGGATAAGCCTGGCAGATTTCCTTACTTTTTATTTTACGCTTTCGTCCGTTCAGGGAACAAAAATTACTTATTTTTGGTTTGAAATTCAAAATTGAATAAAATGGACACACTTCAAAGCGCGAAAAACGATCTCCAAAAATATGGCTTCCTGAATTTACCTGCAGACCCTGCCATAGATCTTCTGCAAGAGATCAAAAGACTAAAACAAGAGAAAAATGCCGTTCTTCTGGCACATTACTACCAGGTACCAGTGATACAGGATCTGGCAGATTTTGTGGGCGACAGTCTGGCATTGTCCCAGGAGGCTGCAGCTACTGATGCAGACATCATCGTTTTTGCGGGCGTACATTTTATGGCCGAAACAGCCAAAATGCTTAATCCGGGTAAAAAAGTGCTGATCCCCGATCTCCATGCGGGTTGCTCGCTGGCAGAATCTGCCCCTTACCATTTGTTCAAAGACTTTAAAAGCAGGTATCCGGACCATGTAGTGGTCAGTTATGTCAATAGTTCAGCCGAACTCAAGACCCTGACGGATATTTGCTGTACTTCCACCAATGCGGTTGAGATCATCAACAGCATCCCCAAAAATAAAGGGATCATTTTTGCCCCTGACAGGAATCTGGGCGCTTATCTGATGAAAGTGACAGGAAGGGAAATGGTGCTATGGCATGGCGTGTGCCAGGTACACGAAATGTTTTCCTGGGAAAAGATCACATCTGTGATGAGCGAGCATCCGGGCGCTGAATTCATTGCGCATCCGGAGTGCCAGCCTCATATACTGGAGATTGCTGACTATGTCGGTTCCACCAGCGGCTTGTTAAAATATGTGAAGAAAAGTCCGGCAAGTACTTTTGTGATCGCAACTGAACCGGGTATTCTCTACCAGATGCAAAAAGCTGCTCCTGAAAAAATCCTCATTCCTGCGCCTGCTATGACCAACTGTGCATGCAACGAATGTCCTTTCATGAAACTCAATACAGTCGAAAAACTTTACAACTGTATGAAATACGAACTCCCTGAAGTATCATTGGAAGAAAATGTGATCAAAGAAGGCCGTAAATGCATTGACCGGATGCTGGAGATCAGTGCTCAGGCCGGGCTTTAGCATTTCAGTAACATTCAGGGAAACACCAGCATTCAATTTTTATGCTATACTTTTTGATCTTCCATAAAAGTTTGTGAAGTCTTTCGCGAATTAATACATTAAAATTCACATGTGCTATAACTGTTTTTTGAAACCGGTGTTCCATTTGGAAACCGTCATTCCCATCGGAAGTCGCGATTCTGGCCGGAAGTCATCATTCCGGCCTTGATGCGGAATCCTGTCACCCTATTCATGGATGCCAGGATGGGATTCCGGGTCAGGCCCGGAATGACATTTAGCGAGAACGGGATTCCGGGTCAGGCCCGGAATGACAATGAGCGAGGACAAAATTCCGGAACGGGAATTCGGACCTTCCAAAATAACCACATGATCATTCTCATTCCTTCACCGGCGCACAAAATTGAGCTCAGCAAGGATCATCTGATACACATTTTCATCCCATAATATCCTGTAATGTCCTTTACCTTCTGTCGGAATGATTTTAGTGAGCGGAACAGCCAATTGGATGGATTTTGCATTGGCAAAAGGGATCACTTTATCTCCCACATCGTGGATGATCACCAACTGTTCAAAATTAGCCTGACGGAGAAATCCGGAAATGACAAATTCCCTGATGGGAACGGGCGTGACACTTTCCGTGATGCCCAATAAATATTCGTAGGCTTTTTTACCCAGACCAATCATTTTTGCATAATCATCAAAAATATCCTTGATCACTTCAGAGGAAGTGATGAACAACAGTTTGTCCGCCTTGATTTCCTTTCCTGCCAGAGCAACTGCACTTGCACCCGAACCAAATGAATGCGTCACCATGGAAAAGCCGCTTTTAAATCCATAATGATCCAATAATGCGAGGATAGCCCGGGATGAATGCACCATATTGGTTTTTTTGAGGCTGGATTTGCCATGAGCAGGCAATCCCATCACGATCAGTCTGAAGCCGGCTTTTTCCAGATAGGATGCAATGCCGTACAAGCTGCCCGGATTTGATTCCCAACCATGCACCAGGATCAACGGATAAGCATTTTCCGGGCCTGATTCGTACACAAAAATATCTTCTTCATGAAAAGGTATCCTGCGTTCCCGGAATGCTGAATATATTTTCAGTTCCCGTTCCCTTGTTTTCTTCAGCCTTGGCTGCTGGAATTGCCAAAAAGCCAGTTTACCTGCACAAGCAGGACAAATGAAAGATAATGTTCGGTAAAAATAGCGCAGTAATTTCAATACCAACATGGCTGTTTTTTTGATAAAGCTGCAAAAGTGAACAAAAACTTCCGATTGCGATGCCTTAACTTTTATTTTTTTAATACCGGACTGATTTGTGAATATAATTAACAGTGATTTAACGAGAATCCAATTCCCGTCAGTATGAACCAGGATTTTTTGACACCCGCAACCAAATAAAACATTTTGGCGTTTTTTCTTTAAAAAAATACCGGCAAAATGACAAACAGCTTTTCAACCCTGATTTGAATCCATATTGTTGACAAACGCTGAATGTTCATTGCAAGATTTTCGATCAGAAAAATTAGCTTTTCTCAGGTTTTTAAACATGCCAGACTCATTGTTTACCTATACCTTAAATTTTTCCGTATGTGCTGGAAACCAAAGTCAGATCATTGGAAATGCATGGCAGTGAAAAAATTCCGCCTGGTTCATACTCAGTTTCCGGAAATTGCACATTTGACACAATGATGAAATAAATTTCATCCCGGAAGGTATCATCATTTCTGAAATATTTGGAACGATTTTTCTGATACCTTTCAGTCTCAAAACTCAAGGCATTTTTGTCATCTTTCTGTCAATACCCTTAACGTTTGCGGGTAATAATTCGAAGCAGTAACATGTTATCCGTGTAGACATTATTACCGCGAATCAAAAAATACATTTTCTCATTCCAGTCTTCTGTTCCGGTAGCAGAATGTACCGAAAGCAATTTTCTTTCATCTGTCGTACTGATAACACTCAATGGTACTACCTGTATAATAAACTGTTATAACTTTATACGAATTTCGCCGGTGGCTGTCTTGTAAATTTCGCCGGTAACCAAACCGCCAGCCGTAGCAGCGGCCTCATCGGGGAAAGTTGGCAAACCTGTAAACCGTACCTGACTCGCCAATATTCTTCCGTTGATCTCGAGTTTTTCATTTGGATTTGGTGTGCCGATCCCGACATTTCCATTGTCTTTAATTACAAATTCTTACTTCCTGAATTGTGATATCAGACAGTCCACATTTTTAGCATTCAAGCCTTAAATCCAGTTTTGCCACGTTATTTTGCCCTCATTTTATTGCCCTTTGCATCGTGCGTAACTTCAGCGAGTCCCAACGCTTCCATAAGTGGCGGAATATACATACCAAACCGTCCGCGAAGTCCCTTTTTCAACCCATACCATCCACCTACAGGGTTACTCTCTGAACGACCCCAGGCTTCAACCGTTCCTTCTTTGGCGGGTTTCTGTTCGTCCGCGCTGCCAAGCAGCATCCAATCGCCATATTCCAAAAGCATTTTGTGCAAATCCTCAATACATTGAATATTATACAATAGTACGGTCTTTCCAACTGTACAGACCAATACATCTCTGCCATCCTTTTCGTCAACATGCATCGTGAATTCACTTGACAATGGTGGCGTTTTTAAAAGCATCGGATGTTCTTTCGTACCAATTTTGTCTTTCATAATTAATAAGTTTTTGTTTTTATGAATTTGAATGTTTCATTTACCAGATCGAAGATGTCCGCCTTAAAATCATCTCATATCATTGACAATGAAATACTTCACCATCTACATCCAGGATCAAATAATCTGGCTAAATGATATGCCGAAAATAGAGATAGCCAATATCTTGTTGCGAAATACAAAAGCATTCAGACCAGCTTGAAGCAGCATACTTTCATCAAAATGCGCGCACTCAGGAAAGCCTTTCAGCCTAACCCGGAAAAAGTATTTGATACGATTGAAAAACTTTCAACTTGTTATGAGCCATATTCCCTTCAACTGATCCTTAACAACCGATACAGCTTGGCTGCTAACTTTTTCCTTGATCAAAACTTAACACTTTAAGGCTTAATATGTTCAATGTTATAAAAAACTGTTCTACCTTTTATTATCCTCCTATTCCGCGCAATTAATACAGCAGCCTGTTTAGTTAAAATATCTGGAAATGGTTTTAAATTCAAATGAAAAGGATGTGAATTTACATTGGGGTAAAACCTTAAAACCAAAAATTACTTTCCGAACGATGGAAATCATCCAAAATATGCATTGCCGGATCAATCCACTTTAATACACCTGATCCTGAATTTACCCTGGACAAGTTCTGCACCTTTGATCCTGCCCTTTTTATCGGCTTTAAATTTAATCTCACCCCCGGAATCTACAGAAAAAAAAGAATAAGTGCCTGTTCGCACCAACAGGGATTTTTCGGCTGGCAGTCCATCATTGTTTTCATTCAAAAAAAGATGGTTTTTCCCTGCAGCAGAAATATTAAACTGTGCAACAGTAATGAAGCCGGCCAATTTAGCTTTATAAGCGCCAATAAAAATATCCGTTTCTGGTGTATCGATCTCTGATCTGTTAAACTTTGGATACTCATATGCCCGTCCGTACCAGGCAGATAGCACACCAATGATCAGTTCATTGAGTTTGAAGTTCATACCGTTGGTTACTATGGCAACAGAAAGACTATCGTCCGGAAAATACCCGACAAAGGAACGGAATTCATCTATACGACCTGAATGCCCCCAACCTTCCCGATCATAAAAAGGCGCTTTGAAAATACCATGCCCGGTGTTTTTATTCTTCAACAACAACATGTGATTCAATGAACTGTCAGAAATCTTTGTTGATTGAACAATAAACTGACCATCATGCTCATTTCTTCAGGTGTTGATATCATCGCTCCTGCAGAAAATGGCAAACCCGGATCAGAATCAACATCTTTCTGCCAGGTCTCACCGTCAAATTTGAAGGAAGATTCTCTCAGGTCTTTATCACTATTCTTATCTTCACACCAGGTTTTGGTCAAATTAAATTTTGAACTGATCCTTTCCTGAACATTTTGAGCATAGTTTTTCCGGGTGAACTCTTCAATGATGAATCCAAGCAAAATAAAATTTGAATTGCTGTACGAACAGTCTTTTCCAGGTTTGAATACAGGCTTGTGTCTGGTGATCAACCGAATGATGTCTTGCCTGCCAAAATGATTCTGGCGTGTCCCATAATAGGATTTATTGTCAGTGACATTATAAATACCACTTGAATGGGAAAGCATTTGTTCGATGGTGATCTGGTCAGCATACTTTATCTCCGGAAAAAACAGATCCAAAGATGTGCTTAATGATAGTTTGCCTTCTTCGATCAACTGATATACAATGATCGCTGTATAAACTTTGCTGACTGACCCGATCCGGTATATGTGGGTTCCGTTAGATAATTTATTGAAGTTGCCTGAATAGATCAATTTTTCATTTTGTCTCAGTGTGACAGCACCGGAAAACCCATTATTCACTGCCAGATAGTTGAGTAAACTATCCAATTGGCGAGTGACTTCAACGTTCTGAGCAGAAATTATGAATTGAAAAGAAATGAACAAAACGAGCGTCACCAACACTTTTTTCCTGAACAGCATATTCTATAATTTTTGGTAATAAAATTATTCAAATGGAAAAAGAAATAAAAACAGTATAATATTCTGATTTATACACCATAACGACCTATACCTGAATCTGATCTGTTAGATTAAAAAAAAACACCAAATAATCATTTGCAATCCGGTTACAGGATCTTTCAATCCGGCACAAGCTCAGGTGAAAATAGGGTATTTCATCAGAATAAGCAAACAATTTTCTGAAATCCTGCTTGAAGCTTGCATAAATGTATTAATAATTGAACTCGTATATTTTTTGACAGAACTTTAAAGAATTATGTTTTAGGAATATAGCCGCACTGAATATTTACCCCGTAGGATATATATCCAACGGGGCGAACCCATACGGGCAAGCAAAGGATTAACGATTTTGGATTTTAGAATAAAATACATGATCTGAAATCGTTAATCGGTGTTCTTTGCCTGCCCGTATGGGCCTGCCCGTATGGGCCTGCCCGTTTGGGCTTGCCCGTAAGTGGGTTTACCCCGTAGCGAAGCGGCTCGGGGTTCTTAAATCAAACTCCTCTTTGGTTCTGGCTCATCCAGGATAGGAAATAAACACATAGTTTGTGTGGGAGGTCGTTAGCTTATTTTTTATTTTCGTCAAAAAATAATTTTTCCTCTTTCATAGCAGTTTGCCAGCCATAAGGGAAAATCGCATGGCCGTCATCCGTAAGTTTTTCCATGATCTGTTTGACATGGTCTTGAATTTTTACAGGTAGTGAATAAAATGTTTTGTTGACCTTTGTGTTTCTTTCAAAGTCGAGAACCCCGTTTTGGTGACGAATAGCATGCTTCTGTCCTTTGTAAAATATGAAGATCTTAATCCGGCCATCTTCAGTACCATTCATTCCGCTTGTTCCGTAAATGATGACAGGGTCGATCTCGTTGTCATGATCGATGTCTTTGAATTCAGCATATTTTGACCAAAACCAAATGCTACTCTCCATTTCATCACTCACTGCTTGCCTGGTTTTAAAGTCAAATAACTCCCATTTTTTTATGTACCCGCTGTTGTCCTTATAAAAATTGAAAGCCTTGATACTGGTGTTCAGTGTGTCCTGATCCGGGCTGATCAGGTCGTTACTTTCAGTCAGCACGATATAAAACTGGCCTGTTTTGTCTTTGCACTTAAAAACTTTGAAGATGGGAAAGGTGATTTGAAGCTCCTGGTTCAAGCTGTCGGTGAAAAGTTTTGCGACCTCCTGCCGGGACAGTTGCTCACAGCCGGGAATTTTGGATTGTCCAAAAATGAAGGTGCCAGCGATGGAAAGGATCAGTGTTAAAATGCTTATTTTCATAATTATTTTATTAATGGTCAAATGGAGTAATCATTCTTGTCAAATGTAATCCACGATTGGTTGAATGTCATAACAAAAATAGGCTACCAATAAGGTTTTTCCTAATTCAAACCCGACTTTTTTGACTTAATATCAGACAGTTGATTGAGGACGCCTGGGGCAGCGTTGGGTGNNTGTTTAGATCTTCGATTTTCAAAACAGATTACTGTCATTTTTTATTAATTTGAAAATCAGATAATTTGAAGATCAGATAATCAGATCATTTTTATAACAAACTTAGCCAAAACATTCAATTCTTTTTAGTTCCCGCAGATCTCGCAGATCTGCGCAGATTTAATTGAAAATCAAGAAAAAAACATCAACAATGATCACATGAATAATCATTTTCAAGCTGTGCAAATTTTCAAATTCTCAAATTTTCAAATTAAAATAATGTCCTTTTTTTTTCGCAGTTCGTGCAGATATTTTTGAAAAAATTTCTTTTCTCTTTGGACCCTTTATGTCTTCTTTTAACCATTTTGGAACTCAAAAATAACTGTAATGGAAGGATCATAAATGAAATATTGGGTTTTGAACCAGGAATGTGAATCGCTTTGACTTATTCCAATACCAGGCAGTAACCGGCACTCGCAGTGAACGAAGGAAAATCATCTCACGGATCGGTAAGAAATTTTGAAGCAAATACAAAGTTAATAATGCGAATCAAGGGTT
>DDTL01000128.1:0-51285 GCA_002344345.1 Saprospiraceae bacterium UBA2365
CAAATCCGGTAAGAATCATTTTGCTATCAAATCACACCTGTACATAAAAGCTGTCAAAGCTGCTTTCGAGGAGTTACAGTGGATGAAATTACATTTCAAACAACTGAACCTACCTTTTAAGCCCGCAGAACCACTTTTGGCTCTGCAGTAAAAATTTATTTTATTTATCAAAATATTCTGACTGCGAAAGGTCAGTTACTAATTTAAAATCAGATCCAATTTATAAGTTATTTCAGTATCAAAGTAGATCCATCCCTGTTTTATCTTTTACGAATTTAATAAATTCATCTTCTTTAAAAATAGTAATATTCGCTTTTTTTTCATTATTATACTTGATAGCTTGTTTAACTTTTGTAGAAATGTGATCATCTGGGTATCCATCATAATAACCCACTACTAAAAAATTAGTTTCTTTATTAACACTATCTTTTACATAAAAGCCCATTTTTGCTGATGCTTCCGCAATTACTGATGTACCATTTACCATTTTTCCAGTAAAAACAATCTTTTTTTCATTAAAATACCCCGAGGGATTTCCGTCAATTATTTTATGTTTAATAATAAGTGGTCGCCCTTTTGATGAGTTGCTTTCTCTTTCTTCAGTATTAACTTGATTTACATAATCCTCCAATTCTATTACCGTCATATTAGCCTGAGTACATAAACCAGCCATAATCCTTCCAGTTAATATCGCATCTTCTTCAGCATTATGATGACTAAACTCGTAATTAAGAAATTTAGCTAACTCTTTCAAACCAAATCCACCTGAATATTTATCTTTTGGCACTGTATTTTTTAAAATCTTAAGGCTATTTACCCATCTAAATCCAAGTTTTGGTAAATCGTGGATCAAACACAATCCATTTATAGCATTAACATCAATATTATTAGAACTATGGTGAACTATTACTTTATCTTTCAGTAATTTAGATAATATAGAATAAATGACTGGAAAGTCAGGTTCATTTTTAATCTTTTCAAAATCTATTCCATGAATTTCAATATTTTTTATATTGAAAATACATTTAGGATTTAAATATGAACTCCATGAATTTACAAATTCATTATTAATAAATTTAGCAACACCTATATGACATACACTAGTAGGATCTTGGTTTGCTGTTTCAACATCAATAGCCCAAAATTCATTTTCTTTCAGCATCTTTAAGTTGTTTTTCCCAACTCAATTATCCAATATAGTTGATTCTTCATCTTAAAGAGTATTTAGTAATTCCTAAAAGAAAAATGCACCATACTATTTATTTGAAAAATTCCTTATCTCAACTATCAATTAATTCTTTAATAGAAATAAACCAAAATTGTCAAAAATGAATCTGATATAGGGTTGTAATTACTTGATAATCAAATTGTTAGGTTAAAAATGTACCAAAGGAGGGAATCGAACCCTCACGATATTGCTATCACTGGATTTTGAGTCCAGCGCGTCTACCAATTCCGCCACTTTGGCAATTCAATCCGTCAATTGAAATGCAAAAGTACAAATATTTTAAAATTTAAAGCATTGAATTAAGAAAAAATTAATGGTAAATGAGATTACCCGCTTTGATATACAGATTTACAAGGATTTATCTATTTTAATTAATCCAAAAAAAAATATCATTTTCCTAAATTGGTTTGTAGTTGAAGTAGTGGGTGACAAAACTCCGGTTCACCTGAGACAAGTTTGACTTATTTCCGGCAGTCTTTCAAAACAATCGAACGCTTACTCTAAGATCACGCCATTTTAATCTGATCAGCCTTGTGCAATTCCAGTTCCTGAATGGAAATTGTCCTCATATCGACTTTTCTTACTTTACCTGTAACCGTCATCGGAAACTCCTCGACAAATTTTATAAATTTAGGGATTTTATAATGAGCGATTTTTCCGGTACAAAAATCAATGATCTCCTGTTCCGTGGCATCAGCGTGTTCCTTTAATTTTATCCAGACCATCACTTCCTCGCCGAATTTTTCACTGGGAACCCCGATTACCTGTACATCACTAATTTTAGGATGTGTGTAAAGAAATTCTTCTATCTCCCTTGGGTAAATATTCTCTCCACCTCTGATAATCATATCTTTAAGTCTGCCTACGATATTGACATAGCCTTCATCGTCCATAACTGCAAGATCCCCGGAATGCATCCATCCTTCTTCGTCAATCGACTGAGCAGTTTTATCCATATCATCCCAATATCCTTTCATCACACTGTAACCTCTGGTACACAATTCGCCGGGACGGCCTTTTTCAAGAATGGTTCCATCTTCTGGTTGGATGATTTTGATCTCCAGATGAGGATGGACTTGTCCCACTGTGCTCACTTGTTTTTCTATTGGCGTACCCATTTTTGTCTGTGTACTTACCGGACTGGTTTCTGTCATTCCATAAGCGATCTGAACCTGATCCATGTGCATGGATGTCTGTACTTTTTTCATCACTTCAATCGGACATGGCGCTCCGGCCATAATCCCTGTTCGAAGAGAACCAAGATCATATTTCTCAAAATCAGGATGTTCCAATTCAGCAATAAACATGGTGGGAACACCGTGAACAGCTGTTGCCTTATGCTTTTCCACAGCTTTCAGTACGGCTTCTGCATCAAACATTTCAGCCGGATAGATCATAGCAGCGCCGTGTGTCACACAACCAAGGTTGCCAATAACCATACCAAAACAATGGTAAAGTGGTACAGGTATGATCACCTTGTCATTCTGAGTCAACCCCATTCTTTCAGCAACAAAAAAACCATTGTTCAATATGTTTTTATGCGAAAGGGTCGCTCCTTTCGGGAAGCCGGTGGTTCCTGACGTGAACTGGATGTTGATAGGTTCATCAGCATCCAGGCTTTGCTGTCTTTTTTCCAGATCTTCATAACTGACATGGATCTGATGTTTCAATAATGTAAACCAGGACATCATACCAGGCAGATCTTTTTCATGCAGACGGACCACCATTTTAAGGTTTGGAAGTTCCATGGAACGAAGTTCTTTTTCGTCATCCAGGAGTTCCGGAGCCAATTCCTGTACAATGCCGCTGTAATTGATATATTTTGATTTGTCGGCAGTGATCAGCAATTTAACTCCGGCTTTATTCAGGGCATATTTTAATTCGTGGGAGCGATAATTCGGGTTAATATTGACTAAAATTGCGCCAATTTTTGCTGTTGCAAACTGTGTCAACACCCATTCTGAATTGTTGAGCGACCAAATCCCTACCCTGTCGCCTTTTTGGATCCCGATAGCCATTAAAGACCTGGCCAGCTCGTTAACCCTCCTCAAAAAAGTCTGATATGTCCAGACTATTTGCTGATGTTCAACTATCAACGCCACTTCATGAGGGAATTGCCCTGATATTTTATCCAGCATATCACCTACAGTCATTTCCAGCAAAGGTTTTTCGGCAATTCCTTTTGCATAGCTTAAGCTTACATCCATTTTTTAACGATTTAAATCAAATTAAATATGAGTTCAGTCTAAAAAGTTATAAAGATGAAAGTTGATAAAGTTAAATTGCTGATTTTGAGATGTTTATGATAATTTTGCATTTGCAGTTAACGTGTTCAATATCAATTATTAACACTTTTAACTATACCAACTTTATACTTTATAAACTCGACTCAAATATAAAATGCATGTCTGTCATACAGCATGCCGAATCAAAAAGGATTTTATACCATCCATCACCTCAGCTGGAGACTCCCGATGAGGAAAATGGCCACAATTCTCCATTAGCAAACATTCCTGATGCGCTCCAACACGTTCCATGATCATTTTTGGATGCAATGCTGTTGCGTATTGGTCATCTTTCCCCTGAATGACGAGTACAGGGTTGTGGATCCTTTGTAATTCAGGTAAAATATTCCAGCTTTCCATCTCATCAGAAGTCCAGATATCTACCCAGGTATCAAATATACCTGCAGCCCTGTCGCCATGATATTTTTCAAGTTTTGCCACAATGCCTGCCCGGTTCCTTGCTGTTTCGCTGACACCCTTTGAAGTCACTTTTTCAACCATAACATGAGCAGCGATAGAAATAATCGCTTTAACGCGGAATTTTGATGCAAACAACAAGGCAATAGTTCCTCCATCACTATGGCCAAGTAGGATACAAGGAACGTTTATTCCGACCTGTTTCATCAGATCCGGCAGCACACCGAATGCTTGCTTCTCAAAATAACCCGGCCACAAATATCCTTCACCTGTAGCTGATAATCCATAACCCGGACGATCATAACAAATAACCGGGTTTCCCAATTTTTTGGCTAACATATCAGGAAAATCCCTCCATTGAGCTACAGATCCCAATGCATCGTGGAGCAAAATAATAGTTGGTTTATCATCACTATACTTAGGAATGATTTTCTTAACATAAATATTTTTACGATCTACCCTAATAAATAACTCTTCTACCTTCATATTGTGATGCTCGAAAGGCATTTGCACAAATATAATAACTTATCATATTATAAAGAATTTTACACAGCAATGTTTTTGTCTTCTTGACTCAAATGTAAATTGAGTACAAATTGTATAAACAATACATGACATTTTTGTCTATTCATATGAATGTCCATCATAAGTTCCCAAAATTGAACAAATGAAGTAGAGCATTAAAATTGATTACAGATAAGAGTTCACAATTGATTGAATATCTGTTATATAAACATATCTACAAATTACAAATCCATATAGATTGAATAATCAAGGCGAATATGTAACAAGACTTCACGGATGAATTTTGAACCAATTAAATAAACCGCTGCTATTTCCCAAAAAACAGCTTTCTTTTGGAGTTAGTCGTGTAAAAAAGATAATTTGTCATAATTTCATTTCAAAGATCAGATTCTGTTCTACATTTGATCCGTTAATTTGTTTTTAAGAGAACTAATCCTGAGTTTAACAAAAATTGAATTTTTCCGGTCAAATTCAATTTTTTTCTGAGTAATTTTCCGAAAAATCTGAGTTCAGATCTGGTTCTTGAGAAATCCAAAAATAATAAAGTTTTGAAGCACTATCTATGTTAATCCAGTATTATGAATATTCTAACAGTTGATCAATTATCGAAATCTTACGGACGGATTCAGGCACTAAAAGACCTTACTTTCGAGGTCAAATCAGGACAGGCATTCGGGATACTTGGGCCAAACGGCAGTGGAAAAACCACTACACTGGGTATTATTTTAAGTATTTTAAAACAAGACGCCGGCAAATTTGAATGGTTTGAAGGACAGTATGGGGTCAATCCTCGTTTGCATATCGGGTCCATCCTGGAAACACCTAATTTCTACCCTTACCTGAATGCTGTTGAAAACCTTGAAATAGTGCGTCATATTAAAAAGTCTTCGGAGAAGAATTTCGATGATATTCTTGATATGGTCGAACTCTCTCAAAGAAAATATTCCCCGTTTTATACCTATTCCCTTGGCATGAAACAAAGGCTGGCCATTGCAGCAACCATGGTTGGCAATCCGGACGTTCTGATTTTTGATGAACCTACAAATGGATTGGATCCTCAAGGCATTGCAGATGTGCGTAATATGCTGAAAATGATCGCTCAAAGCGGTAAAACCGTGATCATGGCAAGTCATATCCTGGATGAAGTGGAAAAGATCTGTTCTCATGTAGCCATTATGAAGAAAGGCCATCTGATGGCCATCGGTCCAGTAGGTTCAATACTGAGCAATGACATCGTGATGGAACTAAGTTGCACAAATAATACAAGCCTGATGGAATTCCTCAAAACTCAGGAATTGATCAAATCTACTGAAATGAAATCAGGGTTTATTGAGTGTATTGCAGACCCGTCTGCCGACATTGCTGTTTTTAGCGAAAGATTATTTCAGAAGGGTTTTATTTTATTACATATGGTAGTCAGAAAACAAAAACTCGAGGAAGAATTTTTACAGATCATTAAGGAATCATAGGCATACTCTTCATTATTTCTGTAAACATTCAAGTTAAACTATAAAAAATAATCAGATGAATCTCCAAATAATGCATTTACTCGGTCTTGAATGGAAAAAATTCCGTAAAAACAAGCTGGTTTTGTTACTATTGGCCTTATATACTTTTTTGATGCCTTTTGCCATTTTTGTAATGGACAATTACATTCAAATGCCCGGACTACCTCAAAAAGAAACCTTTTTCAGTTTTCCCGGTATCTGGGAATATCAGGGTTATTCAGGCAGTTGGTTTTCATTCCTTTTCCTCGGGTTCATCGGTGTGGTGATCATCACTTCTGAGGTAAGCAACAAAACGATGCGGCAAAATATACTGACAGGCATGACCCGACAGTCATTTTATCTCGGCAAACTATATGTGATAATAACGGTAAGTATTTGGGCAACATTGATTTACTTCATTTCAGCTTTGCTTATAGGGATATCCAGAACAGAAGGATTTACAACGGAAATGATTTTTGAAGGACATCAATTTGCTGTATTAAGGTATTTCCTGATGAACCTGGGTTATCTGAGCTTTGGTCTATTCCTCGGATTGATCATTCGCAGGTCAGGGCTGGCCATTTTCACCTACCTCGCATATATTATTTTCCTCGAACCAATGATCCGTTGGGCTATACACAGGAATATTTTTGAACACAGAAGTATGCACTTTTATCCCATGAATGCAATCGAAGACCTGATGCCAAATCCGGCATTCCGACTGGTTGACAGCTTCAAGGAAATGACCAATTTTGAATTGCTGTTGAATTACCGTGAAGCAACGGTTATCAGCCTCATTTCAGTTGCAGTTTTTCTCATCGTATCTTACCTGAGCATTATGAAAAAAGACATGTAGCGTACATTTGAAAAAATAGTACACCATCGTACTTGAATAAAAACAAGTATCAAACTGCAGGATCCCTTTTTTGGATTTCATCACGTATCATAGCGGCCTTTTCATAATCTTCATTTTCAATCGCTTTATCTAGCATTGTCTGAAGTGCAGCAATACTATAACTAGTGAGTGATTTGGATTCCTTCTTTTTTACAGGAGGTTCTTCTTCCCGTCCACCTGATATGATATCCGGATTCTCCATCACAACACCAGCTGCATCCATGATAATATCAAAAGTATAAATCGGTGCCTTAAACCTGACAGCCAGTGCGATGGCATCAGAAGTCCTGGAATCTATGGTATATTCTACGCCATCTTTCTCACAGATGAGTTTAGAATAAAAAATACCATCGAGCAAATTATTGATCAGGACTTCCCTTATATTGATATTGAAAGCAGAAAGCGTATTCTTAAATAAATCGTGGGTAAGTGGCCTGTTCGGGATCATATTTTCAAGCGCAACTGCTATAGCCTGAGCTTCAAAACCACCGATGACAATAGGTAATTTCCGGGGCCCATCCAATTCTCCGAGCACTACTGCATAATTGTGAGATTGTGACACACTATGCGATAAAGCAACAACCGTCAACTTAATCTTTTTGATAATCCAGATATTTATTATTTTTACAAAACATTGTATATCATCCAGTTAAATAAGCAATTGCGCTCAATTGATTTATTTGAGATATTTTTTTAAAGCTTCGTTCAAACGCGGCACTACTTCAAACAGGTCTCCGACAACACCATAATCAGCTGCTTTATAGAAAGGTGCTTCGGGATCTTTGTTGATAACAACGATCACTTTTGAATTGTTCACACCGGCCAAATGTTGAATGGCGCCTGATATTCCGACAGCTATATATAATTTTGGCCGGATCACAATTCCTGTTTGTCCTACGTGTTCGTTATGAGGTCTCCAATCGACATCAGCCACCGGTCGCGAGCAGGCTAAAACACCTCCGATTGTAGTTGCCAGATCTTCAAGCAGATGCCAGTTTTCAGGCCCTTTTAAACCTCTTCCTCCTGAAACAACAATATCTGCTTCAGGCAGGGGAACCTTGCCCTCTGCACGTTCCACACTCAGTACTTCTATCCTGTCAGCAGGAATCGAAATATTGACTGATTCTATGTTTGCATCTCCGCCAACTTCTTCCGGCGGAAAGGCATTGGGCATCACAGATATTACTTTTTTAGCGCTTTTGATCCTGTATCTGGCATAAGCTTTTGCTGAAAACACACCTTTCACAACATCCATTCCATCGTTGTGGAACTCAGGCATTGAAACAACCCCTGTAACTGAACCTGCGCCCCATTTCGCTGCCAGCAAGCCGGCAATGGATTTTCCGTTCAAATCGTGACTGACTACAACCAACTCAGCGTTTTCCCTGTTGGCAAGTTCCATCAAAACAGAAGAATATACATTGGAACTGAATTTTCCATCATAAGGAACTTCTAATATCTTATTCGCTCCAAATCCGGAAAGCTTGGCGGGATCATTCATTTTACCTAACACCACTGCTGTGCAAATGCCATTATTGCTCTTTGCGACCCTTGAGGCATAACTAACGGATTCAAATGCTGTCTTTTTAAATTGGCCATTTATATGATCTGCAAAAACTAATATATTCATGATAAGATTATTATTAGGTTAAAAAAAATTGGTTAAATCACTTTAGCTTCTTCACTCAACAGGCGAACCAATTCATCCATATTTTCAGGATCAACCAATTTGACGCCGGATTTTTCAACTGGCAAACTATAGGAAACCAATTCTACAAGATCTTCTGTTTCAACAGCCGGAACAACTTCGAGCGGTTTGGTTTTAGCCATCATGATCCCCCTCATATTGGGAATCCGTTGTTCTGCCATACCTTTTGCAGCGCTGATGATGCAGGGAGCAGCAACCCGTATCTTTTCAATACCTCCTTCAATATCCCTGTTCAATATGAAATTACCATTCTCAAATTCAAGTTTGCTCGCGTTGGAAACAAAGGGCAGATCCAAAATACCGGCTACCATGGCACCAACTTCTGAGCCATTGTAATCAATGGTCTCTTTTCCGAATAAAACCAGATCAAATGTTTTGTCTTTAAGATAGCTTGCGATCTGTTTGGCAACATCCCAGGCACTTTTGGGTTCTGTGTCTATCCTGACCGCTTTGTTTCCTCCGATTGCCAGTGCTTTCCTGATAATGATATCGTTGGAGGCAGGACCGACATTCAAGAATGTAAGTTGAGCACCTTCTTTTTCCTGTAATTCTACACCTCTGACCAAGGCATAAAATTCATCAAAGGGGTTCATAATAAATTGTACACCCTGCTCATCATACTTTGTATTCTGATCCGTGAATGCAATTCTTGCTGTGGTGTCCGGAGACTTGCTTATACAAACGATTACTTCCATTATTGTTAAATTTTTGGCTTTATCGGGCAAATATAAGCATTATCAACGTAGAATAATCCAAAAAAATAAAAAAATAACCAGCTTTAACAATCAAAACAAGGAAAATATAAAGCCCATTCGTCAGTATGAACCAATTGCATTTTTCGACAAAAGCCAAGGTAAATAAAAAGTAGTTGTCTAATAAACAGGGTGATTGAATAAAAAGATTGACTGTTCCTTGTATGATGAATTTCCATTGGATATTCAATAAGCGGAACAAAAAGTGCCAGGTCTCCAAATGTCATGACGAAATTCGTTCTTATTGAATTTGGATGTCCACAAACTTGTCTTCGTAAGTATTGAGTACCAGATTGAATGAATCAGAAAAAGCTGATGCATTTACTTCCCAAGCTGACTGGCTAAGGTTGGGAAAATAATTCGATAATTTGATGCCAGGCATCAAAATACATATTCAGACAACTTGTAAAAAACACTATTTTCCAGACGGAGCATATTTAACGATCTTATTTTCGATCATATCCTGTAGTTCTGCCAAAAGCGCTTGTTCCTGACGATCGATATGCCCGTCCTCTGTGGCCAGATGAATGATCATATCATATTCTTCCCGGGTTATTTTTTGGTCCTGAATGGCTTTCTCAATCATTTCCCGTAATTTGTTTGCGCTGTCACTTAATTTCATTTGTAAGCTTTTTTTTATTTAAATCGGCCATATTGAATCTTGAAAAAGGCTCCTCAATTTGAATGGTTTGTGAAAATTATTTGTTCAATAATCTATCCTTTCCCCATCCGGACAAAAGGTTGATCTTTCAAATCTAGCTCAATTTTAACAGAAAATAGAATGATTTAAAAGTAAATATTCATAATTTTTTGTCATGCGACAAGATTCTTTATTCTTATTAAACCGAACAGTTCATTACGAAATGAAAAAAGCCCTTGCAAGTCAATTATGCAAAGGCTTTAATCTTACGTGATCTGGCTGGGACTTGAACCCAGGGCCCACGGCTTAAAAGGCCGTTGCTCTACCTACTGAGCTACCAGATCAGAGCCGTTTAAAAACGGAATGCAAAAGTAACAACATTTTTAATTTATGCAAATTCGAATCAAAAAAAACTTTAACTTATTTTCTACCTCTTCGCAAATTCAATCAATTCTGCATTAAAAACGCTGCTATTTTCGATCGAAAATCTGATCATGGTTCGTATAGTGTGAAATCCACTTTTACCAAATGCTCCGGGATTCATATGCAAAAGATCATGTTGCTTATCATAGATCACTTTTGCTATGTGGGAATGCCCCGCAATAAACAACTTGTATTCTCCCGTGAAAATTAATTGTTTTGCCTTAGGTGAATACTTTCCGGGATATCCGCCTATGTGTATCATCAGAACATGCACATTTTCAATTTCGAAATCAAGAGTTTCCTGATATCGCCTTCTTAAAACATGATCGTCAATGTTCCCATATACGGCTCTGAAAGGTATACCCAACGATTCATACTGGTCAGCTGTTTCCATATTCCCTATGTCACCGGCATGCCATAATTCATCGCAATCCTGAACATAAGGTTTGATCTCTTCTCCAAAATAACTGTGCGTGTCACTGATCAAGGCAATTCTCTTCAACTTTCTTCTAATTTCGATTGTCAAATACCATTTTACCAAATTGTACCGAAGATGCCATTCGCTCAAACGCTTTAGCAGCTTCGCTTAACGGATATACTGAGTCAATCACCGGCCTGATCTGATGTTTTTTGACGAATGCGAGCATTTGTTTAAAATCTGATTCAGAACCCATCGTAGTACCGATGATCTGGATTTGTTTCCAGAACAAATGCTGGGGATTGATCTCAGGGATTTTACCAGCTGTTCCTCCATATATCACGACCCTCGCACCCGGCTTGCATACTGATATCAACGATGCCAATCCGCTGCCACCGGTGCCATCCACGACCACATCAAATCCTTCCGGTTCCATCTCAGACAAACTGTTTTTCCAGGCACTGCTGTTGTAATTTACTCCTCCCGAAGCACCAGCTTCGATCGCTTTCTGTATTTTCGCATCTGAGCCTGAACTAACATATACTTTCAAACCTTTAGCTAAGGCAAATTGCATTACAAACAGGGCAACACCACCTCCGATGCCGGTAATAAACACTTTCTCTCCGGGATTGGGAGAAGCTTTTATGAATAAAGCCCGATAGGCAGTCAATCCTGCAAGCGGCAAAGCAGCAGCTTCTTCATTTGTGAGGTGATCAGGTACATCAAAAACATTGGATATAGGGATTTGGAGTACTTCAGCAAAAGTCCCCCGTGTCGGCAAACCCAGTATGTGGTAATCTTTTGCCTGGTAGGCCTCCTGATCACCCCAGCTGAAAGAAGGATTGAACAACACTCGTCTGCTTTCCAACATTCCGACTCCGTCAGATCCTAAAACCATCGGGTAGCGGATGCCCGGATAAAGTCCTTGTACGATCCAATAGTCCCTTCTGTTGAGTGACGAATTCAATAATTCCGGGTAACAAAAATCTGAGCTGTGCTCCAATTCAATATCTTCCAACGAAGGCCAAACACCCTTGCTTTTTAATACCAACGCTTTCATTATCAACTATTTTTAATTTTAATTCTCTTGATTTTCCAAAATGAGCTTTTAACCCTAATCCACCAAAAAGACGAAAGGGTCAAAGATACTTTTTCCCTGACCCTTTCCAAAACTTAAATATTCCTGAATTATTTGATAAAAATCATTTTCTTCGTTACAATACCTTTTTCGGTAATGATCTGATAGAAGTATACACCTTCAGCCCTGAAAATCTCTTTTTGTATGGTTATTGTATTTCGTCCTTTTGAGTAATGCCCTTTTTGGCTGAATATCGTCTTTCCATCAGTATCAATGATCAACAATTCTGTAAACATCGCCTTTGGAAGATCAAAACTGATCTCTGTAAAATTGTTGAATGGGTTTGGTATGTTTTGATATACGACTACATCTTCTCCAATGCTATTCCGTTTATCAAGCCTGATATCCATGATCTCCATATTTTGGTTGTATGCTTCCGTTTTGGTAAGTATGGAATTGATATCTATAGCCTGACATAAGTATCCGTCTTTTATAGCAACAAGCTCCACAATAAAAAGTTCATCTCCGGCATTGAGTTCCAAAGGTGTGGAGGCATTCCAACTGAATGTGGTCATGCCCAATCCGGATTTTTGATGGTAGTTGTTTCCGTCAATTTTGATGGCGCCAGACCCCATGTTTGTCATCTTTAACAATTCAGGATCTATCTGAAGTGTAAATTGCATGCCCAACAAATCAGCATTTTCTGCAAGTCTGACAGGAATACGCAGCAGGTCTCCTTTTTTGAAATGTTTTTCATCCATTTCCAGAACAAGTTCATCCATCGAACGTGTTTCAATCTGTAAACCACCGTTTAAGCTTGTTGCAGAAAGGTTTACATCACCTATTTTTACACCTATAAAATAAATACTGTCACTGTCCAGATACAATTCATCCACGACAAAATCCTCCCTATAATCCCAGGGCTGTTCAGGATCCTCAAAAACATGATTGCTTCTGACAAACCTCCATGAATCATTGGCCGGGTATTCTGCAGTTTTACCTAAAATGATATTTCTTATATCCAGTAAATCGGCACCAGAAACTGATTCGCTGTTGCTGGCATCTGCTGCTATCAATTTATAAGGAGAATTCAATGCATTGATCCCCAATAGATGTTGTTGGATCATGACCAAATCAAGCGTCGTAACGCCATCTGTCACTTCATCTGCCTTTTGCGGGAAAATCTTGTATTTTTTGTAATAATCAAGGTCACTGAACACATAATATCCACTTTGATCCGTCATTTTACTTCCTATAAGGTCATCTTCCCTGAGCAATTTTACTGGAAACTCTTTCATACCTGTCCAATCAGGGCTGATCACCTTACCTGCCAGCTTTCCCTGGGCATCAGGAGCGTCAGGACAAGCATTCACATTGTCCATAATCACCAACTGAACCATACAGAAATCATAATTTCCTGCCAGGTCGAATGCATAAACATTCAGATTGAAAGTCGCTGCGATTCCATTGGGAATGTCCGCACAGGTAAAAATCCTGGAATCATCGTTCACATCTGATGAAAAAGCAAACCTTATCTGGTCCTTTGGAGTACAATTATCAAAACTCCCTTTTTCGCACACGCAATGATTGAAATCCTTTGCAAAAAATTCGATCATTCCCGTACTCATCATGGTAGTGGTAATATTTGATACACAAATCGGAGTTGGCGCTTTTGTATCTATATTGGATACATTCGCCTGACAAGTGGAGGTGTTCCCGCATTCATCCTGAACAATAAATTTAACTTTATGATTACCAGAAGGGAAAACCCTGTCAATCTGATTTCCCAATCCTGAAAAATCTATTGTTCCATTGCCATTCAGATCAATTTCCCATCTGTATTTCAGTAAATTCTGTGGTGTACAATTGTCCGTGGCAGATGCCGAAAGTTCAATTATCGCTTCGCAATCATTCAGCGGATTATTGACGATATCATCTGCACAAGTCACAAAAACAGGTTTAACATTTTCATTGAGAATAATCTCCTGGGTTCTTGTCACATAGGTATAAGGCGGCGTTTGACACCAATCTGCGATCTTCCATTCCCGAAGAATTTTCCTGCATGACCCTGAAGCTTCTGCTGTGATCAATTGATCCGTGTAACTGATCCCCAGATCACGACAAGGGTGGTCAGGCACCACCGGCCAACCTGTATCATCCGGATGTGCATCGGCAGGAGAGCAACCCTGTACGTTTTTATTACCCGGCCATTGAACCATTGCTGCAGTTAAGGGCGGAGGTGCATTTAAATAGATCCATTGAGTACAACTTGCAGTCAGTCCGGCAGGATCTGTAGCTGTCCAAACCCTTCTCACAGATCCGGTACCACATGTTCCGATATTCGGATAATCGGTTTTTGTAACAACCAATGAACCACAGTTATCAGAAAAAGTTGCATTACCGCCTGTAAGATTCAGATTGTTATAATCCTGACCACAATTGAGTGTAACATTTGCCGGACAATAAACATTCACAGGTGGTCTTTTATCCTGAACGATGACATCGGTCACGCATTCATTCCAATTGCCGTATATGTCATAAACCCTGAAAACGACCCAGACTGTTGTTCCCACATCTTCACAACAAACATTGATTTCAGATCCGAATTGCAAGTCTTGTGGTTTATCGCAGTTGGTTGATTGTCTTTTAACTTCAAACCGGTCAATTGCACAATTGTCCCAACTACCATCATCAAAAGTTTCCGCAAATATTTTTGATTCTCCTCCGTCAGTAAGTGTGACCACCGTATGTTTTTCACAAACTGCAGTGGGAGCCTGATTGTCGTCAATCACTATTTCAGTAAATGCCATCGTTTGATGTCCGCATGCATCTGTAATGGTATAAACCAACCAGGTCGTATCCACCGGCAGGTTCCGGATGCCATACCCAAGCGGCCCTTTGAACACATCATCCGTGATCATATCGGTACTTGGATTACCGGATGCATCCCTCAATTTGTAGCTTACACTATAAGTAGTCTCTGAGCAATCCCATATCAGCACAGGTGCAGGAAGTGGATAGGCCGTCCCGGTGCATTTCCCCGGATCAGTTTGAAAATGAAGCGTATCCCGAACCGCCGACACAATCGGAGGTGCGTTGTCTTCAATTATTATAACCTGAACATACATATAGTCTTCAGCCCTGCACCAGTCTATCACGTGCCAGTTTCTGAGTATTTTTCTGCCTGAACCACAAATTTTGAAATCCACATCATTGTAGTAATACATGATATTGGAGCAATCCAGATTTCTTGGATAACCCGTAACTTCCGGTCCGGGATTTTCATCATAAGGCCAATAATATGGTTGAGAAGCATAACTGCATTGCCATTTTGGCAAGTGATTGACATATTGGGTCAGTCCATCATAATGAGGCGGGAAATTAGCGGGTGAAAATGTTCCCCACAGC
Organism: Saprospiraceae bacterium UBA2365; assembly: GCA_002344345.1. GTDB lineage: Bacteria > Bacteroidota > Bacteroidia > Chitinophagales > Saprospiraceae > UBA2365. The sequence continues at coordinate 15,265 of DDTL01000128.1, forward strand.
ATACCAATCTGCTCTGAACAGGTGGTCACCCTACCCGCTCCGTTGGTGGCATACCAGGTTCTGGTGATGAGGTATTTATACGGCGATCCACAATCCATTTCCTCCACTTCATCTGCATAACGAAGGTGAAAAGATGCGCCGCATTGTCCGGGAACCGTAACCTGATAACTCAAATTTCCAAGACTGATAATGGTGCTGTTAAGCGGTAAAGGAAAACCTACCAAGGGATTTTCAGGTTTGTTGTTGGCTGTACATCCAACTTCTATCACATCATCTCTGCAAGAAAGACCCGGTGCGTAATTGTACTGTACCCTGATTTTACTACAACAGGAGGCTCCTGAACATAAATGCTCAACCGTTACATTGACCAGTTTTCCAACATGATCCGAAGTTACGTATGCTCCAATTATCGGGTTAAAGTTTTCATCAGCCAAAGTTATCTGATAACTGTCATCTTCATACAATGGGGCTTCCAAAACCATATCAGGCGTTATCAATGCCCTGCAATCCTGATCCAACGGCACATTAACCTGATCATTGCATACCAAAGTGATATTTGTATTTTCAACTACCACTAACATCTCTATAGTGGTAAGACAGGTTCCATCGGACTCAGTCAAAACCAGTCTGAACGGCCCTCCTGAGTTATTACCCCATTGAACTGTGGCCGTGGTATTGTCATTCGTGAGTGAAGTGATTACACCTCCTCCCCATACAGCCCAGTTCAAAGTTGATCCGGCGATTCCCCTGGTTGCCTGATAAACAGATATTTCCGAAGGACATACGAAGGTCGAGCCTTCTAATTCTGTGCCGCAGTCATCCTGCGAAATCCCGGTATTATAAAAACTGAGCAAAATAAATATTAGCCACAGACTCAATTTGCCGGTAAATGAAATTTTACTTTTGGTACTGTAATGTTTATATTCCATACCATATATTTTTTCTGATTATTACAATTATCATCCAAACCAAAAATTATGGGGAGGTTTGAGTCATTGATCGTGTGACTAAACCATCCCCATCAAACCGCTACTTTATCATGATCATCCTTTTAGATGACTTGTTTTTTCCTGCTTCCAGAGTATACATATAAATACCTGGCGTAAGTTTATCTGATTCAATACTCAGATAAAACTCGTCATATCCTTTTGATTCCTGACTTCTTGAAAGCATCTTCTTACCATTCATATCAAAAATGTTAAGCGTTGCTGTAGATTGTTCAGGTACATAGTACTTAATCGTAGTCTCATGTGTAAATGGGTTCGGCATATTTTGGAACAAATGGAATTGTTCATCAGTGACCAAACCATTTCTGAATTCAATATCCAAACGATTTTCAATTAAATTACCATTGATCACCGGATAGATCTCAGCATCCGTTATCTGGGAATTCAAACTTAATGCATCGGACAAAACTCCGTTGTTGAGCGCCTTGAAAGCTATCGTAAATAAAACATCTCCTTCTTTCAGTTGGATACCGTTGCCATCATTCCAGGAAATCGTGATCAACCCCTCTTGTTTATTGTTGATATAATAATTTTGTGCATCCATATGTATAAGACCGGAAATGATTTCATCCAGGCTCAGAATTTCTGCGTTGAATTTAATGGTCAATTGTAAACCGGCAGTCAGCAAAGCCCTGTCAGCTTCAAAAGTTGCATAAACAATCTGTTCTTTTGCAAATCCATCATTATTAACTACCAGGTTGATTTTTTCCAGACTTCTGTTAGACACCATGTTTTCCTGAACCAATGGTGTATAGGATTGATTGATATCCCCGACTTTGATCCCTTTGAAATTATTCTGAACTGAATGATCAAAGAAATCCGTCAGGAATATATGTTCAACAAAAGGGAAAGGATTGCCCTGATCAATAAACATTTCGTCAGTCGGTATAAACCTCCATGACTTATTTTTAGGCAAATGTTCAATTGCACCGAGGATCAGTCTTCTCAGATCAAAAATATCCGCAGCAGAAATGGAACCGCTGTTATTGGCATCCGATGCAATCATTTTTTCCGGAGTGTCAAGTAGTTTGATTCCAAGTAAATGTTGCTGGATCAAAATGAGATCCAGCGTTGAAAGACCTGCTTTGGGATCTGAATCACTTTGAGGACTGATCTTATATATTCTACCCTCTTCCATTTGAGGATAAAAATATACACCGTGATCATCCGTAGTGGTATACTTGCTTTCAGTACTTCGATCCACTTCAAGTATTACTTCAACTGAAGGCAGTTTTTGGCCTTTATTATCAGTTATTTTACCTACTATGTCATATCTATCAGGTAAAGCATCCGGACAAACATTCTGATTGTCCTGAAGTATCAGATTAGCCGTACAGAAATCCTGATTCCCTGCAAGGTCCGTCACCCACATTTGAATTTCAATGGTATCGATCACTCCATTGGCAATATCTGAACAAGAGAATATCCTTGACACATTATTTACATTGGATGAATAGGAGAATTTCAGTTGATCTCCGGGTGTACAATTGTCAAAACTACCATTATCACATCCCGAACAAATATTGAAACTCTTTGCATATATCTCGACCGTACCGGTAGATTGCATTGGAACGGTAACTAAGCCATCATAGCAGACCGGAGTCGGTGCTTTTCGGTCATACAATGTAAAATTGGAAGAACAGGAAGTTTCATTACCACATTCATCTGTCACAAACCAGGTGATTTTATGTGTACCGTAGGGGAAATTACCCGTAACTGAGTTTGATGATCCGGTTTTATTCACAGAATTATCCTTGAAAAAATCAATTTCATATCTCCAGTCAAGATTTTCTGATGCGGTGCAATTGTCCGAAGCAGATGCACTGAGAGACAATGTTGCTGAACAATCAAGGTCATTGATCTGTCCTGTTGTCACCGGATTACAACCGGTAATGAATTTAGGAGGAGTAAGATCATTCACCATAATGAGCTGATGATGCTCCCAGTACCCTTTTTTGAATGGATCCTGTGTATCAAACTGGCACCAGTCAATCATTTTCCAGGTTCTGACTATTTTGTAACAATAATTGTCTACATACTGGAACACCAGATCAGAATACGTAAACTCAACCAATGCGCATTCATCATTGACGATCACTGGTCTTTGTTTGCCGGCAGGTAATGCATCCGGTAAAACATCAGCACCTATACACCCATTGACTGTATGATCTGAAGGCCATCTTACAAATGCTGTGGAATTAGCGTTGAAAGGAGTAAAATTAATTACCCGGATCGTTTGTGAACAAGTAGTAAAATTACCCTGCGGATCAGTAGCCTTAAAAGTCCGGACAATTGTACCCAAACCACAATCATTCAAATGGTATGTTGTTGACACAACACTGATACTTGTACTACAATTGTCTGTGGCTACTCCATCATAACCCCAGATATAATTAGGACCAACAGTCGGATTTCCCGGATCGTTTAATTTAATTTGTTTAGCTGCTGCAGCACTATTGACCACAGTTCCAAAAACATCCAGATTGGAAAGGTCAAACTTACAGCTTACAGTAATATCAGGAGGACAAGTCATTGTTGGTACCCTGTGATCCTGAACTTCAACTGTTGACATACAACTATTGGTCAATCCTTCAGCATCTGTAACGAGCAATTCAACCATCGTTTGTTTGCCCACATCTGCACAACAGAATTCAACACCGTCTTTATAGGTATTTGCAGGAAATCCACAGGAATTTGAACCTCTTCTGGCTTTGAAAGTGACCGCGCCGCAATTGTCCCAGGATCCGTCATCAAAAGTTTCAGCCAAAGCATATCCTTTTCCAAACTCATCCAAAGACACCACAACTTCTCTGTCGCAAATAGCCTGTGGTTTCTGCAGATCAACTACTGTGATTTTAAAGTATATTTCAGTATGATTACCGCAAGCATCTGTGATGGTATATTTTACCCAGGTAGGGCCACCCGGCAAATTCAATAAACTGTATGTACCATTAGGATTTTTTCTAACGCGGGCATCAGTGATGTAAGGTTCCGGGGCCGGCGGCTGATTTCCATTTTTATCAGCCAACTGGTACCCTACTGTATAGGTCCAGCTATTGCAGTCTGTCACAACCGGAGAAGGCAATACCACATCACCACCACAATCATTTATTCCCGCTGAATATGTCTGGTCAGGAATGGCGACTACCGCTGGATCAATCCTGTCCATCACGACAATCACCTGATTGGTATCAAATATTTCTGAGTTACACCAATCCATCACTAACCATTTTCTAAGTATTTTAAAACTGTTGGCACCACACAAAGGCAATTTGACATCCGTATATTCTATTTCGATGTTACCACAGTTTGGTCCGTAAGGACTTCCGGTATATGAGGGATCCGGATGCCCGTTAGGCAATTTAGCCCAGGGTCCACATGATTCCAGGATAGGATTATTGCCTGCTACCCCATCCCAACTCTTTGGAAACTGTAACAGATTGATGCCTGTTCTCTGTAACTTCAGAATATCATTGCATGATTCACTACCGCAAGCGACATCATTCAACCACCATCTCCTGGTTATTATTGACGCAAATTCGCTGGAACAAGGTTGTTGTTCCACGGTATCTTCATATTGCAGGGTAATGGGTGCACAATATCCTTCCGCTTCCACAAGATACTTCCTGTCGCCGATTTTCTGGGTGGAAATGGTATCTACCGGAAATCCTGTAAACTCTGGTTCTATGCGTTCAAAGCAACTCAGCGTATCTACCGACCCGATGAGTCCCGGTTCGCGTTTTTCGACCACCGTCATGTAAGACCAGCACATATTTCCACTGCATCTATGTTGAACGGTAACCACAAATGTTTGCCACAAGTGAGATGTATTGATCGTATTTCCAGCCACAGGAACGCCGGAAGTGGTTTCAAAAAATATACTATATGAATCATTTTCATACTGATAGCCTTCCAAAAACATGTCTGCCACCAATTGATCATTACAATCAGGACTCAAAGATATCTGCACAGAATCATTGCATGCCATTGCAAGCGTATCTTCAATGCCCACCAATCTCGATCTGGTAACCGTGCAATTGAGATTATTGGATTGGGTCAGACTCAAAGCATGAGGTCCGGGGTTATTGAAAGACCAATCCACTGTCACAGAGTTATTGGTATTTACCGATGCAAAACTTCCACCGGAAGCCAACGTCCATAAATAACTATTGCCGGCAACAAACGGAACTGAATAACTCTGGGTTTGATGCTCACAAACAGAAAAATCCCCGGTGATCGGAGAATTCGGATATGTGCAACTACCCGGCGCCAAAGTTATGGGCGGTAGAGTGATGACCCCGTTGGTAAAAGTAATGCTGAATCCAAGTCCATCGACATGGATCCCGTTGAAATAATAATTACCATCAACACTTTCTGTCATGGTTGCACCGCCAGGACCGGTTGTAAATGGCACCGGATTGGCAGGCGGGTTTGGACTCGTCATACTGTAAAGTCCATCAACGGCGGAGATATACCAGGTTTGCCCCGCAGGAGCACCGGTAACCACCAGATTTGTCACAAACTGCCCGTTTCCTGGAGTAGTTTGATTGCTCAAACAAAAACAATCCTGAAGAATACCCCCGGTTTGTGCCTGTGCAAAGCTGACAAAGCTGAATAATAAAATAATGGAAAGTAACGGTTTTGCTAAAAACCTCAAAAACCTGCATCGGATTTGTAATGGTTTTTTCATCAGTTTTTAATTTTCAAATTCATTAAAAAATAGTCAGATGAATGCAGTCGGGCACGATCAATGTCCTAATACACTCAAAGTCTGATCCAACATTGTTTGATGCCGGATAAGCACATAATTTCACCTTTGCCTTCAGACAAAGATTCATTTCCTCAGCTATTGAATTCCAAGAAGTGTTCCAAAAACCGTTTCATATTTTGATTAGTTTTAATGCATGATAATATTATGATTTCACATAATTTATATTTGGTTGTATCATACCATTTTTATACGAAATAAAAATTTGGTTTTTTTTTAATATTTTTAGCGGGGTTGGATGATTAAAGTAGTTTTCACTTAATATTCTTGCTTTTCATGATCAAACAGGATGCACCGTCAGGATGTTTTAGGGCAAAAATCTGCTTACGCAAACGTTCATGCTTGAATCTGCACCAAAAAATCTTTGCTCCCTGCATCCTCACATAAGGACACTTATATTTTTTTGATTTTCAATCGTTTCCGCCTAAGTATCGGGGTAATAAACATTTAAAATTCTACAAATTGGACTTTTCTGAGCAGATTCAGGCTTTTGCTTTAATACAATATCAGGGTGAACCGTAAACTTACAGACTGGAGATTGAATTCACTTCATCAAAGTATTCAAAAAAGCTAAAGAAACTGGTACCGTATTTCCTTATTTGAAGGAAATATGGTAAATGACTGAAATCCTTTCTTTTATCGTGTTCAAAAATAAGCATGCCTCTATTCAAAATCAGACCTTTTTCAAAAATAATCCTGTAAATGGGCTCATAGTTCGAATAATCATAAGGAGGATCACAAAAAATAATATCGTATGATTCTTCATGTTTTTCCAGATACCGCAATGCATCATCCCTGAACAAGTTAAGTTCACCAGCAAGACCCATACTTTTGGCTTCACCTTTCAAAAATTGCACGCAGGCAGCATTTTTATCGACATAAACAACATGCTGACTTCCCCTGGAAACGAACTCCAGGCTTATACTTCCTGTTCCACCGAACAGATCAAGAACTTTAACTGAAGGTAAATTAAACCGGTTTTCCAGGATATTAAAAAGCGCTTCCCTTGAAAAATCCATCGTTGGCCTCGTATTCCATTTTGTAAGTGGCGGGTTCAATCTCCTGCCCTTAAATTTACCACTGATGATCCGCATGATACAAACATTCCAGACTAAAAAAATAAGATTTCTGTTTGCCCAGAAAAACATTTGAATATGAGGCCAGGGATTTATTGTCCAGCAACTCAAGGTTTCGGATATGTTTGCATAGCAATCCGGCCAACGGGCCATCATCTTTTACCATTCCGGTATAATAAACAACGGTCTCTCCGGGGTCCAATCCGTGATTTTTAAGATTCAGCAATGCATAATACAATACATCATCAGAAGATTGAAAACGATAATCATTGGATTGCAGGAATTGATCATCATCCATCAAAACCGTTTGAAGCGTTTGATCATAAATATGCAACATCAGAAATGGCCCTTTCATAGATTTTCCCCGCTTGATCAGCGTCGAATTAAAATGAGAAATTCTTGATTCAGTATAAATTGCGGCTAATTGTTGAACTAGTGTAGCAGGTTCCAGATAATAGAAAACGCTTTGCCACCGATCCATAGACGATCCTGTTAAAATATATCTATTGTCATATCCTACAGCTGAAATTTCCCTGGAAATTTCAGAATCAGGCATTTCTTTTGCTAAAAAATCAGGTATAATGGTAAAAGAAGGTGATTGAACAGCAAATGAAGCCTCAATGATTTGTTTATTCATCAAGCTTTCCCGTTCCAAAATACTGACAAACAGGTCATCATTCAAATAGTAATTCCTGGGTAAGTTTGATATAAATTTTGCCTGTCTCAGTGTTCCATGAGGCAGTTCAAATAAGCCAAAATAAAAATTGTCCTCTCCTATAACAGAGGACAATTTATAAGACTTTTTATTTAAAAATAATTCAGAACTTTTATAATCAAACTGTATCATTCCCAGTTACCAGCCAGACTTGGTTTTGACAAGTCACCAAATTTAATCACATCCTTGGGGTTAAAACTTTTGTCGTACATCGAGTATCTCGCATCTCCAAACTGACCCATAAAATCCTTTTTAACAGTGCTTACCTCCAAAACCGGCACCATTGTTTTCTGGAACTCAATGTTCTCTGCAGTGATGCTAAATCTTTTACCACCACTATAAGGGATAAACGGCAAAGAATCCAGGACAATTTTGAGGCTGTTAATAGAATCTATCGCATTGACATAGGTAGTATCTACAGAAAAAACACCATCAGTGGCATCTTTGTCACCAACCATTTTAAGAATAGGAATTCTTGCGGTTTGCAACACAGAGATCAGGGTTTCAAAATCTTTGGCGAAATCGCCTTTGATCAACCTATATATTTCCTGAGAAGACCGTACATCCATCAATCTCTGAATGACAGCATTTTCCCTTTTGGTTTTTTCAGCATTGAATTCGATCGGATCCTGTATACTTTTATAAAGCATAAATCCCAAGAACACAATGATAAGTATCAAAAAAATATTAAATGCGATTTTCATATACTCTGATTTATATTAAAGTTTCTAATTAACTAATTAACCAAAATTCACCAATCCTTTTAACCCAAAGGAAAAAGCACTTTTATTCACAACGAAAGTACGAAGAGAAAATTGAATCAAAAATTATTTGGATAGAATTTTCTGCTGTTCGCTATATTTTTCACTTTATTTTAACCACTCCGGGATGATCAGATATGGCTTGTAAAAGCGTATTGTGTCAATCACTCTATAAACGACTGGATAGTTATAGATGATGCCGGAGGTAATTATTTTGATGGCTTCAGCAGTTTTATCCCGATTAAAACGCTAAAATAAAGCAGGCTGATCAGCCAAAATACCAGTCCGATGTTCAAAACAATTCCGCCAGCGCTATAATTATTCAGTTTTAGTATGACTCCAGCCATCACCAAAATGCTACTGATGATGATCAGTAATATACCTAAAAGTACTTGTTTGTTCATAAGGCTAAATAATTTATAATGAAAAAAGGTACAAATAATTGGTGCGTTTGCCGGGATGGACATTTAGTCGGTGTTCTCTTAGTCATGGATGAATATCTGGTTATATGTTCCTGATGAATTCAACAGTTTTAAACTAATTAGGCACTCAAATCCAATTTCAAAACGACTAAATCATCCAACAACTAAAAAAATCAAACCGCCTGATAAAAAAAAGCGAAAAGGTAACTAAAAAGTGGAGCTGCCGGGTTTCGAACCCGGGTCCAGACAAAGCACCAAAAAGCTTTCTACATGCTTATTTTCAGATTATATTGTCGGGATCAGGATTGGTTCTGAAACAAACCGTCCATCTCCTTAGCTTCTGTTGTCTCGGAAAATTGGCGAAGCGATCGCTTTTCCCAGTCTGAGGTTTTATGATGCGCGTTACACTGTGTATCAGACATCAAGCGTAAGGCACAAAGGCTTACTAACTCCTTGAATTAGGCAGCCATGGCATATCTATTGTTGCCATCTATATTTAGGTTGACGATCATTTATTAACGGAGTGAATCATCATTGCTCCGGCATGCTTACTGATCGATTTTCTTTCCTGTCAATACCAGTCAGCCCCATAATTCAAACAACTTTTTTGAAAGACAATAGTACAACAATTATTTGGTTTATTAAGTTCCAATAGCTATTTATAACAATTTATTGGCGAATTTGAAGGTTCGAAAGTGGGAAAGTAGAATGTATTTTAATTAGAAGGTTCCAGTCATTTCTAAAAATCTTTGCCCAATAGATCCCCAATGACGTTTTCAGTCAGTGGAGATTTAGGGGGCAAAGACTTTCCGGAGAAGACTCAAATTTTCAAATCCTCAATTCTTCAATCATAATGACCATTTGTATCATCCCAAACTTTTTATGGTATCATCTTTATACAAAACTGACCTAAAAATCATTTATCGACTCTCAGCTCTGACATAGCTCAACCTTCGGGAATCGTACCAATTGGCACCATTGTCGGTAGAGATTTTAATAGCAACAGTGAATTCTCTGTCATTTACGGGGGTAAAAACATAACGTTCTATTTGTCCTGTCTCCATTGATGAAGGCAGTACATGCTGATCAACAACAAGATCTGCTCCCTCAAATAGCCCAATAAACAGTTCAGTTTCAGAGTTGAAATCGTTGTAATGGGTCATTCGGTATTTTTGAGTGGAATGGTGAAAACTGAACTGTTGAACTATAGGCTGCACGTAGTCTTCAGTAAGGATCAGTTGTTCCTGGATCATATTATTGCCGATAAATGCAATTTGAGATGTTGTTTTGTCCAAAGGATACCATTTGTTGCGGCGAGCCACCCAGGTTTCGGCTTTTACGTCCCAATGGCCTTCCAGGAAAGCGAGCTTTTGCATCTCCTGGCTTTTGGGCATCTTAATTTTTTGCCTGTCAAAAGGCACATTGAATTCAATTGTGCTGATCTTTTGGATGTTATTCCTTTGGCCATAGCTTCGTTCCTCGTAATATGGGATCACCAAACCATTGATGGTTCTGAAATCTTCGTAGAAACTTTCGGCTGACATCTGAGTGGCAAAATCTACCCACTGACTTTTGCATTTATATTCAAGGTAATTATCGGTGCGCAGATACCAGGTCCCTTCAAAACCATTACTTCTGATGAGCTTAATGACATAACATTCCACGCCATCTACATTTTCATTTTCCAGCAATTGAGCTTGAATGCCTTCCTGCTTCAGTTGAAAAAACGGGGTGGCCAATGCTGATTTCTGCAACAGGGCATTTACTTCTGCTTTGTTCATAAGACGTGGATACGAGAAATCATGCCATGGGTCGATGGTCCAGCCATTTTTTCCATCGAAGGCTTCAATTACTTTGAATTTCCCCATCCAAAACTCGCTGTACAGATTGCCGTCGCTGCATTTTTGAGTCCAGAAATCTTTCTCTTCGCTAAAAGCTACAAAGCGGCCTGTGATCTTAATATTTTCAATCTTTTCCCATTTTCCGGCACCTCCACGGGCTTCTATATGGCGGGCGATAATTTTTTCCAGATTTTGCGATTGCGCTGCGCTGAAACATAACATCAACAACCATCCAATGATCATTTTTGCTTTCATATGTTTGTTATTTTTTTTCTGTCATTTGGAATCTATGATAATACATATGGACGATTCAATTGAATTTCAGTCATTATCATGTGGATTTCATTCAGGAATGGATTTTTATTAACTATTGATATATTTTTTAAAAAAATCCTTTATTTTATTTTCAATAATAGAAGTTCGGTAACAGTTTTTTTTACTCATACATTTGATAACAGGCCATGCCGGTGAGATTCCTGACATACACTTTTCCCCGGGCATAAGAAGGTGCTGTCCAGCTTTTACCTTTGATGGCCTGAGCGCTGACAATCTCCACAAATGCATCCGGATTGGCTTCGGCAACCACCAAAAGTCCCTGGTCTGACAGCACCACCATATGTTTGTTAACTATAATCTGACTACCTTTACCAAAGCCCCGTTTGCTCCATTTGAGCTCTCCTGTTATGGCAGAAATACAACGCAAGGTTGACACATTGAAACCAAAAATAAATCCGTTCTGATAACTGGCGGTATTAAAGTCGGTTTGCATATGGTCGCCACGGGCAATTTCTTTGATCTTGTGCTGATCCACCTCAATGATCACAAATCCAGGAGTCCTTACGCCCGAAAGAAAAATACTGTTTTTGCCTACCATCAATGGCATGGTCGTGATGAGGCGGAAAGGCATTTTAAAAGTCCATAGCGTGTCTCCGTCGGGTTTTAAGGAATATAGTATGTCGTTGCTGGCAAAAAGGATCTGAGGTTCACCATCCAGTTGAGTATAAAGCGGAGAATTATAGAAAGGCTCACCATTCTGCGAATTCCAAAGGGGTTTGCCTGTGAGTGGATCGAAGGCCATAAAAGCCTGGTTGTCCTTTCCGCCTACTTCAACCACCAACATTTCATTTACTATCAAAGGTGACGAACTATAGCCCCAGCGCGGTCGGGTACTTTGAAAATTGGCTACAAAATCGTTTTGCCAGAGCATGGTTCCATCGCTCGTTTTATGAGCACTAAGCTTACCGTTGCCGCTGAGACAGAAGATCAGGTCGTCATGCAGTACAGGAGTTGATCGCGGACCATGGCCCCAGCCGTCGATTTCGAAATACAGGCTGTCAATCCTGCACCTCCATTTTTCGGCGCCGGTTTGAGCATTGAAAGCCAGGATATATTCATTTCCGTGCAGGCTATCGATCATGTCGCTGGACATAGTGAATAAAACATCATTGCGCACCAGCAATTCGGAGTATGCTGAACCAATTTCCTGCTCCCAGACCAGTTTGAGTTTTGGTGTATGAGCAATAAATTCGTCTTGCACATGTCCGGCGCCTCCCGGTCCCCGAAACTGACTCCAGGATTGTGGTATGGAGTTTTGTGCCTGTACATCAGTTTTCCAAAATGCTGTTATTATAATAAAAAACAAAATAGTATACCATAAAAACCTCATAACCATAGATTTGATGAGACATTAAAATAAAAAACTGAGGGCAGCATTACCATCGGGACTTTGGTTTTGCAGCTCAGTCCGAAGCCAGGAAAAAGCAACCACGAATTTAAAAAAAATCCCTCTGCGTACCCTGAAAAAACAGATGAATTCGTTGCGAAGTACATTATTTAGAAATGTTTAAAATTGTGATTTCCCACCATCCTCTCGCCTAACACAATTTCGCCAATAAAAGGAAGGTGATCAAATACTCAAATGTCATAGAATTCGGCATGCAACAACGATTTTTGCCGGAAACAGAATCAATTGGGATCTGGGATGCGGCAAAGCAAATATTCCGGCAGAAAATTTCAATAGCAGGTAAATATTGCTTGGATGTGAGTTTGAAGATCATGGGAGTATCAGGCTTTAGAGAAGTACTGCGCTGCAGGGATTTCCTTTGCAAATTTTTAGAAAAACAATCATTGCTAACCGACAAAAATTACAAGATTTCTCGCTCCGCTCGGACCTGTCCTGACCGCAGCGTCAGGAATGACAAGGCTTACAGCGGTTTTAGGAGGTTATTGGGTAGTCGGCGGCATTGCCCCCGCCTACCCAATAACTTAAACAACTAACTGTCTGTCATTCCCGATGCTNNTCGGGACAGTCCCCGATGCTCATCTTATTCGATCGGGACAGGTCCGAACGAAGTGAGGAATCTTGACGCATTACCTTAACCTTTAGAATTTTAGTCGGCCAGTAGTGAAAAACAATGGAAAATTATTTATGCTTCAGGTTGAAAAATCCAGGAACATGTCCGGATGTAGTAAATAAGAAATAATCCTGCCTAAAATAGTTAAACCAATTCCTTTTCCAATTCATCTAAAGTCCAGGCATCATTCAATTCATAAGCTCCGATCGCAGTCCTGCATAGCGATGTCAGATATGCGCCACTGCCCATGGTTTCACCAAAATCTTTGGCCAGCGACCTTATGTAAGTCCCCTTTTGACAATGAACGGTGAATTCTATGACCGGCACGGCAATATGGTTAATATTGAATTCAAATACTTCCACTTCCCTGCTTTTTATTTCGAAATCAATACCTTCACGTGCCATTTTATAGGCACGCATTCCATCCACTTTGACCGCAGAAAAAACCGGAGGTATTTGTGTGATCTTACCTATAAATTTAAGTCTTGTCTGCTCGATCAACGCAGCATCAATGTGATCAGTAGGAAAAAACCGGTCTGGTTCAGTTTCAGCATCAGCACTGGGCGTCGTGGCACCCAGTCTCATCACACCTGAATATTTTTTATCGCTTTCCTGATAGGTATTGATTTTTTGGGTATCTTTTCCAATTGCAATTATAAGCAAACCTGTGGCCAACGGATCCAGAGTGCCAGCATGTCCTACCTTGATTTTTTTAATCTCCAGCTTTTTCCGCAGCATTCCCCTGATCTTCCCCACCACATCAAATGAAGTCCAGCCCATCGGTTTATTCACCAATAAAGTTACTCCTGACAAAAAATTCTGATTAGCCAGGGATTCATTTTTGTGAATGATCATACTAAAAAATATAAAAATGTAAAAGGACGAATACAGCCAGAGCCAGACAGTAATATCCAAAATACTTCAATTGGCTTTTTTGCACAAGCCTGACCATCCATGAACAAGCCAGCACACCGGATAAAAATGCAGCAATGAAGCCAGCGCTCAAAACAGATACGGATATTTCGCTGGAAGCCAAAGTTCCATCCATTATATCTTTGGAAACTTTCCCAATGATCAACGGCACTACCATTAAAAATGAAAACACAGCTGCCTGCTTTCTGTCCAATCCAAGCAACAAAGCACCTGATATCGTTGCGCCGGATCGGGAAACACCAGGCAATAATGCGATGGCCTGAGCGATTCCTACACCAAAAGCCCTGCCTGAGTTGAGCGGTTTTTGCAGATTTTTAGCACGATCTGCGATCAACAATAACAATGCGGTCACCATCAACATAAATGCCACAAATACAACCTGACCATCAAAAAGCGCTGACAACCCAGATTCAAAAAAATATCCGATCAACCCAGCAGGGATCATGGATAATACGACGAACCAGGCAAATCTTTTCTGATCATTACAAGATCTTGTAAACAAACCTTTGATGATATCCAGAATTTCCTTTCTGAAAACAAAAACAGTACTCAGCATGGTTGCGGCATGCAATACCACGGTCATCATCAGGCTTTCTTCTCCCGAAAAATCGGTTTCAAGAAGGTATTTTGCAATTTCGAGATGACCACTGCTGCTTACAGGTAAAAACTCAGTCAATCCCTGAACAATTCCAAGGATGATAGATTTAATAACTTCACTCATGTAAAGGGATTTATACCAGAACTAAAGAAGACCAACCATATTTCGAGCTATTTTTTAAAAATAGCGACCAGAACAAGTACCAAACCAGATAAAATGACTATGGGAGATACCAATGTTTTCACAGGATTATATATCAATTGGTCATCCCATACATCAGGAGACGGCATTTTTCCACCGGACATCAGAATAAAACCTACCACGATCAAAACAATGCCTGCCAATATCAATATGTAATTGATACGCTTAAAAAGCATTTCAACAGGCACTTCTGCGTGCACTACTGATTTCTTTATCTTACTTTCAGTTTTTTCAGTTACGATAACTTTTTTTATGTTCTCCTTTGCCATATTATATAATTATAATGCAAATGTATAAGAAACTTAGCATGAATTATAAACTTTTGACCATTTTATAATGGTCTGCCTCATTCCTTTTGAATGACTTTCCGGATTTTTTGTATCCGCGTCTTACATAAAACGCTGTTGAAGTACCCCAACTGATCAATGAAATTCTTTTGAAACCTCTTTCTTTTGCCCAAATTTCCACATATCCTACCATTTCGGTGCCCACCCCTGAACTTCTGTAATCCTGCAATACAGCAACCTCTTTCATTTCAACCGTATCTGTATCTATCGGTTGCATGATAAGGCATCCCAGGACTGTGGATTGCTCATCGATACAGGCAAAATGAAAAGAATTGTATTCTTCATTTAATTGTTCCTGAGTAAAAGGATTGTTAAGGGGTTCATGCAATACCATTTTTCGCAACTGAACTGTTGCCTGGTACTGTGGGGTACCAAATTCCACCTCAATAACCATTTTAGAAGGCGTTTTCATAAATTGTTACGTTATAGCCGGCAAAAATACCATATCCATTCTTGATATTGGAATAATGATCGCTTTTTAGAAAAACATTACCAACATTATTTCCCGGAAAAACATCAGCACGCTCTTTGATCAAATGATATTTGTAATATGCTTCACTTCCATAATAGAAATACCATTTGGATGTAGCTTGAATCAGATGTGTGTCATTGATCTTTCGAAAGCCACCTTCACTCAGGACGCTGAAATCGTGGTTGGTCCATTGATTCAGAAAGAGTTTTTGACTTAATTGATTTCCTTTATCAAATTGAAAAAACAAGTTCACGGAGTTCGATGCAGGCTTTATGAATGCCAATTCATCAAAAACAAGCAATTCTCCCGTATCTTTCAAATATGTTTTGGTGATCTGATTGTTGATAATGATTTGATAAAATATATCTTCAGGCGACAACCTGGCTGACATTTGCATCCAGGGTTTTCCATTGAGTTCAATCTGTTGAAGTTTAAAATCTTCCGGATCATTTGCTACCGGAATTTTGTCCGTAGCGCTAATGTCAGGATAACCCTCGTGCTGAATGGTCAGGGTATATGTCACGCCTGCTATGGGTAAATCCTGACCGCTGGAATATTTGCCGAATCCTTCATATTGAAATTCATCCACCAAACTTCCGTCATCGCCGGATATTGTGATGATGGCACTATCCAACCAAATCTGTATCGCAGTGTCATTCAACACATTGAGCGAAGCGCTTAGTTCAAATTCCCAGGGCTGACCCGGAGTGAAAAAACTATGGACGACCATTTTGGGTGAAGTTTCGAATTCCCTGGGGTCAAGGTAAGTTTCACAGGATAAAAAACCTGAAACGACAATAAAAAAAGTGAGCGAAAGTAAATGTAAAATTTTCATATAGCAAATTTACAACTTTCGCTCACAAAATAAACAACCGTTAAAACCAAAAAGAATGAAAAGATTAACCATTACAGTTAATTTCATCTATATCGAAAGTACCTTTGTACCTTCTACATTTAATATTAAATAATAATTCAAGTTCATTAATAAACTCCTCTATCCTGCCGGGGTATACCACAGTATGAAGTCTGCATTCCCCACCAACAAGATCATTTAACCTGATCAAATCAAAACCATATATCTTATTGATCCGATTGATGATCTCATGAATGGGTAGATCTTCAAAAACCATCGGTTGTCCGAACCATGTATGTCCTTGATTGACATTATTCTCAACCGGTTCAAAAGTCTTATCAGACATAGAGATTTTCCCTGTATGTTCCAACAAATATTTTGCACCGCTATTTGTTTCCATACTCAGTTTACCTTCTGTTAATTCAATCTGCACCCCAGATCGATCATGCTTTTCCTCAACAAAAAACTCAGTTCCCAAAACCTCCAATTCCCCATAACCGGTGAGCACTCTGAACGCTTTATCCTTATCTTCGTGAACATTAAAAAAAGCATTTCCATCCAACCGTAACTCTCTGTCAAATAATCCATAATATCTATTGACTTCCAGTTTTGCTTGAGGTGCCAAAACTACTTCGGTAAAATCGCTCAGCACGACCGCTAAAGGCTGTTTTCCTGTATTTTGATAAATTGCTGTTCTGAACAGTGAAAAGTGAAGTCCGGCGAGTCCGATGATCAACACAACACTTGCAGCGATCAGACTCATCGGTGAAAACAATCTCCAACGAGGAGTCATTTGCGGGTCAGGTTTCATCTGTGCATGTAATTTTGCCCAGGCTGCATCTGGTTCATAGAGATGCATACCGGAAAGTCCTCTGCTCATTTCCTGTATTGCGAAGATTTCCCTTAAAAAATCAGCAGTTTCCTGAGCATACTTTTCAAGGTTGATCTCCTTATCCAATGACTCGGCAGTGTCTAATTCCCCACGGATAATTTTCCAATATGTTTTGTTTTCTTTTTCCATGATACATAGCTATGAGTACGGTCAAAACGAATACCCCTATTGGGGACAAAAAAAAATGAAAATTGTTATAAGTCATTTTTTCTGATTCGGAAAACCAGATATTGCGAAAAGTAAGTCACCATTCGACAATACAATATGGAGTCTGCTCTGGAAAATCTTTGCGCCCTAAATCCTCATAAAAGTGATTTTTACTTGTTGATTTTCAATCGTTTCCCCATAGTCTAGTGCTGATCGATGACGTCAGTAGTTTGGGTAAAAAAAATAAAACGATTGAAAATCAACAAACCGGACTTTTCGGAGCATACTTAAGCTTTCTACCTGATGAAAAAATTAAACCTTATATATGGCAGAATGGGAAATCCATTAATTTGACGAACGCTGAATGACCCATCTTCCAAATACATTTTGGCACCTATTGGATTATCGTTGTTGAATATATTGGTCAAACCAATGGCATATTCCATAACCCAATCATCTGTTGCCGTAAAAGCTGAAAATCCTGCATCGAGCGACTGGTAAGCTGCAATTCTCCATGCGTTTTTTTGTGCGAAATCCAAAATCCATTGCCCATCTTGATTCAAATATCCATCCAAAGGTAAACTAACCGGTCTTCCCGAATGATATTGCCAGGAAACAAAATAACAGTAACCGTCACGTGGAAGATATTTCAAATAAACATTTAAAGCATGTGGCACATCAAAATCACCCGGATAGGTGTACACCTGATCACTGACCTTTTCCTGATAAACTGTTTTCCCGAATGAATAAGCTGTGATCAGCGAAAACTGTTCCCATTTCAGGCTCAATTCCTGTTCCAAACCATATGAAAAGGCTTCGTGTGCGACCACCTTTTCTTCCCATTCACCTGAATCTGTAAATACCGGCAGGATCAGCCCCCTGTCCAAAACCGGATCATACTGGTCACCAGGATTTATAAAAGCTGCCATATTATATGCCTTTCTGAAAAACGAACTTAGCTGATAATCAATATTTTGACCGATTTGACAATGGTATTCCAAAGCCAGTTGCCACATTTGTTCAGCAGGTAAAACAGTGGTTACAGGCAACCAAAAATCCGACGACAAGCCATAACTGTTTTGCAACAGTAAGTGATGTGCCTGATGAAGCTTTTGAATGCTTAAATGAATCTGATGTTCGGGTAAAGGTCTGTAATCCAAACGTAAAACCGGGTTCAGAAACATTTGCAAAGGCATAACTCCCGAAAAAAGGTTTTTCAGCTGTAAGCCAGCGCCGAACGTCAGAATGTGATTTAACGAATAGGTAAGATCTGCATACATCCCGACAGCGTAGAACACAGAATCCTTTCCTGATTCAAGAAAGGGCTCCAAATCTTCTATATCAAAGTTAATTTTTTTGAAAAGTGACGGCCTCATGCGATTTGTGGATGCCTTGATTCCAGCTTTTAGTTGCCAATCGTTATTGAAGTAGTATTTGGATTGGTTGTGCCATATCAGATCCTTGATGGCAGATTGTCCCAGAATATTGGAATATACAGTATCCTGATCGGTCAAAAAAATAATTGATTTCGAATTCTTAAAATTATTGAAATTACTCCAGGCGAATTGGCTTGATATGCTTAGTTTATTTCCAAAAACCCCTATCCACCTGATACCGCCAAGATTACTTCCCCATCTCACCTGATTTTTAAACGTTCGATCAACAGTAGAATAACTAAAAGAAACTTGATCATTATACTGCAGGGATAAGATCTCAAATCTGTGCCTTGGATTGATCTGATGTGTGATTTTAATATGCATATCCCAAAAATCGAGGGATGAAGTCTTGTAATCACTCAATTTGGCTACAAATGCAGGCAGCCATGCATCTAATAAAGACTTCCGGCCACTTAACATCACGCTCGTTTTACCTGCTATGATCGGTCCTTGTAATGTTAAATCCATGGCTGCGGCATTCAAGCCGATATTTCCCTGCCATTGAAAGATATTACCATTTTTCAATTCATGGTTAACCACACCTGAGAGCCTTCCTGAATACTCAAAAGGTATGTCCTGCTTATAAAGTGCTACATGTTTGACCGCCTGGTGATTAAATACTGAAAACAAACCAAAACTGTGATTGGGTTCATAAAGATGAATGCCATCGATCATATAATTGGTGTACGCATTCCCAAAACCTCGTATTGAAACCCCGGATTGCAGATCCGTTGTCTTAAGAACCCCCGGCAGTGATGCCAATTCCCTGAAAATATCAATTCCCCCGAAACTTCCCGGGATGAATTGTATTTTTGCAGGTTTTTGTGATGATTCAGGGTTCTTAAAACCGTAACTATCCGTTTTATTTGTATCATATATGATCACCGGATTAAAACTGGCTCCAGGCTCCAGAAAGAAGTCTGACTGAAACCTGCTGGTTCCTGAAAATTTTAAGACCAGATGTTTATATCCAACATAGCTGATGGTAAGAGTATACGTTTCATGTTCCAACGGATATTCTAAAAAAAAATACCCATTTGGATCAGTGACACCAACCCGGAAATCAGGCAAAACCAGGATGTTGGCTCCGATTAACTTTTCTCCCGTAACAGCATCTCTGACAAAACCACTGAAGCTGCCTTTTTGATGAGTTACTGATCCTGAAATGTAGTTTTTTGCTATCAGGATTTTGTTGTTTTGTACAATCACTTTCAGATTGGCTGAGGATTCCAATACTTCAAAGCATTTGAACAGGGTCATATGACTGAGTGGAAGCACAATTTTTTGCGAAAGATCCAATTGACTACTGGAATAGCTAATAGTTATATCTGTTTGATTTTGAATATCTTTCAATAAATCTCCCAGATTCCACTCTGTTTTATCTGATTCAAAACTCAATTGGTTCAAATCTATCTGGCACCATCCTTTAGCCATAGGGATGGAAATTAAAAAAAATATTATGAAAGCTCTGAACAAAATAGAAATGTTAAAAAATGCTTTTAAAAACACCAAATTTATCTAAAATTCTAAAATGAGTTTCGTTTTACTTGATCAAACAAGAAATTAAATTGACATTTTTGACGTCCGAAATACAAATTTTCCGATGAATGTACATGATCCAAGTACAAATTGATCCTCTTCGTAAAGAATTCGGGTAGTCAGATAGTGTTTTGGGAAGTGGATTTTAGTGGATCGTCGATTGTGTAATCACGGAAATGCTACGAATCGATGAATGATTATATTGAATCAATAGCACTAAATGATTTTATTTTCCCGAATGAAACAAATGCGTCTTTGCGAATTGATTTCTCTGCAGGAAATCGGGTTCAAATATTGAATGCCAGCGGGTTTAATCTGATTAGGTATTTCAAATCCCGGGACCAATTTTCAAATTTCAGATGCCAAACATTCCATTCCTCAAATCATTCGGAATCTTGTTTAGTGACCATTTCGGTTCTAAGCTTTTTCAAAGCTGCACTCATTTGATTTTCAACTGTTTTAACTGATACACCAAGAAATTCGGAGATCTCCTGATAGGTTAGTCCTTCCAATTTTGAAAGCCTGAAAACCTGCCGGGTTTTATCAGGTAATTGATCCACTGCCTCAAACAATTTTTTTAATTTTTCCAATTGTTGGTATTCCACATTTTCATCAAAAGAATCCTCTATTTTCTCAAGATGTATTCCAATGATCTTTGCTTCCTTTTGATTCCTGTTTATATAACGAAGGCAGTTGTATCTGGTCGAAGCAAACAAATAAGGTGGCATTTCACTTTCCAATTCAATGGTGTCCTTACTGTTCCATAGGTTCACAAAAACTTCCTGAACGAGGTCTTCAGCTATACCGGGATCGGCCACATATTTCTGTGAATACCTGCATAAGACCGGATACCATTCTTTGAATAGCGCTTTAAAAGTTTTTTCATCGAGCAGTATCAAAATCCGTCATTTAAATTTAAAGTAAGGGAATCATTTTTGTGGCCATTTCGATGGATTTTTCCAACTCATCCAGAAGGATGTGATTAGGAATTCCCAGTTGATTTAGTTTATGGATCATGTGCTCTGTGGCCATATTTCCGGTCAATTCATCCTTTGCCATAGGGCATCCGCCAAAACCTTTGATAGCTCCGTCAAAACGTGCGCAACCTGCGGATAATGCTGCTTCGAATTTAGATTCCCAGTGCTGTGGGGGTGTATGAAAATGTGCACCAATTTCAAGATAGGAATACTGAGGAATGATCTGACTGAATAAAGCATGTATATTCTCTGGATCAGCAACTCCAATGGTATCTGAAATTGCAAATATTTTTACACCCAACTGGTGCAATTGTTCCAGCCAATAACAAACAATTTGAGGACTCCAATCATCCCCGTAAGGATTTCCGAATCCCATTGAAATATAAATGACCAGTTGTTTTTCGTTTGCTTCGCAAATATCGCAGAGTTCCCTAACGATATGCAGAGAATCTCTGATAGTTGAATTCGTATTCCTTAACTGGAAAGTTTCTGAAATTGAAAAAGGGAAACCTAAGTAACTTATTTTAGCGTACGAAGCTGCTGATTTTCCGCCCCTTGAATTAGCTACAATAGCGAGCAATTTGCTTGTTGTTTGTTCCATTTCAAGCAGATCCAGCACTTCAGCTGTATCACTGAGTTGCGGTATGGCTTTTGGTGATACGAAGCTTCCGAAATCAATGGTATCAAATCCAACTTTGAGCAATTGATTGATATAGGCTGCCTTTTCCTTAGTCGGAATAAATGTGGAAATCCCCTGAATGGCATCCCTTGGACATTCAATCAATTTTATCATTAAGAGCTCAGTTTAAAATTTGTTGTAACTTATGCTAAACCATTTAATTTTCGGTAAATTTAAAAAAGTTTAATGAAAACAAATAAAAAACCTCTAAAGCTGCTTTTAACAAATAAAAATCTCTAAAGAAGGATTGGTATTGCGAAAAACATGGATCTTTGTTACTTAAAACAGAAACAGACATTCCGGTTTACTCTGTACCTGATAAGAAATCGGAAAAATAAACCAAAATGTCTGTCAAAGCATTTCATTCAAGCCTGTCAATAAAGCATCTTTTTTCTGAATTGAGTGAGCTGCACATCAGATTGAGAGCAATAAACAGAATATCAATACATTTCAGTACCTGCAAAATGGAAACTGCCTTCAATGAGCGCATTCTCATCGCTATCTGCCCCGTGGATGGCATTTTCACCCAGACTGGTGGCATAAAGTGCCCTGATGGTTCCGGGGGCAGCTTCAGCGGGATTTGTAGATCCAATAAGTTTTCTGAATTCAGCAACTGCATTTTCTTTTTCAAGGATTGCAGCTACAATGGGGCCGGATGACATGAAATCACACAATTCTCCATAAAAAGGTCTCTCTTTATGGATTTCATAAAATTTTTGCGCCATTTCCCGGGAAAGTTTATAATACTTCATGGCAACTATTCTAAACCCGGCTTCGTTGATTTTTGACAATATTGCTCCGATATGACCAGCCTTTACAGCATCTGGTTTGATCATGGTAAATGTTCTGTTTCCTGACATATTTATAGATTTAAAATTTTTGCAAAAGTAATAATATAGTTAATATCCATAATATGCTGATTAATTTTTCTTATTATTGCGCCGTTTTTCTTGAGCATGGCAACTACTGGATTGTTTTTTTTTGCTAACATTCAGCCAGCTTGCCAAAAAAATCAGGTGTAGAATTAAACAATGCCTGAAAATGAAGTATGGATAGTTTATCAGAACTCAAAGATTTATTGAATGCACCCAAGAATGTGGTGATCTTTTCTCATCGGAATCCGGATGGTGATGCCATTGGAAGTTCACTTGCCCTGCATCTGATGTTGGAGAAAAATGGACACCAGGTTGCCACAGCTTTTCCAAGTGAATTTCCATCCACCCTGAGTTTTCTGAAAGACAGTGACCGGATATTGATTCATGATTTTGAAGCCGAAGAGATCAATAAAAGGATTCGACGAGCAGATATAATGTTTTTTTTAGATTTCAGCGGACTTGACAGGATTGATAAAATGGGTGAACAAGTTGTGCTGAGTCAGGCTTTTAAAGTTCATATTGATCATCACCTCGATCCTGAACCTTTTTCAGACGTAATGTATTGGGATGCGGATGCGAGTTCGACTTCAGAGCTGGTTTTCAGTTTTTTTGGAGAAATGGGATTTCATCGCATGATAGATTCGGATATAGCAAATTGTCTCATGACCGGACTAATCTCAGATACTGGCTCATTTAAATATAATGTTAATCCAAAAACATTTAATATTGCAGGAGATTTATTAAAATATGGCATAGATATCAACTCCCTGCAGGATAATATTTACAATCGACTGAGCGAAAAAGTGCTTCGTTTGCTTGGCCATTGTCTTGTCAACAGAATGGAGATCATACCGGAATATAAAGCGGGTATCATTAAATTGTATAAAGAAGATTACGCTGATTTTAACATACAAAGAGGTGATACAGAAGGTATTGTCAACTATTTATTGATGATCAATGAGGTTGAAATTGCTGCACTGATCACTGAACAACCGACCATTATTAAAATTTCCCTGAGATCCAAGGGTAATATTTCAGTGCAGGAAATCGCAAGAGATCATTTCAAAGGTGGAGGACATAAAAATGCTGCAGGAGGCGCTTTATATGGAAGCATGGATTATGTTGTTACAAAATTTAAAAATTTATTACCAAAATACATTAAAAAAATCTAGTATGAGACAAATTTTGATAAGTTCTTTATTACTTATGTTGCTGGTTTCCTGCAAGCATAAGCCAGAGGTTGTGGCGTTAAAACACTATGATGATAGTTATACACATATCGTAAAAGGTAAAGGTGAACTTCCAAAACCTGGTGAATATACTGTTTTCAGTCTGAAAGTTGTCGGAGACAATGGCAAAGTTTTTACAGATCTTACTGCAAAGGAGAACTGGACCCGTTACCGTCAACCGGATAGCCCGGATGAGTTCAGACCTGACATGCCTGTTGATGAGATACTGACTTTATTGGTTGTAGGTGACTCAGTAACCTGGGTGTATAAAGTGGATTCATTGACCAGGGAACATCCGATGCTTGAAGGAGCCACCGAGCTTACCTATGGTATCAGTATTAAAGAAATCGTTTCAGGAGAAGAGATGTTGAAAAGAATTGAAGGTGAAAACGCTGAAATGCAAACCAAAATGGCTGAAGTTCAGGGTAAAGAACCTATAGTTGCCGAAAAAGTCAAAGAATTGCTTAAGGCTTACAAAACCAAGTCATTGAAAGACATGAAAAAAACTTCCAGTGGCCTGGAATATTCATTTATCAATAAAGCTTCAGGGCCAAAACCAAAAAAAGGTCAATTGGTTAAAGTTCACTATTATGGGGTGCTCGCAAGCGATGGAAAAATGTTTGACAACTCTTATGGAAGAGGTCAGGAATTTGCATTCACACTGGGTATGGGCGAAGTGATTCCCGGCTGGGATGAAGCGTTGGAACTGATGCCTCAAGGAAGTGAAGCGGTATTTTTCATACCTTACGATCTAGCATACGGAGAAGAAGGCAGACCTCCTGTCATTCCAGCTAAAGCAACATTGATGTTTTATATAGAGTATCTATAATAAAAAATAGATTTTTCTTGTTAAACCTAAGGGCAATCTCTTAGGTTTAACTTTTTTAAATCAATCATTAAAACTTTATTTTTATGCAACGAATGCTTTTTGCTTCCATTTTATTATTGACTCTTCTTTCATGCAAAGAGAAAAAGCAGATCACCATGATCCCGTTGAAATTTACAGGTCATACATATCAGTACATTGAGCGGGGAAAAGGCCAGGCACCTATCTCAGGTGAATACGCCATTTTTAGTATGAAAATCGTAGGTGATAATGGAAAAGTGATCATCGATCTGACTGAAAAAGAGAGCTGGAGCAAATACAGGGTTCCAAGAGGTCCTGAAGAATTCCGTGCGGATAATCCATTGGATGAATTGCTGACTTACCTTGTTCCGGGAGACAGTGTGATCCTGGAACACAAACTGGATTCTGCCAACCTCCAAATTCCGGCGTTTGCAGGATTGAAATCCGTATTTTACAATATCGGCATGAAAGAGATCATCTCTCCTGAGGAAATGGCCCGACGGGATAGCGAACAGGCGAAAGCAACTGAAGGCTTAAAAAATGCCTTAAAGCCAAAACTGGAAGCTGTCACCAAAAGAACTGCCGAAGCATTGGCAGCATACAAAAACTCTTCCTTGGTTGGCTTGAAAAAGACAAAATCAGGTTTGGAATATGTTTTTGAAAAAACAGGTTCCGGGAAGAAACCAGCTCAGGGAGAAAAGGTAAATGTCCATTATTACGGGATCATAGCTGCTGATGGGAAAGCCTTTGACAATTCTTACGACAGGGGCAAGCCACTATCTTTTTTTGCGGGTCAGAAGCAAGTGCTGGCAGGTTGGGATGAAGCGATTATGCTGATGCCAAGAGGAAGTGAAGGGATATTCTTTATTCCCTATTATCTGGCTTATGGCGAAGGCGGAAAATACCCCGTTATTCCCAAAAGGGCTATGCTGGTTTTCTATATAGAATATCCGGAATAGTGTAGTATTTTACGGGACTTACTCGCAGAAAACTGAATTTCCTTTTACGGAAATTTCTATGCAGTTACTTTTAATTTAAGGAAATACTCATATATATGAATGCCTGTTCACGATTGTGTAATAATTATTTGAAAACTTAAAAAGGGGCAATATGACTACTGAACAACTCCAGGGTTTGAAGGATCGATTGACATTGATTAGGGGGTATCTTTGACGTCGATCACAAATTGATCGAAATTGAAGAAAAAGAACAAAAATCCCTGGCGCCTGATTTTTGGGAGGATGCCGAAAAAGCTGAAACGACTTTAAGACAGATAAAATCGGCTAAAAAATGGGTTGAAAAATTCAGAGAAATAGAAGGAACTATTCTTGATCTGGAAGCTTTATCTGAATTTTTTACTGAAGGTGAAGTCTCTGAAGAAGAAGTTGAAGCACATTATCAGGCGGCGGTTAGCATGCTTGATGATGTAGAATTCCGTACCACACTCAACAAAAAAGAGGATGAGCTATCCTGTACCCTCCAGATCAACGCAGGTGCCGGAGGAACAGAAAGCAATGACTGGGCAGCCATGCTGCTCCGAATGTATATCATGTGGGCTGAGAAAAATGATTTTAAAGTCACAGAGATCTACAGGTCTGACGGCGATGTCGCAGGTATAAAATCTGTGGAGATTGAAATTGACGGTGATTATTCTTTTGGATTGCTCAAAGGTGAAAACGGAGTGCACAGATTGGTGCGGGTCAGCCCTTTCAATGCACAGGGCAAACGAATGACCTCTTTTGCTTCAGTATTTGTCCATCCTGTCGTCGACGATACCATTGAAATCAATATTGATACTGCCGATATTCGATGGGATACATTCCGTGCTCAGGGAGCCGGTGGTCAAAATGTCAATAAAGTCGAGACAGCCGTCCGGGTTACCCATATTCCAACAGGCATTGCCATAGCCTGCCAGGAAGCGAGATCTCAGCACGCAAACAGAGATAAAGCCTTACAATTGCTAAAATCCAGACTATATCAACTTGAACTGGAAAAGCAAATGGCAGAAAGAGATAAAATTGAAGCACAGAAAATGAAAAACGAATGGGGATCACAAATCAGATCTTATGTGCTTGACGACAGGAGAGTAAAAGACCATCGAACTGGTTTCCAGATCAATAATCCCGACAGAGTGCTTGATGGTGATCTGGATGGATTCCTTAAGGCATTTCTGATGTGGAAAGGAGATTAAAGGGAGCTTTTGCTTCCTTTTTTTATGTATCCTTCTCTGTCCATTGACCTCAATAAAAATAGCATTTCTTTCATTGAGCCCGGATGCTCCATCTTCAGTTTGGATAATAAAAATTTACATGCATGTTCCACAGGTATATTTTCAAAAAAATGATCCCTGCAAAAATGCTGGTATTTTATTAGTTGAAAAGCATCAAACCAACGGTAAAACCTTTTTTTGAACATAACAAAATCCTTTGTCTGAGCCTTGATCACTTCGATTTCTTTCAGCAACCTGTCACCAAAAAAACTCAAAACAGGTTCTTCCAGCTTATCTTCCAATGTTTCAGGCAATAAATAAAAATTTTCCAGATTGAGAGTCAGAGAAGTCAAAGCTTCAAAAGTATTAAAATGATAAGTGGTCAAACTTTCATCGGAACCCATTTTCATCGTTCTGCCTGTTCCAAATGGCACCCGGTCTGAATACCTTGCTTCGGGATAAACAGTCGTATCATTGATCTCAAAAAGAAACCCTGCATTGATGAACTTTTGCAGAAAATAAAAATCTTCTCCTGCTTTCCTTTTGTTCATCCCAAATTGCTCCATGTAGCCTTTAACATTGACTGCCATGGAACTTCCGACCGTATGATAAGCGAACGGCAATCCGATAAGCCTCTGCATCCTGATCATATACCTGAGATGACTCTCATACTGAATGATCTTATCTTCAAGTCCGTTCAATGCCGCGATTTCAAGGTCATGTTCAAAGTGTATGGAAGCTGCCTGCATACCCGGATTTGCCTCAAATCCCGCTGATAAAGCTTTAAAATAATTACTTGATACAGTTACATCTGCATCTGGACAGGCGATGATACCTCGTTCCTGACCTAAGGAAAGAAATCTGTACATAGCTTCATCCATGCCGACTTTGCGTGCTAAACCCACTCCGGCAAACTTTTCGGGAATTCCTGTTATCAATATGGGATGAAGATTAAAAGTATGGTCATTGTTACTTTTTGCCCAGGCTAAAAGCTCCTCCATCTGATCTTTGTGAAATGCACTTACCTCCTTAAGGACATTCTCTGATTCATTCAGAACAACAATCATTTCAACCGAGCCTTTATCCGGTTTATCAGCCTGATACAAAGATTCGATCGTACGAAATAGCTTCTTCTCGTTCAAAGCAGGTGTCACCGCAATGATCTGTATATCTTCAGCTGGTTTTACCCGGATCAATGGATGATCATATTCAAAATTATTATAAAATCTCATGAATACAATATCAATTCCCCATTACAAAAAGGTGATGAAAAATAAAATTCTGCATACTACCTTGGCCCGAACAAGAGGGTTTAAAGCCTAATCTTTGTATGAATGCCCAAATTCATTTTGGAATTCAAGCAATTTCTGATCGATCCATTTCTTCGTTCTGCCTGCCAAAGCTGCAGGATCAGCATCCGTGATTGGGGTACCGTAACTGATACTACAGGTAGTCCGGAGTTTACCAAAGGACCTGAAATACATTTTCAAAGCAGGAATATCCACATAATAATCGTTTTTATCTTTGTATTCAAGCGCAATTGGAACAACCGGAATTCCATGCCTCGCAGCTTCAACGAAAGAACCCATTTTGAATTCCATGGTTGTCCGGCCACTATGTGTAGTTCCTTCCGGAAAAATTAATACATTTCTGCCACTTAAAAGAGTCTCCCTGATGGCATCCCGAACAACTGAACGGCTTTTTTGATCTTCCCGGTTGACATAGATGATACCACTATAAGCTGCTCCTTTACTTATAACAGGTAGTTTACTCATCTCTGATTTCGAAACTACAAAGGCATTGATATATCTCAATACAACAAAAAAATCGAATACTCCCTTATGATTACATACATACAAAGCCGGTTGAACAACAGGATTTCCTTCTTTTTTTATTCTGAAACCGATCAGATCCATCATCAAAATAAGGAAAATCCTTCTAAGTTTGAACCCTTTTTCATCCGTATGACGGATAAAAATGATTAATACAGAATAAATCGCAATCATGATTGAAGCGATCAGAAATATAAGGAATAATCTCAAACTACCTAAAATGTATCCCATTAGTGGATGGTTATCTTTATTATAATTGGAATTTGAGATTTATACTGTTAAAAAAATAACATTCATACAATATATTACTAATGCATTGTATAGTAATAAATTCTCAACCAGCAATACATTTTCTGTCATTCTCCTACCCTTCTTTCTTCATTTGAGGGAAGAAGAT
Source organism: Saprospiraceae bacterium UBA2365 (assembly GCA_002344345.1). Classification (GTDB taxonomy): domain Bacteria; phylum Bacteroidota; class Bacteroidia; order Chitinophagales; family Saprospiraceae; genus UBA2365. The sequence goes on from DDTL01000128.1 coordinate 44,672, forward strand.
CACATCCTGGATGGATGGAGAATTGGTAATGATCATAGCCAACCTGTCCATCCCAATCCCCAATCCGGCAGTTGGTGGCATGCCATATTCCAAAGACCGGAGAAAGTCTTCATCCAGCACCATGGCCTCATCATCCCCTCTTTTGCCCAGTTCAAGCTGTGACATAAACCTTTCCCGCTGATCGATGGGATCATTCAATTCGGAAAAAGCATTACAAATTTCCTTGCCGTTACAAATGGCTTCAAAACGCTCCACTATGCCAGGTTTAGAACGATGTTTTTTTGCCAAAGGAGACATTTCCACCGGATAATCAGTGATGAAAGTTGGTTGTATCAGCAGATGCTCGCACTGCTCACCAAAAATCTCATCGATCAGTTTGCCTTTGCCCATTGAAAGGTCTACAGAAATATGCAATTGCCTGCAAACATCTCTCAATTCATTTTCATCCATTGAACTGATATCAATTCCGGTATATTCCAGGATCGCCTCAAACATTGTCAATCGTTTCCATGGCCTTTTAAAATCAATGATATGCTCACCTACCTGCAATTTTGTACTTCCATTCGTATCTATGGCTACTTTTTCAACCATTTCCTCAACCAGATCCATCATCCAGTTATAATCTTTGTAAGCTACATACAGTTCAATCTGCGTAAATTCCGGATTGTGAAAACGACTCATCCCTTCATTCCTGAAATCTTTCGAAAACTCATAAACACCATCGAATCCACCGACTATCAATCTCTTGAGATACAACTCATTAGCTATCCTGAGATAAAGTGTCATATCAAGTGTGTTGTGATGAGTTTTAAATGGCCTTGCAGCAGCACCCCCATACAAAGGCTGCAGGATCGGTGTCTCGACCTCCAGATATCCTTTCCCGTTCAGGAATTCCCTGATTGAATTGTACATTCTTGTACGTTTCACAAAAGTATCTTTAACCTCCGGATTCACCACCAGATCGACATATCGCTGACGGTATCTGAAATCAGGATCTGTGACTGCATCATGCACCTGTCCTTCAGCATCCACTTTAACAATAGGTAAAGGTTTTAGAGATTTGCTCAATAATTTGATTTCGCTGACATGTATGGATGTCTCTCCCATTTTGGTAACAAAAACATAACCTTTGACGCCAATAAAATCCCCGAGATCCATCCATTTTTTGAACAGGTCATTGTAAAGCATGTCATTTCCTTCAGGACAAATATCATCCCGACTGATATAAAGCTGAATTCTCCCTGTACTGTCCTGTAATTCAGCGAATGATGCTTTTCCCATGATCCGCTTCATCATCAATCTTCCTGCCACAGCAACATCCTGATAATTTTTTGTTTCAGGGTTGAAGTTTTCAAAAATTTCTTTAGCTGTAGTATTTACCAGATACGTATCTGCAGGATATGGATTGATACCTGCTTCTTCAATTTTTTTGAGGTTTTCCCTCCTGATGATTTCCTGTTCGCTTAACATGTTTATCATTTTATATCTTATATTTCAAATAAATCTTTCTGTTTTATACAGCATATCATAAATGGCTTAAAGCATCTTTGATCATCCTGATCCTTTCTTCACCATCTGCCAGTTTTTTACGTTCAATATCCACAACACTCGAAGGTGCATTGTTGACAAAACGCTCATTTTCCAGTTTTTTGCGCACCGCATCCACAAATCCTTCCTGATATGTCAGCTCATTCAATAAAGATGCTCTTTCAACCTCAATATTGATCTCAACAGGGATTTCCAGCGCATATTTATCATCACCGGAAATAAAATGAACCATATTATTCCCTTCCCTGGCTGCTGCAATGTCCAAACTACTTAAAAATCCCAGTTTTTGAATAAATTCTTTTATTCCTTCTGTTTTCAATAATGTTTCAATGCTTTCAGACTGCTCTACAGTAAGCGGGAGCTGCTCCTTAGGTTTCAGGTTTTTTGAATTTCTGATCTCCCTGATCCGGGTTATCAATGCTTTGGCTTTTTCACCTGTCTGAACAAAAATTGAATCTGTTTCACCTGGTTTTGGATACCGGCTGATGATGCAATCATCACCCTCAGCCCTTTCCTTCAGTACATGCCAAACTTCTTCACTGATAAATGGCATGAATGGATGCAATATTGTCAATATCTTTTCATAAAGTGCAATGGTAGCAACTGAAGTTCGTCTGTCGATTGGCTTTCCGAAAGCAGGTTTTATCGCCTCCAGATACCAGGAAAAGAAATCATTCCAAACAAAATTATAAACGATCATCAACGCATCAGAAAGCCTGTATTGCAAAAAGCATTCATCCAATTCCACGAGCAATTGGTCCAATTTTTGTTCAAGCCATTTAGCAGCAAAGGAATTTTCAGGAGGACATGCTATATCTTCAACCTCCCATCCCATGATTAGTCGCATGGCATTCCAGATCTTATTGCTGAAGTTACGTCCCTGCTCGCATAATTTAACATCAAAAAGCAAGTCTCCTCCGGCCGGCGAACTGCTCAGCATACCAAATCGTACACCATCTGCACCATATTCTTCTATCAACCCAAGCGCATCCGGACTGTTACCCAATGACTTGCTCATTTTACGCCTCAATTTATCCCTTACCATGCCTGTAAAATAGACGTGTTTAAAGGGTTTTTCTCCTGTCCATTCATAACCGGCCATAACCATTCTAGCAACCCAAAGGAAAATAATGTCCCATCCGGTCACCAAAACAGTGGTTGGATAATAATAATCCAATTCTTTTTTATCTGAAAACCCGCCAAAAACGGAAATAGGCCATAACCAGGATGAAAACCAGGTATCCAATACATCTTCATCCTGTATCAAATCTGATTCTTTCAAAGTCGAAATGCCGGACTTTTCGATCGCCATCGTCCATGCTTCCTGTTTTGAATGGGCAACAAATATCTCCGTTTTTCCGTCCGACTCCAGATAATAGGCTGGAATACGGTGTCCCCACCATAATTGCCTTGAAATGGTCCAGTCTCGAATATTTTCCAACCAATGACGGTAACTGTTCTTCTGATTTTTCGGAAAAAATTCGATGTCATCATTCATCACATGCTCCAGAGCAGGCCCTGCCAATGATTTCATATCAACATACCATTGTTCTGACAACCGTGGTTCGACCACCACATTGGTTCTTTCAGAACGACCCACGCTATGCATGTAGGGTTCAATTTTTACGAGTAATTCAGCCTTTTCAAGATCTTGCACGATGAGTTTTCTGGCTTCCATCCGATCAGTCCCAACGTAAAACCGGGCCGCCTCACTCAATGTGGCATCTGGATTGAAAATATCGATGATCTCCAGCTTGTGCTCTAATCCGATGTTATAGTCATTCGGGTCATGGGCAGGTGTAATTTTCAACGCCCCGGTTCCAAATTCCATGTCAACATACCGATCAAAAATAAGTGGAACTTCCCGATTGACAACCGGCACTATGACTGTTTTTCCTTTTAAATGTGTGTATCTCGGATCCTTGGGATTTACAGCAACTGCAGTATCTCCCAAAATTGTCTCAGGCCTGGTGGTCGCTATGATAATGTATTCATCTGTTCCTGTGATCTGGTATTTAACATGATATAGATTGCCAGCTTCTTCTTCATATAGTACTTCTTCATTGGACAGGACGGTTTTTGCTTCCGGATCCCAGTTGATCATTCGTTCGCCCCTGTATATCAAACCCTTGTTGTATAAATCGATGAAAGCCTGTATCACAGATTTTGATCTTTCCTCATCCATGGTAAAAGCGGTTCTCTCCCAATCACAGGAAGCACCCAGATTCCGCAATTGTTTTAGTATGATACCTCCGTAAAGTTCTTTCCATTCCCAGGCGTGTTCCAGAAATTTTTCCCGGTCAATCTCTGACTTTTTTATCCCTTTTTCACGCAACAACCTGACCACTTTTGCTTCAGTTGCAATGGATGCATGGTCTGTGCCGGGCACCCAACATGCATTCTTGCCATCCAACCTCGCTTTGCGGATCAAAACATCCTGAATGGTGTTGTTAAGCATGTGTCCCATGTGCAAAATACCGGTTACGTTTGGAGGCGGGATCACAATGGTGTATGGCTCTCTATCATCCGGAACAGAATGAAAATAATTTTTGTCCATCCAATGTGCGTACCATTTTTTTTCAATGTCCGCTGCCTGATATCTTGAAGGTATTTCCATCATTTAAAAAATTTGCGCAAATATAATGATATTTTGAAGTTGTTTAACAACAATGGTGGATGCAGTGGCCTCTGATTGACATCAATCTGCGATTGTCCTGTTTTTCCCAATCATTTAAAAATATAAAATCATGAGTCTACTCCGAAAAGTCTTTGCCCCCTAAATCCCCACTGACGTTTTCAGTCAGTANNACTTTTCGGAGTAGACTCAATCATCGTATTTTCAGGTTTCAAAAATAGCTTAAATCAAAGTTCAACATAAAAACAATTATTTACATAAATAACTGAATATGAGTTAAAATGGCAAGTGTAGAACCGTAAAAAGTATGTGATGAAAATGCAGGTCAAAAGCCACACAGGCGATTGATATTCAGGAATTTCATTCAAGTGCTATCGATCGAATTTGTATCTGGTCATCAGAAAATCATGAAGATTTTCAGATAAAAAAAACGAATTTACATGCCATTATTCCCGGATTTTAAAAAAAATGAAAAAAAATGCTTTGGTTCGCAACTTTTTGGCAACCATCATGCATCTATTAACCGCCAGCCAAAACGAAATAAAATTTTCCTTGATTGGCAAAAACTGCCGGGATATTATTGATTAAATTTTATCAATCGAGTAATAAAGGATAATAATTTACCGTGGAAGAAAGAGAATTAATATCTAAATGTCTGCTTAACGACCGATCTGCTCAGAAAGATCTGTACAACAGTTATGCACCACGGATTTTTGCCCTGATCAAACGATATATTCAGGATACTTTTGTAGCTGAAGATATTTTGGTTGAGTCCTTTTTTAAGATTTTCAGCAGATTGTCCCAATACAGGGAAACGGGTAGTTTTGAAGGTTGGATGAAAAAAGTAGCTGTCAATGAATGTCTAATGTACCTGAGAAAAAACAAAGCATTCCATCTGACCATTGAATCTGACAATATTGTTTTGCCATTTGAGATCAGTGTCGAAAGCGACATCGATTTTGAAGTGCTGTCCCAGGCGTTGGATTTATTGCCTGTGGGATATAGAACGGTGTTCAATCTTTACGTAATGGATGGGTTTAAACACAAGGAAATTGCCGAGAAGCTCGGCATCAGCGTCAACACATCAAAATCCCAGTTCAAGTTGGCAAAAGAAAGATTAGAAAAGATATTTAAACAAAAAAAGATTTCGATAACCGGATAATGATGGAAAATAAAGCGCCAATAGATGATATCCTGGTCATACTGCAAAAGTCCGGTCCTTCTTATGAAACGAAGGTGCCGGATGATGCATTTAACAGGATAGAATCCAGACTGGATGCCTTGAAGCAACCAAAAAGATTTGATATACAGAACATTGCAGCCTATGCTGCCATTACGCTGTCCATAGCGGTTTCAGTTTTGATATTGACTTTGCATCTTAAAGACAGATTCCATAACATCCCGGGTGAAGAGCAATATGTGGTTCAGTTACTTAGCCTGGATGAGAACAGGAGTGCATATCCTTCATACGATATCCATAAACTAATGAAGGCTTATCAAAGTATCTTAAACAGTGAAACAGAAATGAAAGAATCCGGTTTGGGTATGGAAATCAGGGTCAACAACTGATCAAACCGGATTTTCGAACAGATTCCAGACTTGTTTTGATGATGGAAACTTTGACGTCAAGCGTATGTTCTCATTGGTCACCGGATGAGTAAAAGAAAGTTTCCAACTCAATAAGCAAATTGATTTGTCGAGCATATTCTGATCTGAGCCATATTTCAGGTCACCTGCGATAGGACAACCGATACTCGCCATCTGCGCCCTGATCTGATGCGGTCTTCCGGTTTCAAGTTGAACTTTGAACATGGAAAATTTCCCTTGTCTGCTTATAAGTTCATACTTCAAAACAGCTTCTTTTCTGTTCTTCCCGGGAGTTTTATGCAATTTTACCCGATTTTTGACAGGATCTTTTTCGAGGTAGTGTTGCAAAGTGCCTTGATATTCAGGCGGATTACCTTCGCAAATACAGAGGTATGTTTTTTTTATTCCGCCTTGCTGCATAAGGTCATTCAACCTCGTCAAGGCTTTGGAGGTTTTGGCAAAAATCATCAAACCCATGGCAGGCCTGTCAAGACGGTGAACAGAACCCAGAAAAACATCTCCGGGTTTATCCATTTTCTCCTTTATATATTGTTTCACCTTTTCAAGAATGCTTTCATCTCCGGTATCGTCCTTTTGAGATAATAAATTAGAGGGTTTGAATGCAACAACAAGATGGTTGTCAAAATAAACTATATTTTCTTCAAAAAAATATTTCATGCGTATATGTTAAATGATCCTATTTTTAAATTTGATTAATTCATTGATTTTACAGAAAGCATCCTAATTATTATAATCCTTTCAACTGCTAAAATATGCAAAATTTTCAGAAGTAAGAAATTGTTCCTGCAAGCTTGAGTCAACTCCGAAAAGTCTTTGCCCCCTA
>DDTL01000128.1:51333-51675 GCA_002344345.1 Saprospiraceae bacterium UBA2365
ACGAATGAAAATCAACAAATTGGAATTTTCGGAGCAGACTCAAGCTTCAAAAGCAAATTGCTTATAAGTACTCCATAAAATTCCGGTTTACCGAGTTTCTGACCCAGCTTCAAAAGCTTTAAACCAGATTATTCCGGTCACAAAAATAGTTTTAATTATAATTTTCTTCATTTTTATACCAAACATCTTCTGAACGTAGGTATAATATCCCTGTTCTATTGAGATACCATTGAGATAAAACGAATCACAATAAGCTTACGCATAACTGATTTGTGTTTAATTAAAAAAAAATAAAAATATTTTTCTCATGACCTGAAAAAAAACGGTTATTGAATATTCGGC